>VGOD01000343.1 GCA_016876015.1 Chloroflexota bacterium
TCATCGTCGGGCTGAGCCGCGCGCAGATCGCGCGCCCTGCCGCTGCGCCGAGCGTCTGCACGTCAGTCGCCGCGACTTGCCGGTTTTCAGTGAACGACGATCGCGCGTCTCACACGGTCTCCGAATTCGCCCAAGTACTCCGAAACCATCCTATTCCATGGCGCTTCTTCGCACCACGTGTCTCCTGGAATCCACATTGGCTGGTCACCTGCTTCCACGTTGACTCTCAGACCGACAAGTGCTAAAATCCGTCCTGTGGGGCGCAGGGAAAGTTGTTCACCGTGCTCAGCATTCAGGATCCAACACGAGGGGCGATGACGGCCAAGCTCGATGCCAGCGCGCTGATCTATCTGGGAAAAGCCGACCTTCTCTCTCTGGCGGACAAGGTTTATCACGGCCTCGCAATCACGACCAGTGTCTACAACGAGGCGGTGACAGGCGGTCAGAGCGCCGGTCATCGCGATGCTGCCAGGATTGCACGCGCCGTCCGCGATGGCTCGATCCAGGTGGTCTCATTGGCCTTAGCCGCGCAGAACCTTCTCAATCGGGCTACGTTTCCTTCCGCGCTTGGGCCTGGTGAGCAGGAAACCATTGTGGAGGCGGCAGCACAGCAATGTCTCGCCGTCCTTGACGATGTACGAGCTCGTACGGCCGCAGTTGTGATGGGGATAGAGTTTTGTCGTACGGAGACTCTGCTCCTTGAGGCAATGGTGGCAGGCCTGATCAGCCTGTCAGAATTCGAGGCCAGCTTGCTTAGGCTGGCCCAGGTGCGGAACATGAAAGCAAGTGAGCTGGCGGAATTGCTCCGCCTCGGACGCTTGATCTCGGAGGGTCTGCAACATGACCGTACAAGCACTTAACCTGGGAAGACTGAATATCGAAGCCGAGACATTGGAGACATTGAACCTGCTTGCGCAATGGCAATCCACATCGCGTGCGCAGGTGATCCAGAGGTTGCTGCGCGACGGCGCCAGGCAGGCGCGAATCGAGTACGCGGCAGGATTGTATGGCCGCGGCGACCTGACACTGGAAAAGGCCGCGCTCATGGCAAGTGTGAACATCTATGACATGATGGCTTATACACACGCCCATAGTATTCTGCCCCCGGGGGACATGGCTGAGTTGCGAACCGATGTGGCCAGCATGTTAGTGCGGCGCAAGCAATATGAGCTTGCGGCACAAGTGCTTCAGATAGAGCCAACATCCGGCTAAGCGAGGAGTTCTCGATGAGTGTAACCACGGCAGTCACCTTTCCGCGCGTGCAAACACGGCCGCTTCGCCGGCCAGCCGTGCAGTATCCCGAAACGGACGGTAAACCGATGGCCGAGAGCGACTTCCAACGCAAACCGCTCACCTACGCGGTCGAAGCCCTGGATCTGTTCTTTCGCGAGCGCAGCGATGTCTACGTGTCGGGCAATCTGTTCGTCTACTACGAAAAGGGCAACCCCGATGCCGTGGTTGCGCCGGATGTGTTCGTGGTCATCGGCGTGCCCAAGCGCGACCGGCCTTCTTACTTCATCTGGCAGGAAGGCAAAGGGCCAGACTTGGTCATTGAGATTACCTCGCGAGCGACCCGTTGGGAGGACCAGGGCACCAAACGCGCCCTCTACGCGCACCTGCAAGTGCGTGAGTATTTCCAGTACGATCCGACCGGCGACTACCTGAAGCCGGCCTTGCAAGGGTATCGGTTGGGAAGGGGCGGCGATTATGCGCCCATACAGTCACGAGCCGACGCTACTGCCGCGCTGACCCTCCCTAGCCAGGTCTTGGGCCTGGAGCTGCGGCTGAGGGATGGCCGGCTGCGCTTCTACGATCCGACGGCCGGTCAGGAGTTGCGCGACTACCAGGAGGCGGAGCTGGCGCGACGGGCAGCGGAAAAACGTGCGACAGCCGCCGAAGCCGAACTGGCGCATCTACGAGCCGAGCTCGCTCGCCTGCATTCCGACCGGGCCGCCTCCACGGGATGAGATCGTGGCCGCCGTCGCCCTCGAATCCACCGTCATCTCGCACGGCCTGCCCTACCCCCACAACCTGCGCCTGGCCCTGCGGCTGGAGGAGATCGTGCGGGAGGCGGGCGCGGAACCAGCCACGGTCGGCGTCATCGCAGGCGAGATCGTCGGCGCGCTGAGCCGCCAGCAGAGCGAGCATCTCGCGACTGCGCCCGTCAGCGCATGGGTCACAAATATCGAAGCCAGGCGGCATAGAAGCGTTTTGACAGGAAGGGGCTGCCCGCCTATAATGCCTTTCGAGAGGTGGTTCCATGACATATCAAGGCAGCACTGTCAGTGTGCAGGTTCCCGAACCGATCTACCGGAGACTGCAGCGCATTTCCCAGGCTACATACCGTCCGGTTGAGGATGTGCTGGCTACAACTGTGAGCGTGGCTCTTCCTGCAAGTCTCGATCTGGCCCCTGAACTCGCCGATGATCTGGCGGCAATGAGCCTGTTCAGTGATGAGGCCTTGTGGGCGGCTACTGAGTCCTCCCTATCCCCTTCTCAACGCCGCCGGCTGGATCAGTTGAGTCATGCGGGGGGCCTGCGGCCGCTGAGCGGAGCAGAATCGGCAGAGTTAGCGCATCTGGTGGATCTATACGATCGCGCGGTGCTCCGTCGCGCAAGAGCTCTGGCCGTTCTCGCACACCGAGGTTTTGCCGTGGCGAATCAGGAAAGCCCTCTCATCTCACATGGCAGCGAAGACTAAGCCCTCAAGGCGTCTGGCTGAATCGCCCCCTGGCTGTCGAGGCTCGCTCATCTTGGGCAGAGATCCGTCAGCATCCACCGGCTGATTGACAGCGACCACGGCTGCATCAGCCCTGGACTCGTCCCAGTATTGCCAGGGTCTCTGACACCCGGAAACCAAAGTGATCAGCTATCCCTTTCCCGCCCTCGCCCTCGAATCCACCGTTATCTCCCATGGCCTCCCCTACCCGCACAACCTGCGGCTGGCCCTCCGGCTGGAGGAGATCGTGCGGGAGGCGGGCGCGGAACCAGCCACGGTCGGCGTCATCGCCGGCGAGATCATCGTCGGGCTGAGTCGCGAGCAGATCGAGCATCTGGCCATCACGCCGAACGTCCGCAAGGTCAGCCGCCGCGATCTGCCCATCGTCGTCGCGCGCAAACTGGATGGCGCAACCACCGTGGCGACCACCGCCTGGGCCGCGCACCGCGCCGGCATCCAGGTCTTCGCCACCGGCGGCATCGGCGGGGTCCATCGCATCAGCACGGAATACGCAATACGCAATACGCAATACACCAACCTCCTATCCACCGACATCTCCGCCGATCTGCCCGAGCTGGCCCAAACGCCCATCATCGTCGTGTGCGCGGGGGCCAAGGCGATCCTGGACCTGCCCGCGACGCTGGAATGGCTGGAGACGCACGGCGTGACGGTCGTCGGCTACGGAACGGACGAATTCCCTGCCTTCTACAACCGATCGAGCGGGCTGCCGGTGGATGTGCGGGCGGACACGCCGGAGGAGGTCGCGGCGCTCTTTCGCGCGCAGCGAGCATTGGGGTTGCCGGCCGCCCTGCTGGTGACCGTTCCAGTACCGCCGGCGTTCGAGCTGCCGGCCGGCCAGATGGAGACGGCCATCGGCCAGGCGCTCGCCGAGGCGGAAACGCAGGGCGTGAGGGGCAAGGCGCTGACGCCTTTCCTGCTGGCGCGCATCAGCGAGTTGACCGGCGAAGCCAGCCTGCGGGCGAACCTGGCGCTGCTGGAAAACAACGCCGCCGTGGCCGCGCAGATCGCAGCGGCGTTGGCTTGTGGTATAATCGGCCAACGCTGAACGCCTGACGCGTAGCCAGTCCAGGAAAGAGGAGCCGCCATGGAACTCAACGGCATGATCTGTGTAGCGCGCGGCGATGCGCCCGCGGATATCGTCCTGCGCAACGCGCAACTCGTCAACGTCTATTCCGGCGAGGTCTACGGAACCGACGTGGCGATTCACCGCGAACGCATCGCCGGCATCGGCCCAGGCTACGAGGGCAAGAAGGAGCTTGACCTCAAGGGCAGCTACCTGGCGCCCGGTCTGATCGACGCGCACGTGCACATCGAAAGCTCAATGGTGGGGGTGCGCCAGTTCGCCCAGGCAGTCGTGCCGCGCGGAGTCACCTCGGTCATCGCAGACCCGCACGAGATCACCAACGTGCTCGGGCTCGACGGCATCCGCTACATGTTCGACCAGGCCAAGTTCGGCCAGTTGAGCATGTTCGTGATGGTGCCGTCGTGCGTGCCCGCCACCCACATGGCCACGGCTGGCGCCTATCTGGAGGCGAAGGACATCGCCGCGCTGCAAAACGACCGTTGGGTCTTGGGTCTGGCCGAGATGATGAACTACCCTGGCGTCGTCGGCGAAGACGCCGGAGTGCTGGAGAAACTGGACGCGTTCAAGACGCGCGTGCTCGACGGCCATGCGCCCGGACTGAACGGCCGGTCACTCAACGCCTATGTGGCCGCCGGCATCGGGTCCGACCACGAGTGCACGACCGCCGAAGAGGCGCGCGAGAAGCTGCGCCTGGGGATGTACATCCTGGTGCGCGAGGCCACCAACGCCCACAACCTGGCCGACCTGCTGCCGCTGATCACCGCCGAGAATGCGCGCCGCATCTGCTTCTGCACCGACGACCGCCACCCGGCCGATCTGCTGGACCAGGGCGGCGTGGACTACCTGGTGCGCAGCGCGATCCGCTCGGGCATGGACCTGGTGGCCGCAGTGCGCATGGCGACCCTCAACACCGCGGAGTGGTTTCGTCTCTACGACCGCGGGGGCATCCGGCCGGGCAGCCGCGCCGACCTGATGGTGTTCGACGACCCGCAGGAGTTCCGGGCGCGGCTGGTGTTCCGCAACGGCCAACTGGTGGCGGAGAACGGCAAGGCGCTGCCCTTCGAACTGCCGGAGCGACCGTCCTATTTGCGCGGCTCGATGAACGTCAACTGGCACACGGTGGACTTTACCATCCCGGCTGAAGGGCAGCGCGCCCACGTCATCG
>VGOD01000344.1 GCA_016876015.1 Chloroflexota bacterium
GGGTAACGGCGAAAGCCACACTCGTGATATCCATGATGTGCGCCTCCTGGCAAGGTTGGCATCAGGATACCACAATTCTGTAAACTGGCAAGGCAATGCTGTGGCAAGGTTTCATTCACGGGTATTGCCATTAGATGACCATTGGATAACCATTGAGTGACCATTGCAGCCACGGATCAGATCTTCCACGTATCTTCCACGGCATTGTGGAAGATACGTGGAAGTCAGTTGCTATTGCGACATTGGAGAGGGTGAAGGATCAGAGGAGTAGTAACGCATGACACCCGAAGAGCTATTGGTGCTCATCGCCGGGGGCGAAGGGGAAACGGTCGAGTTCAAGCGTTCCGTCGCCGAGCTTGAAAAGGCCGTGGAGACCGTTGCTGCCTTTGCGAATACACGCGGCGGAGTTGTGCTCATCGGCGTGCATCCTGACGGACGGATCGTGGGAGTGGATGTCGGCCAGACCACCCGCGAGCGCATCGTCAATCGCATCACCGGCAACACCGACCCCGCGATCTACCCGTCTGTGGAGCACGTGACCGTGCAGGATCGGGTCGTGGTCGCCATCACTGTGCCAGAGAGTGCGGACAAGCCACACCTGGCGTTCGGTCGCGCCTTCAAGCGGGTCGGCGCGGTCACTGTCCAAATGGATCGCAACGAGTACGAGCGACTCCTATTGGCCCGGCGTCAACTGCCCTTTGACCGGCGCGAGGTGCCTGATGCCACGCTGGATGATCTGGATGAGGTCAAGCTGCGCTGGTATTTGCAGCGGGCGACCCAGGAACGCGGCATCCCTGCTGACCTGACCGCGCCGCTGGCCGAAAATCTCAAACGGCTGGGCGTGGCCGCGGAACGCGACGGCCGGCTCGTGCTCACCACGGCCGCGCTTCTCCTCTTCGGCAAACGGCCGCAGCAGTTCTTCTCCTACACCATGGTGCGGATCGCGCGCTTCCAGGGGACCACCGCGTTGAACTTCATTGATCGACTCGACTGCACCGGTACGTTGCCGGAGATGATTGACGAGGCGGAGCGTTTCGTGCGGCGCAATACCCGTGTTGCAGCCAAGATCACCGGTTTCGAGCGCCGTGAGATCACCGAGTACCCCTATCCTGCCGTTCGCGAGGCGATCGCCAACGCCGTGGCCCATCGCGACTACGAGCGCGCCGACGTGGAGGTGCGCGTCTCGGTCTTCAGCGATCGGATTGAGGTGCAAAGCCCTGGCCGCCTGCCTGCGCCGTTGACGCTGGACACCCTGGGCGAGGAGTACGCTCTGCGTAACCGCCAAATCGCCGAATTGCTGTTCAACATCCGTTACATCGAACGCTGGAACACCGGCATCATGCGCATGCGTCGCTGGATGCGCGGTCATGGCCTGCCGGAGCCGGTCTTCCAGGAAGTGGGGCAGACGTTCAAAGTGACGTTTACCGGGCCGGGGGAGAAGATCCTCGACCTGATCCCCGAAGAAGGCGTGACCGATCTGCGCGCGTTGGGATTGAACGAGCGACAGGTGGAGGCGTTGCGGTTGATGGTGAATGAAGGGAAGGAACTGACAAACCAGCAGTATCGCACTGACTTTGGAGTTGCTATCAATACTGCCTTAAGGGATCTGCGCGGATTGGTGCAGACAGGTTGGGTACAGCAAATAGGACAGGGGCGCAGTAGCAAGTATCGGGCCGGTGTTACATAGGCCGCGTGTGGATGGCGCGATTACGCCGAAAATGGCGCGATTGATGGCGCGATTATTTTCCAAGCGCGGTCTTGAGATCACTGATGGCGCATATCGGCTTCGCATGGTGCAGTATCAGGAACAGTGTGGTATCAGTCGAAGTACCGCCAAGAAAGAACTCCAAGCATTGGTAACACGAGGACTTCTTCGTCAGCAGGGCACCGGTCGCTACACGCACTATATCCTGGCCTCAATGGTCATCCCGAATGACCATTGAATGACCATTGGATAACCATTGACCACCCTGGCCAGACCAGGGTGACATCTATGCATGCACGGCACGATGCTCACATAAGTGACCTGGCAATTGCTTGGTATTTCTTGGCAATTGACCGCGAGGCTACCGGCAGATAGGATCGGCATCTATATGGGACACTGGGCGCAGGCCATTTGTGGCCCATTCTCGGCCCATTTCCTGAACCATTACGGCGTCACAAGAAACCAACCCGTGACCTGGCAATTGGTTGGCAATTATTGGCAATTCACGAGGCGGAAGTCTTCTCCGAGGAGAATCTGAGTGCGATCGTAGCCCAACCGGTCGGCGACACGCTCCTGCGCCGCGGCACGCTGCTGATGTTGATGCGCGGCGATCCGCACCCGCGCCAGGTGGCCCAGCAAGCACAACAGATCCTGGCTGCCGTGGCGCTGGGAGCAAACCAGCCGACGGGGGAAGCCGCCCATCGGCTGGCACAGACGGGCCTGGCGCGGTCGCGTGAGCGTGCGGAAGAGAGCCTGACCGCCCTGGCACGGCGATTAGTTGCCAAAGGCTGCCCGAACAACCTCTACCTGCACGTGACCTTCGGCTGCAACCTGCGCTGTGCTCACTGTTACGCCGCGGCCGGCCCTGAGCAGTCTCATACCGGAGTCATGCCGGTCAAGCAAATCGTAATCTCGTGCCGCGAGGCGGCGAAGTTGGGCTTCCGGCAGACTGTCATCACCGGCGGGGAGCCGCTGACGCACCCCGAATGTGACAGGTTGCTCGGCAGCCTGGCCATCCTGCGAGCAGAAGTCAAACCGCTGCTCATCGTGCTACGGACGAACCTGGCGCTCCCGATGGCATCGGAATGGCTGGCGCGCCTGGGCCGAAGCGTGGATCAGATCGGCGTGAGCTTGGACGGGGATCGGGTCAGCCACGACGCCCGCCGCGGGACGGGCGCCTATGATCGAACGGTCGCCAACCTCCGGGCTCTGGTCTCATCTGGTTGCGAGGCTGACCTCTCGCTCACGGCAGTCCTCTCCGTCGAAGACGCAGTAGGCGCTCCGGGCGAGTCGGTGCGGGCGCTGGCGCGTGAGCTGGGCATCCGGCGAGTGCACTTCCGGCCGATCCTGCCGCTGGGGCGAGCGCGCCGGTCTGAACTGGAAATCGCGCGTGAGGCGCACTGGGCATATCTGGGGGTAGATGGTGCCATCGCCTACGGCTTCGGCCCGACGGCGACGTGCGGGATGGGGCAAAATCTGTACGTGGAGCCAGGGGGTGAAGCCTTCCCGTGCTATGCCCGCAGTGGGGGTGAGTGGCTCATGGGGAACATCGGCGAGGACGGCGGGCTGAGGCGCCTTGTCGAATCGCCCGCGTTTCGAGCTTTGTCGGAGCACACGGTAGACACCAACCGCCAATGCCGGCGCTGTGCCCTGCGTTACCTGTGCGGTGGGGCCTGTCGCGCCTGGAGCGGGCCGCTGGACAAAGACCTTGACGCGCCGCTGGTGGACTGCCGCCGACTTCACGCGCATGCCCGCTCACTGCTGTTGGGCGCGCTGGAATACGTTGGGGTCACCGCCGAGCAGTGGACTGCTGCGGAGCTCCCAATGTCGGAATCGCCCCCTGTAGAACCAGGTTATTGCGCCAGCGATGAGCAATGGCTCCATGCGAAAGCCGTGTGCGATGAGACCGCCGGTTGAGCGCCCAGTGGTTGTCCTCACCGGTGGGCCAGGCGGTGGCAAATCAGCACTGCTCAGCGAGCTACAACGCGATCCGCTCTGGGCAGGACGCTTCGTTGCCGTGCCACAGACGTTCACCGCGCGGCTTACGGGAATTTCCCCGCGTGAACGCCTCTTCCAGCGGGTGATGGTCGAGATGCAAATTGCCCTCGAAGAAGCTTTGGATCGCGCCCTGGGCTCCTCGGATTCGCGTCCGCTTATCTGCCATCGTGGGACGTTGGATCCCCTGGCTTTTTGGCTTGCGCGCGGCTGGCCAGAAGAGGAATTCTTCGCTTTCACTTGCACGCGGAGAGAGGAGCACTACCAGCGGTATGTCGGAATAGTCCATCTGGTCACCGCGGCAGATGGAGCGCCGGACTCCTACAAATCCTGGCCGGAGGCCGATCGTCCAGAACCCCCTGATGAGGCAATTCGACTCGACCGATTGCTTCAACAAGCGTGGGGTGGTCATCCGCGCTATTTCCGCATAGGCAACGAGGGAAAGGACTGGTCGGCCAAGTCAAAGGAAGCGCGACACATTCTGTCCAGGTTGCTGCGTAATTGAGGGAATATCATAGCCCGCGACGATCTTCTCCGCTTGATCGTTCACAGTGAAAAGCCAATAGCCGAGGTGTTCCACTACGAGGCATCCTCGCGTTGACAGAGGGCCCCACCCATGAGCGAATACCAATACTACGAATGGCAAACCCTTGACCGGCCGCTCACGGTCGAGGGGCGGCCGGCGGTGAGCCGGCGGTTCAGCAAACGGCCGGCGTTGCGCGAGCGCCTGCAACGGGCCCGGCTGCTTCGACGATGGCATGACTGAGAGGGTGAGGCTTGACCATCCAAGCGTGTTTGACCTTCGCGGGTGACGAGGCTGGCGACGCCAGCTTTGCGTTCGAAACAGGCGCGTCCTACTAAAAAAACCCGTCCAGCTAGCCCCCCGACGTATCAGGGCGGCAGGCCGCCACAATCGGCGACCTTATCGCTGGGCGTCAAAAACCGAATGGTTTTGTGATTACAATGCGATTGTACTACGTCTGCCCATGTCTGTCAAGTGTCAAATTCGCCGGAGTTAGAATGATCCACGATGAACTGCTCCACTTGATCGCCCAGGGCGATGGGCCACACCTCGAATTCAAGCGTTCCCTGGCCGAACTGGAGGACGGGGTGCGCACCGTCGCCGCGTTCGCGAACGCGGAGGGCGGCGCGGCGTTGTTCAGTGTGTGAGAGCTTGTTTAATAATAGGATAACTTGACGCGGCATCGGCCCGATCGTCGGCAAGGCGATTGCGCGGAGTTGCGTATTTGCCGCACATCGGGCAAACTTGGGGTATG
>VGOD01000345.1 GCA_016876015.1 Chloroflexota bacterium
GGCTCCAGGCGATGTTGGCGCAACATCAGGCGCGGGGCACGGCGTTAACGCAAGAACTGGCTGACCGCTAGGCGGCGCGCGACGCCATTGATACCGCCAGCCAGTGCCGAGAACGGGACCTGGCAAAAGACCAGATCATGCTCGATCTGCAAGTCCTGCTCGCCAGTTTGCACGACTGGGTGCGGGAGCATTATCTGGCGCCCACTTGGCAACGCCTGGAACTGGACACCGCGACCGAGTTGCTCTATCGCAAAGCCGGCCGCGTGAGCTGGGGACCCGCACAGATCGAGATCACCTTCGAGCCGTACCGCTACCCGGAACAGCAACAGGCCATGGCCGAGACCTGTCGCCGCTGCAATGCAGCCCAACTGCGCTGGCGCGATGGTCGGCTGCTGCACTTCCGCGTGGCGGCGAACCCTAAATTCCAATTATGCGATTGTCAAAGTGCCGGTCAAACCTAATGCTAAATATCACGTTGAAACGTTGAAACGTTGGAACGTTCCAACGTTCGAACCTGCTAACGATGACCGACCTCGCCATCCGCGTCGAGAATCTGAGCAAGCTCTATCGCATCGGCCGCGCCCAGCAACGGCATGATACGCTGCGCGACGCGCTCGTTGCTACGTTCCAACGTTCGAACGTTCCGACGAATTGTGGGCGTTGCGCGACGTCTCCTTCGAGGTGAAACAACAGCTATGGCTCTGAACTTCGCGATCACTGGCGTGGCAGGTTACATCGCGCCGCGGCATCTGAAGGCGATCAAGGACACCGGCAACCGCCTGGTGGCCGCGGTGGATCCGCACGATTCGGTGGGTCTGCTGGACCAGTATTCCTTTGACACGCGCTTTTTCACAACGCCTTCATCGGCGCGGGCGCGGTGGTGCGCGGGGACGTGCCCGATTATGCGTTGATGTTGGGGGCGCCGGCGCGGCAGCGGGGGTGGATGAGCCGCCACGGCTGTCGTTTGCCAAAGCCGGACGCCGATGGTATTATGATCTGCTGGGAGAGTGGCTGCAGTACAAGAAGATTACAAGAACCGGAAGGAGTGTTGCAATGAGCACAGGCTTTGCAATCGCGGTCGAGCCATTGGTGCGGCGGCAGATCTTTGCCACCGAGGAACAGGCCGCACGTGAACTGGTGCGGAATTATGTGCTGCGCCAGATCGCAGCGTTGCAGCGGGAAGTGGCCCGCTTCGAACGCAAGTACGGCATGCCTTTTGAACGTTTCAGTGAATATCTGCACGAGCATTCCACCTTGTTAGAAACCAGCCTCTTGGAACCCGGCCAACGCCAGGCTCTTGGCCGGGCTATTATGCAAGAAGAGGATGATTGGCTGGCGTGGAAGGCATCTCAAGAGATGCTGGAAAGCTGGGTTGGGATGCGCCGTGAGGTTACATCGTGACGTCGCTGCCATCTCTGCTAGGCGCGCTCAGCGCAGCGCTCCAGGCACATCCCTTGTGCACACGGATAGCTGAAATCGAGACGCGGGAGTTCGCTGCTGATCAGTTCATCTTCAAGATCAGGGCGGAATTTGCCGGCAAGATGAGCTTCCAGGTGCGCATCTACTTCAACCGCAGTCACATTGATTACGGCTACCAGCTTTTTGCAGAGGCCCCACTGTTGCGCTGGGATAATAAAGAGGAATTTCGATTCATCGCAACGTATCCACACCATCACCATGACACGCAGGGAGGCATCCACGCTTCCTCGCTTACCGGTGATCCACGCGCCGACGTATCTTCTCAATAATTTGGGGTAGGGGCATGGCCTTGCGCCTGCCCGCCGGGGCGACCGCAAGGGTGCGCCCCTACAAATTGAGAAGATACGCGCCGACATTCAAATGGTGTTAGCAGCGGTGTCGCAGTTCTTGTCCACATACAGGTCCGAATGACGTCTGCTATCGCCATCCGCGGCGACTACCCCTGTCCTGAGCACTTCGACTACGCTCAGTGTGAACTCCGTCGAAGGACTGACCACGTTCCGACGAATTGTGGGCGTTGCGCGACGTCTCCTTCGCGGTGAAACAACAGCTATGGCTCTGAACTTCGCGATCACTGGCGTGGCAGGTTACATCGCACCGCGGCATCTGAAGGCGATCAAGGATACCGGCAACCGCCTGGTGGCCGCGGTGGATCCGCACGATTCGGTGGGTCTGCTGGACCAGTATTCCTTTGACACGCGCTTTTTCACCGAGACCTGTGCTGAGTGAGTCGAAGCATCGAGCGCTTCGACCGGCATCTGGAGAAGTTGCGGCGGGGGCCAGAGGAGAACCGCGTGCACTATGTCAGCATCTGTTCGCCCAACTACCTGCACGATGCCCATTGTCGGCTGGCGTTGCGAGTCGGTGCAGATGTGATCTGCGAGAAGCCGCTGGTGAGCAATCCGTGGAACCTCGATCCGTTGCAAGAGCTGGAACAGGAGACGGGGCGGCGGATCAATGCGGTGCTTCAGTTGCGCCTGCATCCCCGGCTGCTGAGTCTCCGTGAGCGTCTCCAGGCGAAGCAGGGCACGCGCCAACATGACGTGTCGCTGACCTACGTCACGGCCAGGGGGAACTGGTATCATCAATCGTGGAAGGGGGTTCTGGAGAAATCCGGCGGCATCGCCGCCAACATCGGCATTCATTTCTTCGATCTATTGCTATGGCTCTTTGGCCCGGCCCATTGATGTTGGGGGCGCCGGCGCGGCAGCGGGGGTGGATGAGCCGCCACGGCTATCGCTTGCCGGAACTGGGCGCCGATGGTATCATGATCTGCCGGGAGAGCGGTTGGCGCTACCAGGAAGTTGAGCCGGGCTTGTTGCGTTGCCTGGACTGGCCGGAAGACCAGCCGTTACCTTAGGCCTCGTGGCATCTTTGTCACAACAGCCTTGCGATCTCCCGTTCGAGGGGGGCAGGAAAATCCCGGATGATCGCCCAATGGCTTCGGGGCAGGAATTCCTTTAGCTCCTTTGCGAAGTCAATTCTCGATTGTCTTGTCGTTTCCAGCACTTGCGACAGCACGTCGCGTCGGTGCGCCGGGAGTAGATTGGCTCGCAGGATGAAGTACAGGTCGTAGAAATCGCGGGCTTTCTGCCGGGAAAGAAGCGCCCGGATCTTCTCGTCAACCAGTTGCTCTTGGGCCAGCGCGACGACGGTATAGGCAGGGACCAAGTCGGAGATAATCGTCATCGCCTCTCCGCTCTTTTGACCCTCTCGGAGGGAAATCTCGATCTGGATCGCGATTGGCAGTTTGGTGGCCAGTGTCTTGAGGGCGTCGTTGGCGATCACAAGACCTCCTTCAGGAGTTTGCTCAAACCCGGTCGAGAATACAGGCTGGCATATTGCAGTGCCTTATCTTTATCGAGGTTGGCCGTGTTCAGGCGTTCGTTCTCTGGTTTCTTGCCGAGCGAGACGAAGTAGAGATAGTCAACAAGGGCTTTTTCCGGTTCTGCGATCAGGACCGTCCGTCCTCCTCGTTTGACCGGGACGTAGCCGGTGAACGCTTCTCGTTTGATCGTGAGATACGCAAAGGTTCGTTCTCCGATCTGGAAGGAACGTGTAGGGAGGGTGGTCGCTGAGGTGACGGAGTAGCCCATTTCGGGAAGGATGTTGTACGTCCCCAACGCGTACTCGAATGAGAGGTAGGAAGGACGATAGAGGCGATTGGCGATCTCCTCCTCGGGCGGCGGGTCGGTTTGCAAGGCGTAGAGACCCTTTTTCAGCCGCAAGAACAGCCCACCTCTGGCGGATTCTTCCAGGAAGTACTTTGTTTGAGAGCCGGTGGCGCGGAAGATCCGCTGGAAGTCCTGCGGCGTGAAGATAGTCACTGCCCTTTTCAGGAGTTCCTGGCGCACCGGCAACGGTTTCAGTAAAGTGTACATTTATGCTCCTTTCTAAAATCATTATATCGTATAAGGCGTTCTTTGTCAACCGGTAGAGTCACAATGGAGAGGGAATGACCACCCCAAAGACAACTCTTGATCACAGAGCCCGTTCATGGATACCGCTGAGACGATCGTAGCCTCCCCACCAGGCCGGGAAGCCGCATCCGCCGGCCTCCGTGCGCGCGCGGATGAGGTCCCGACCATTGTCATCGAGCCGACGCGCGGGCTGGCCGCGCTGCAACTGGCCGCGCTGTGGCAGTACCGCGAGCTGCTCTTCTTCCTGGTCTGGCGCGACGTCAAGGTGCGCTACAAGCAGACCGCGTTGGGGGTCGCGTGGATCGTCCTGCAGCCGCTGCTCAGCATGGTCGTCTTCAGCGTCCTGTTCGGCGGGCTGCTGCGCGTACCGTCCGGCGGCGTGCCCTATCCGCTCTTCGCGATGACCGCACTGTTGCCGTGGAACTACTTCGCCGGCTCGCTGACCCGCTCCTCGCAGAGCCTGGTGGGCAGCGCCCACCTGATCACCAAGGTCTATTTCCCGCGGCTGATCATCCCGCTGAGCGGCGTGCTCTCGGGGCTGGTGGATTTCGGCGTGGCATTCGTCGTGCTGATCGGGCTGATGGCATTCTACCGCATCGCACCCACGGCCGCGGTCCTGCTGCTGCCGTTGCTCCTGCTGCTGGCCATGCTGACCAGCCTGGGCTTTGGCCTGTGGCTGGCCGCGCTCAACGTGCGCTTCCGCGACGTGCAGTACCTGGTCCCGTTCCTGGTGCAAATCTGGATGTATCCTTCGACGAACTCAGGACAGGCCTGACGCCGGTGATCTACGGCACGAGCCTGATCCCCGAACGCTGGCGGCCGCTGCTGGGGCTGAACCCGATGACGGTGGTGACGGAGGGGTTCCGTTGGGCGCTACTGCAAGGGGCAGGGGTCAGGAGTCAGGGGTCAGGGGTCAGTGCGCTGACGGTGGTGTCGGTCGCGATCGCGCTGGCCGTGCTCGTTACGGGGCTGGTCTTCTTCCGCAGCACCGAGCGGACGTTTGCAAATGTGATATAATGTTGAATAGAGGTCAGGTAGGTATACGTAGGTTAAGGTTG
>VGOD01000346.1 GCA_016876015.1 Chloroflexota bacterium
CGTGACCGTGGCTGCGTTGCTGAGCAACTGGTTTGATCTACACCTGGCCCTGGACAATCGCTGGGGGGCTGTCCCCGTGGACGTGAAGTTTCCGTCCGATCTGGTGTTCACCAAGGCCAACATTCGCGAAGCCCTGCTGCCGATTCTGCCCGGCGTGGTGCTGGAATCTGGCTTCTTCGGACGCAGTGAGCGTCACGAGGGCGAATATCCGGGACTCCTGTTCGCCGACTTTGTGGCGATGACATCTACCGGCGGCCGGTTTACCATGTACTCGATTTCCGCCAACGACAAAGTGGTCCCTGTCCGCCTGGGGTTCTATTTCGACAGTTGCGCAGGTTCTACAACCACCTGCCTTACCCACAACTTTGCCTCAGGCGCCAAGACGGGGATGACATGGTCGTCGCCCACAGTGCGCATTCGGGTGGCTGAAAGCTACCGAGACTCGATCATCGCCTTCCGTACCGACAACGGCGTTGGCGAGTATTCTTCAACTAACGAGAAACTCGGCGTGTTGTCTGAAACGCTTGCGCGGTTGCCACTGTATAAGGCAGACTTCGGTACGAAGCGATTCGTCGAGTATCCCAGTTACTTGATCCCTATCCCTTACCCCGGTATTTTGCACCTGGTTGCCTACTGGCAAGGGCGTCCGGGTAATAACGATGTCTTCGACGAGAACTATCCTGACTTCTTGCCCCCCAATCCCGTGAAGGGTACTACGGCTGAGATGGCCCCCATGTTTCGTCAGATGCAGGCGATGGGGTATTTGATCCAGCTTAGCTTGATGCCTATGGGGTCACAGGCCCCCTTTGAGCAAGCTCGAAGGCGGTCTGCGACCGCCGTTCCCCCGGATTGTTGAGAGGATACCTCGTTTACTTAGGGTTCGTAAAAGAATAAGTTCCCGCGTTTGCCCAGTGTGGGCCGACAGAGTGCGGGAAGTTATATTTTTACGAGCCCTTAGCTGATAGCATCACCGATCTTACCACAAAGACCCGAAGACACAAAGGCCCTCCCATCCTTTCGTGGACTTCGTGTCTTTGCGCCTTCGTGGTGACATCACTCCTTCACCCGATGCTCCCGGATATACTCGAAATTGATCTCCCACCCCAACCCCGGCTGCTGCGAGACATGGACACACCCCTCGGCATCCATCGGGTCGGCGATGGCGTGCAGCCAGGGGGCGGGCTGCTCGTAATCCACGAACGGGTGCAGCAGGCCGCGCTCGTAGTACGCGCCGGGGATGCCCATCGCGCACAGCGCGTGGAGGTTGCCCGGCCCGCCGCCGTGTACCTCCAGGCTCATGCCGAACGCCTCGGCCAGGTGGACGGCCTTCATCAGCGGGGTGATGCCGCCCAGGTCGCCCACGCCGCCCCGGCTGATGTCGGCCGCGCCCCGCACGATCCACTCGGCGCGGGTCTGCATTTTCCCTTCGGCGGTCTCCGGCCCGCAGATCGGCAGGTCGAGCTGTTCGGTCAGCCAGACATAGGAGGAGGTGGAGTGCTCGTCCATCGGCTCCTCCATCCAGAGGAAGTCCAGCTTCTCCAGCCCGCGGCCGAGCGCCAGCGCCTCCTCGCGGCTGTAGAAGTGGAACGGATCGAGCATCAGCGCCATCTCCGGCCCGACCGCCTCGCGCACGGCCGCGCACGCCGCCAGGTCGCGCTTCACGTCGGGCGCGCCGGGGATGGGCGGCTGCCAGGTGTGCAGCTTGAACGCAGTATAGCCGGCCGCCTGGCACTGACGCGCAAAGCGGGCGTAGGCTTCCGGCGTATCCAGCCCGCCCGGCAGGTCGTCGCCGCACATCGTGCTGGCGTAGGCCCGCACCTTGTCTCGGAAGCCGCCCAGCAGCTTATGCACCGGCTGGCCCAGGGCGCGGCCGGCGAGATCCCACAGCGCCATGTCCATGTGGGCCAGCACGCCGTCGTACAGCGTCGCCAGGTTGAGCCGCTGCCGCTCCCGGAGCTGCTGCCAGATGCGCTCCCGGTAGAACGGATCCTGGCCGAGCAGGATCGGCTTGACGATGCGCTCGATCGGCCCGCGGCCCGCGCCGAAGCTGTAGCCCTCGACCCCCTCGTCGCTGACGATGCGGAGGAGGGTCTGCGTGGCGTCGTGCGCCGGGCCGGGGTGGGTGTGGCCTTCGGAATCACGGACGATGTGGGATGTGTAGGTGAAGGTTTCGACGGATACGTCAATGATTTTCATGTGATACCTCACTTCTGATCGAACAGTCAGATGGATCTCGGCAATCAGGTCGCGAGACGCTGCACTGGGAAAGCACAAACGACCAAGTCGGCAGTTGCATGATCCCCAAGCGGGATCGAGAGGCGCTGACAGTGCCTCTGGGTGTCCAACGGCGTCTCCAACTCCGTAGAAATGCGCTGGAGATACTCAACCCACCGGTTGTCCTGGGGAGGCACAGGAAAGAGGACGAAAGCGACTATGCCTGAACCGGAGGAACGGCGTAGCTTCTGGGCATCTGAAACAATTCCCCCAATGTTCTTTGTGATAGGTCGGTGCTTATTATCTACCCCTGGCATACGCCAGTTCGTGTTGGGTGTCTTTAACTCCACATCACAGCGAACCCCATTCAAATGAAAACTTACATCGGATCGCTCCCCTGTAGAAGCGAAATCATCAGTCCCAGATTCCACTTCCACCGACTGCGCACCATGTCTTTCGGCTGCCGCGGCCAATTCGAATTTGAGCCATCCCTCGAACTTTGCTCTCTGTCGGATGGCTATCGCCAGCAGGGGCTTACGCTGTTGGAGAATCTCGACAACCCAAGCCCGAACCAAGCCTTCCATACTCACTCCGTTCAATGAGATCACAACGCCTCCACTGTTAACACCTGGAGCTTTGGTTGCCGCCGCGCCAGCACCGCCCGCCCCGCGCACGTGACCCCCGCCACCGTCACCGGCCCGGCGCCCTCCTCGCACAGGATGAACGTATCATCCACCCCCGCGCCCTGGATGCGGAAGGCAGTGACCTGCGCATCGGCGCGGAGGCGGGTGACGGTGGGATAGGCGGTCTCGCCGGGCCGCAGCGGGAAGTGCACCGCGTCCAGGCGCGCCGGCAGGGGCGTGCGGCGCTGGAGCGTGACATCCCAGGCCGGGAACTCACCGTAGACGCCGTACCAGCCGACCGCCGGCGAGGTCTCGCCCTTCTGCGCCCGCACGTCCAGCCCGGTCGGGTCCACCGGCAGGAGCGCCAGGTTGCCGAGGCCGGGTTCGTGCGTCACGATGGTCGCCGGGGAGACGGCCACCTCGCCGGGGCGCAGCGGCTCGGCCGCGCCGGGCTGCTCGATCGGGGCCAGGTGGAAGATCTGCTCGAGGGTGTGCGGCTCGGCATCCTGGCTCGTCAACAGGTCGCAGAGGATCCAATAGCCGGGTAGGGGCGATCCCTTGCGGTCGCCCCCCTGAGCAGGTTCAAGACCTGCCCCTATAGGTTTGACATAAAGTATCGCCCGCCTGTGGCGAATGCCCATGTCCACCTCCGACGCATCCCCGCGGCCGGGGAAGGGATCGGCCGCGAAGCCTTCGAGATACTCGCTGCTGACGAAGTCGAATTCCGGCTGGCTGACCCACTCGTTGCGGCCCAACGTGCTCAGGTGCGATTCGGGCCGGAAGCGCCGCGCCTGGCCGCGGCCATCCACCATCACGACGTTGTGGCTGCGGGAGGCCTTGAAGTAGTGGGTCAGTTCGGTCGGCGAGTAGGAGTAGATGTTCGGGTCGCCGATGAGCAGCCGGCCGCCGGCGTAGAGGGTGAAGGTGAGCTTGTCCTCGTGCTGGTGCGATGCGCCCCACGCCGCGCCGTCGAAGAAGAGGAACTGGCCGTCTGGCCCCCATTGGTCGCGCATCACATAGTAGCCGGCCGCGGGCCACGCGTGCGAGGCGTGATCGGGCGCGGCCCCTTCCCCTGGACCGGCCCCAGGGCGGGCTGGCCGTGGCTGGCGCCCCAAAGGAAATCGGCGCGCGGGAACATCTGCGCGGCCCCGCGCAGATAGGGCGCCGGGTCGGTCGGCTGCGGGCTGCAGTCGTTGAACATCGGCAGGATGTGGTCGGGCTGGGCCGCGTAGAGGTACATCTCGTGCGCCTTCTCGACCAGCCGCACGAAATCCTCCGGCAGCGCGACGCCCCGCGCCTGCGCCGTCCGCACGACCGCGGTGATCGCCAGCGTCGGGAACGCGTGGTAGCCGTGGCTCAGGACATTGCCGATACCATGACCACATCAGCCGGGCCGCGTGCTCGGCATATTTCGGGTCGCCGGTCTCGTGATAGGCGGTCGCCAGGTTGCGGATGAACGGCTGGAAGTTGAGGCTGACGGTAGACTCGATGTCGGCGAAGAATTGCGCGTGCCAGTCCACGTCGCTGCCGAATTGGTGGCGCACGAGCATGTGGGCGCGCAGGGTGATCAGGTTGCGGCAGGTGGCGTCGGCGTCGGCAAGATCCGCCGTGAGGGTCTCGTCCGGCGACTGCGTCCGATATTGCCACGCCCGGTCGCGCATCTGCGCGCCGATCTGCCCGGCGGGGATGGGCGCGCGCATGTGCTGCGGATACTCAGCTTCCGGCACGTGCAGCCGCTCGGCCCGGCCGTGATCAAGCAGCCGGCCCCACATCCGTTCGCGCAGGGTGAGCAGGTCGGCCAGGATCGGCAGATCCAGCTCGTCGGCCACGCGGCAGACCGCCAGCAGGCAATCGGCCAGCATCCGGTCTTCGAGCGCGGCGCGGCGGAGATGGGCTTCGTTCGCCAACCGGGCGCAGCCGGTCAGCCGCCACAGGCTGGCTTCGGGATGCTGGCCATCGCACAGATAGCCGCAGAGCGCCAGCGCGGTCGCGTTCAGCAGCGCCTCTTCGGATGGCGATGAGCGGAACGCCACCAATGGGAAGGTCAGCAGATAGTCGGCCGCGGCGAAGAGGCGTGGGCTGGGGGTCTCGCCGGCCAACAGCAGGCCCAGGGCGTGTTT
>VGOD01000347.1 GCA_016876015.1 Chloroflexota bacterium
TGATGCAAACGTTCAGGCCCGATGCCGCTGCTGCTCTGTAGCCTACCAAACGGGGTACCTTGCGGTCCACCAGTGTACGAACCACGCGGCATCGGAACCAGGCTAACACACGGGCGCTGACGCACCAGTGGCCGGACGGTCTTAGCTGCCTGAACTGCCGCCATTATACGTCAACTTGTTTCTGACGTAAAAGAACGCAGCACCGCTGCGTGGATGGCTTACAAGCGCGCGATGAGACCAGAACGTCCTTAGCTTGATGCGGATGGGCTGCGGACCCACCTGTCAGCCTGCTGAAGCAGGCTTGCCTCTGATAGCCAGGATGCTATAGCTCCTGGTGGGCTACTTTTCCGTCTGCACCAGACCCTTGACAAACCACTGCTGCATCAGGATCACTACCAGCACAGGCGGCACGAGCGCCAGCACCGTGCTGGCCATGATGAGGTTCCAGTCGGTCTGCGCTTCGCCGGTGCCCATCATCTTGACGATGCCGATGACGATGGTCTCCATCTCGCGGCTGGTGGTGATGAGGAGGGGCCACAAGTATTGGTTCCAGCCGTAGATGAACAGGATGACGAAGAGCGCGGCGATGTTGGTGCGCGACAAGGGCAGCGCGATGCTCCAGAAGAAACGCAGCGGGCCGGCGCCATCCACCTTCGCGGCCTCGACGTATTCATCCGGGATCGTCAGGAAGAACTGTCGGAACAAAAGGGTCCCCGTGGCCGACGCCATCAACGGCACGGTCAGCCCGGCAAAGGTATTGATCAGCCCCAGATCGCTCATTACCTTGTAGGTGGGGGCGATGCGCACCTCGATCGGAAGCATCAGCGTGAGGAAGATCATCCCGAAGAAGAAGGTGCGCAGCGGAAACCGGAAGAACGCGATTGCATACGCCGACAGGATCGAGATGATGATCTTACCGACCGCGATCGCGACCGCCATCTTGGCGCTGTTCCAGAGGAAGACCTGTACAGGGTAGCCGATGATGCGGCCGCCCCGCGCGCTCGTCAGCGCGTTGGTGTAGTTCTCGACCAGGCGTGGGCCAGGCGTGAGGGGCATTTGCCCGCGGCCGATGCGCGCGGCATCCCAGGTGGAGCCGATGAGCGCCAGGTAGACCGGGAACGCGAAGATGATCACGGCGACGATCAGGATCAGATGCACCGGAAGGTTGCGTACTGGCTTGGCGGTCATGCGTAATGCACCTTGCCTTCCATCGAGCGGAACTGCAACCAGACGAGCGCGCTCACAATGGCCATCAAGATGACCGACTGCGCGGCCGACTCGCCCAGGTTCAGATTGACGTAGCCATCCATGTAGACCTTATACATCAGCGTCGTCGTGGCGCGGCCCGGCCCGCCGTGCGTGAGCGCGTGGATCACACCGAAGGTCTCGAAGAACGCAAAGACCATATTGATGGTCATCAGATAGAAGGTCGTGGGCGAGATCAAGGGGAAGAGGATCTTGCGGAACAACTTCCAGGCGCTGGCGCCGTCTATCATCGCCGCCTCGACGATCGCCGGCGGGACCGATTGCAGGCCGGCCAGGAAAAAGAGGAAGTTGTGGGCGATCTGCTTCCACGAAGACGCCACGACGATGAGCACCAGCGCGTGCAGCCCATTGAGCTGATAGTCCCACCGCAAACCCAGACCATTGAGCAATTTGCCCAAGATGCCGATGGAGGGATGAAAGATAAACCCCCACAGCACCGCCGCCACCGCCGGGGCCAGCGCATAGGGCCACAGCAAGAGGGTTTTGTAGGCCTGCGCGCCTCTGATTTGCCGATCGGCCATCACGGCAAAGAGCAGCGCCAACGTCATGACGAAGAGCGTGACGGAGACGGAAAAGATCGCGGTGACCTGGATTGCTTCGATGTAAAGCGGATCACTGAGTACGGACTGGAAGTTCTGAAGGAAGACGAATTTGGTGCGCAGCCCGAATGGATCCTGGCGCAGCAAAGACTGGTAGATCGCCTGACTGGCAGGCCAGAAAAAGAAAATGGTCGTGATTGCAAGCTGCGGCAGGAGCAACAGGTAGGGTAAGAGGCGGTTGGGAAAGATGACTCGGCGTTGCATCGTGCTCCTTGTACGACAAGTAAAACCCTAAGGGTCTCGCAGACCCTTAGGGTTTCATCTTACTTGTACGTCTTCTCGAAGTTGCGCAGCACTTCGTTTCCGCGCTTCACCGCGTTATCCATCGCCTGCTTGGCGGTCTGCTGGCCCTGGAAGGCCTTCTCCCATTCCTCGTAGACGATGATACGGATTTCCGGCATGTTGCCCAGCCGCAACCCCAACGAGTTCTCGGTGGGCTTGGAGCGCGTCAACTGCTGATAGGGCAGACCGGCGCCCGGGTTCTTCTGGTAGAAGCCATCGGCTTTGGTCTTGTCATTGCCACCGTGGGTGATCGGCACATAGCCGGTTTCCTGGTGCCAGCGAGCATCCACCTCGGGCTTGCTGATATACTTGAAGAACTCAGCGACGGCCTTGTACTCATCGGCTGTGCGGCCCGGCGAGTTCATCACCCACAGGCTGGCGCCGCCGATGATCGAGTTGATCGGCGCGCCCGGCACATCGTCATAGTACGGCAGGAAGGTCACATCCCATGCGAACTGTGATTCGCGCTGGATGCGGGCGCGGGCGGCCGAAGAGGCCATGATGATCCCGCACTCGCCCGAGGGGAAGAGCACCGTCGCAGCGCCGTCGCGGCCGCCGTATTTGAACGAGCCTTCCTTCTGCATATCCATCAAGGTCTGCAGATGGCGAACGTGCAGGTCGCTATTGAACTTGAGCTCCGCATCCATCCCCAACATGCCATTGGACTTGGTTGCCAGCGGGACGTTGTGGATCGCGGAGAAGTTTTCCAGTTGCGTCCAGGTTGGCCATTCGAAGGTCATGCCGCACTTGGTCGCGCCGCTGTCCACCAGCTTCTTGGCGGCCGCGCGCACCTCGGCCCAGGTCTTGGGTGGCTTGGCGGGATCCAGGCCCGCCTTCTTGAAGGCGTCAATGTTGAAGTACAGCATGGGCGTCGAGCTATTCAGCGGCATCGAGATCATGTTCTCGCCCTCGCTGTAGTAGCCGCGCACGGCCGGGATGTAGATGCTGGGGTCGAGATTCCAGCCGGTCTCTTTGGCCAACTGATATACCGGCTTGATCGCGCCCTTGGCCGCCATCATCGTCGCAGTGCCAACCTCGAACATCTGGACGATGTGCGGAGCCTTGCCGGCGCGGAACGCCGCGATCGCCGCGTTCATCGTGTCGGCGTAGCCGCCCTTGTAGATCGGATCCACATAGTACTTGTCTTGCGACTTGTTGAAGTCCATCACGACGGCTTCAAGCACGTCGCCCAACGGCTTGCCCAACCCGAACCAGAACTCGACCACCACGCGGCCCGGCGGTGGGGTCGGCCTGGGCGCGGCGGTCGCGGTGGGCGCGGCAGGCGCCTTGGTCGGTTCTGGCGCTTTCGTTGGCGCGGGCGCCTGGGTGGGCGCCGCGGCCGGGGCCTTGGTCGGTTCGGGGGCCTTGGTTGGCTCCGGCGCTTTCGTTGGCGCGACGGCCGGGGCCTTGGTGGGCGGCGCAGGCGTCGGCGTCGGCGCCGCACAGGCCGACAGGAGCATGCTCAGAACGACGAGCACGCTGACGAGAGGGAACAACTTCTTCATGGGCTCTTCTCCTTTGAGAGTGTAGAAATGTGGCTGGGCTTGACCAGCGGGATTGAGACAAACACAGCGAAGATGAGTGGCACGGAGGATAGGCACAACAGCACCCGGATCAACCTATTGATCTGGCTGCGGCGAACGCCCCTTCCCGGCCTGGCCGGTCTCCGACCGAGCCAGTTCGGGTCCGCAGGAACCGGAGCAGGTACAGCGTTGTGATCGGCCATTGATCTCCTGAGCTCTTCGATGAG
This sequence comes from Chloroflexota bacterium, assembly GCA_016876015.1. Taxonomy (GTDB): domain Bacteria; phylum Chloroflexota; class Anaerolineae; order CG2-30-64-16; family CG2-30-64-16; genus VGOD01. The sequence goes on from VGOD01000347.1 coordinate 3,898, forward strand.
GGTGCTGCCCGACCGGCCAAAAGGTCAGGAGGCGACAGTATAGCCCAAAACGGCCAGAACGTCAAACGCCGCCGAACGCGTTTTGGGTTGCGCGAGAGCGTTCGGAAACTCAAATCAGGGTCTAGCATGGGCCAGGACGGAAGAGCGACTACGGACGAGATCGGGTCGCTGATAGCGTTGAGCGGCCAGTGCGACGGCGACCGCGACGATGTAAGTGAGCAGCACGAACTGGCTGACCCGGATGAAGGTATAGCACTGGAAGTACTTCAGGCCGAAATAGCGTTTCAACCAAGCAAAATGGCGCTCAATGGCTGCGCGCGGCCCGAGCACGTAGTGGCGCCATTGCCGGAGAAAGAACGGGGTGGCCAGCTTGCGTTTGCCTTGGCGACGCAAGTTGTAGTCCACGGCGGGCGTGGCGCCCAGCCAATCGTGGATCAGGCCGAGCATACGACCATCGAAATAGGCCGCATCGGCATAGACCACCGCAACGCGCAAGCCGTAGAGCACGACGGCGGCCAACACAATGAGGAAGCCCACCAAGCCATCATGGACATTGGCCGGAGTGACGACGACGAACACGGGTAGATCGGCGTGATGACACAGGACCGTATGCACTTTGTAACCGAACAGAGCGGCCTTACCCGCATACTTGCGCCAGGCCGCACCGGGGTCGGCATGGCGCCAGGCTTGGAGGCGGGTCGAATCGACGATCAATTCCCGGCCCATGACCACCCCCAAGCGGATCAACTGGGCCACCAGGCCCAGAAAGAAGAACAAGAAGGGCAGGATGCCCAGGGCGGCTCGCCGCTCCCAGTACTGACCTTGCGAGATGGTTTGGACCCGGCCATCCGGGCCGCGCTTGGTGAAATCCAACGCCAAGGCCAGCGCCTCGTCCATGGCCACCAGATCGACAATATCAGCATAGGGCATCCGCCACCCGGTTTGGACGACGGCCATCAGCAGAATACTGCGATCCGTGTAGGTCGGCGGCCGGCCACCTGGCCCCCGCACTAAGCGCGGACGCTGCAGGCGCGCCGCCAGCGCCAAGGC
>VGOD01000348.1 GCA_016876015.1 Chloroflexota bacterium
ATTTGAGCAGAAGGTCTTCGACGCGAGCCAAAAACCGGTGGATCGGTTCGGGTTCCAGTCCCTGGGGTAACGGTTCATGTCTCTCGACAGCCCCATACGGATGGACAAAGTGATATCGGTGCGCTCCATCTCTTCGAGCGCGCCGATGAACCAGAAACGGTCCGCAGCCTCTTCGGCCTCGCGGCGGAGCTTGCGCAATTCGTCAGCCATTTAAGCCGCGCAGTTCTCGCAATTGGCGTTCCAGGGTGACGATACCACCGATCGCACTCTCCCAGGCCATCGCATCTTGTTCCACTTCCCAACTGTAATTCTCCTGGCGTGGAATGCGGCGACCTAAGAACTCCTCAAAATTCATGCCGTACTTACGCGCCAGGGCCAGATCCGTGCGCCGATACTGCGCCAACTTTCGCAGATGCTCGGCTTCGATCAGTTGGCGCACCTTCGCATCTAAATCCTGGTTGCCAGGCACGGTTAAATTCAGAAACTGCTGTGTCTGTTCCATCAATCCAATGCTTCCCATTGATCGCCTCCTGGCATCGGCGCTCGTGTATGGCCGTCCTTTTCGGCCAGAAAGCCCGCAGCAAGCGCAATCCGGTAGCCTACATCTCTAGACGTGCTCACGGTAGCCCTCCCAGGTCACTGCCCATTCTACCTGGGGCAGGGATGGGAACATCCACATCCAGCTTCCAGCCAGGCGCCTGCGCTGCAGGCCGGCAGCAGCCAGAGTCTGTATGACCTTGTTGCGCAAGCCTTCGAAATACGACTGTCCATAGAGGCCAATCCCGTCTACGCAGACATCCACCATCAGGGGGGTGAGATCGCCGTGCAGTTCCTCCGGCGTCTTGGCGATCACGGACATGCGCTCGGGCAAGCACAGCAACTGTGGCAGCAGCGGCGCTATCACCTCGCGTTGGCGCGCCAGAGGGTCGCGTGACAGACCCTCAATGACCACAAAGATATCGTGGTCGCTGTCTGGATGCGCTTCCCCGCGACTGCGCGAGCCAAAGAGAACGATCATCTGTACGCGTTCACCGAACCGTTCCAGCAGGGCCTGGACCAACATGCTATAACCTGTGTACTCGTTCATGGCTATCATTGTACACCATTTTTGTCCAACTGACCAGAGATGTCGTGCAACTGACCAGAGATGTCGTGCCAGATGTCTTCGAAGCTCATCAACGCCTCGGCAGCAGCCGCTTGCCAGCTTTGCAGCATGCAGCTCCATGGCCAGGTCAGGGGGGCTGTCCACATCGCCCAACAAGGTGAAACGAGGTAGCGCTGGTGCTCATGGCTGCTTTCGGCCTTTCGCTTCCACCGAACGCCCGACGCTCACAGCTTCATTATACCCCGCCCAGCCCCGCCTGGTCAAACAAAACGGCCCAAGTCAGGGTTACCGACCTGGGCCATAGGCTGGCTGACCGCCTGGCTTTGGGGACGCAGATTCACGCAGATGCTTGTACTGAGCTTGCCGAAGTGAACGCTGATCTTTCCTTATTTGATCCTTCGACCCTTCGATCGCACTCAGGGCAGGCTCTGCTCAGGATGCAGCTCAGGACAGGTCTGCGTACGCAGTCAGCGTCAACGGGAAAAAGCACCGCATGTGTCTGCGTCCCCCCGTCCCCGTGTCCCCGCGTCACCGTGTCCCAACGCCCCGCACCACCGCCACCACCGTTCGGCTGAGCGTTCGACTGAGCTCACGCCGAAGGCTCACGTCGAAGCCCGCGCCAGCTCTGCCTCGCGCATGGCCGTGCCCGACGGTAGGCACAGCCCGTCGCGAAACAGCGACACAGCCCTGGATGACCGGCTTGCAGGTGCATGGGCTGCCAAACATAATCCGGCTTGACTGCACTGAAGGCTCGGCCCCACCCGCTACGAGCAACAACATCATTGCTTGGGTGTGACAACAGCCATCATCTGCCGGGAGTATCCCCAGGCATCCTTGAACTCCGCCCAAGCGATCTCAGTGGGGCCGTCTGGCAGAGAAGGATCATGTACAACAACAACATTAGCGTCCCAACCGGAAACAACTACCGTGTGCAGGTAGTCCACGCCCTGCCGATCAGCCCAATATGAGAGCGCGCCTGTCCACAAAAACGCGATGACTGGCTCCCCGTTCACAACACGCTGCCGTAACTCATACTCGGTACCCTCGTAGGGCCAGGCATCGAAGCCCAGTTCGCCCAGGTTGATCAGGTTCACCGGATGCGTGCCCGCATAGGGTTTCGTCCGGATGATCCGGCGCACCTCGACTTCGCTCAGTTCCAACCGCCAATAGGCCAACGCCATCACCACGCACGCCGCGAGACAACTGGCGCTATGCGCTTGTTGATGATGCTGCAAGCGAATCATAGGCGATTTCGGCATACCGCTCGATCTCCCGGGGCGAAGAAGGAAAAGATTGCTCCAGCAAGATAGCGCCGCTGTTGACATCCACCGCCAACTCGCCGATCTTTTCGCGGCGCCCGAACTCCGGAAACGCGCAGTACACCGGCACCTTCCAGTGCGGCTGCGCACTCAATGACAGCACGGGTTCGCCCGCGGAAAGCATGTTGCCCACATTCATCAGCAGATAGACATTGGCATTCTGGCGAGCAACCAGTGGGGTGATCGCGACGCGAAATGAGATATCCATGCGATAGCGCACTTCAGCATCCACCAATGCGGGCAGCACTGCCGCTTCGATCTCTACAACTGGCGTTGTCACCATCTTCCAGCCCTCCGTTTCAATACATGAGTCCGATTCCTGTAGCGCCATTATACCCCGCCCGGCCCCGCCCGGTCAAACAAATTTTTTTACCGGCAAAGTACCCTTTCTGGCTGGCTTCAGCCTGCGGGCCGCAAGGTAGGCCCGACAAATCAAAGTCCAGCCACAGGTAGCGGCGCCAGTCGCGCATGCGCACGCGACTCAGCGGCTGCCAGATGTGACCCAGGCTGGTACGCAACTCGTCAATGTTCTTTAGAGTTAGTGCATCCAGGGTGCGCGATAGACTGGATTGATCAGCCACGCGCGGTAGACCCAAAGTCGCGGCCAGTACCCGCTCTTGGCGCAGGTGCGGATTGACCTCCGAGAGCGTTTCACAGCCGGCCAGAATGCTGAGCAGAATCTGGGTGAGCTTGTCGGCCGGCTCGAAATCGCGCTGGCGCATCGGAATCTGCACCTGACGCAGGGGAGCGAACAAATCCTGCTGTTGGTAATGGGCGAAAAGCGCAACCAAGGGTGCATAGCAGGTGTTCGTCAGGGTTGCGGTAGAGCTAATTTTGATGTCCATGAGAGTATTCCTTCAGGTGATAAGTCAAAAGCAGTTTCTGAAGGATACACCAAATCGGTAGATGGCGCCTCCTTTTGGCGGCTACAGATGATTAGAAATGTCGCCTGTTTGCGTTAGCAGCCCGCTCGCAGATGCTTTAGAATAGAAACCGTCTCTATTTGCGCAAAAACAAGGAGAAAACCCTCAAACTGTCAAATCTGCAAGATGGCCTCGTTTTTACTTTCAAAACACGCTCTAAACCCGACCAAGGTGCGATGTATGTATTCGGCAAGCCTCCCAAGCCGGCCACGACGACCACGATCACCGCGGATGCGCCCGATCCCACCGTGACGGGTCAGTCCTACACGGTGAATTTCACGGTCGCGCCTGAAACGCCGGGCGGCCCGGCCGCGCCCACCGGCGACGTCACGGTCAGCGACGGCACGGACTCGTGCAGCGCGGCCGTGACCGTGGGCACGTGTAACCTGACCTCGACCACGGGCGGCGCCAAGACCCTCACCGCCACCTACACGGGGGACAGCAACTACAACGGCAGCGCCGACACCGAAGCGCACCAGGTGAACAAGCGCGACACCACCACGACCATCACCGGCGACACGCCCGATCCCTCGGTGGTGGGCCAACCCTATGCCGTCACCTGGACGGTGGTGGCCGCCAATGATGATAACCTGGCGCTGGCTGGCCGACCCGCACAGATTGACCCCGACCGCTGGCTGGCGCGGGTGCACGCACTGACCCTACCGGCGCCCACCGGCGACGTGACGGTCAGCGATGGCGCGGATTCCTGCACGGCAGCCGTCGTCGCGGGCACGTGCAACCTGACCTCGACCAGCGCCGGCGCCAAGACCCTCACCGCTACCTACAGCGGCGATGCCAACTACAACGGCAGCGCCGACACCGAGGCGCACACGGTCAACAAAGCGAATACCACGACGACGATCACCGGTGATGCGCCCGACCCGTCCTTCGTGAGCTGGCCGCCCTACACCGTCAACTGGACCGTGACGGTGGATGCGCCGGGCGCAGGCACGCCCACCGGCAACGTCACCATCAGCGATGGCGCCAACGCCTGCACCGCCCCCGTCAGCGCCGGCGCCTGTAACCTGCCGTCCGCCAGCGAAGGCGTCAAGACCCTCACCGCCACCTATGCGGGCGACGCCAACTTCCTGACCAGCGCCGACACCGAAGCCCACACGGTGGTCCTCAAGGTCTTCGGCTGGGTCTTCCTGGACAGCAACGGCGACGGTTTTCGCCAGATCAGCGAGCAAACGGGCGTAGCCAGGGTCCGGCTGAGCCTCTGGCAAAACGGCGGGCTGCTGGCCACGATCCGCTCCGTGGGGACCGATGGTTGGTACATCTTCGACGAGAGCTTCCTGCCCGGCAGCTACGAGCTGCGCGCCGCCATCCCGCCGGGCTACGTGACCACCAGCCCGGCGCAGGTCAGCTTCACTTTGCAGCCGAACGCCAGCCAGCTCGCCAACTTCGGGGTGCAGGTCGCGCCTCCCGCCACCGCCACGCCGACCGCGACTGAGACGCCGACCAACACGCCAACGCACACACCGACGGCCACCATCACGCCGACGCCGACCATCGCGGGCCCAACCCCCACGCCCCAGCAGGCGACGGTACAGGGCCTGGTCTGCACCGACGCCAATAACAACGGCCACTGTGACCCG
>VGOD01000349.1 GCA_016876015.1 Chloroflexota bacterium
TACGCAGTGGCGCCGAAAACCAGCCACGAATGACACGAATTGACACGAAAATGGGTTGACCAGGCGGCTGAATTCGTGAAATTCGTGCAATTCGTGGCTACTCCGCACGGCACTGCGTAACTCCTGTTATTGACAGGACCTGCGCAGCATAGACAGGAGCAGCCACGAATTCTTAAGCCTTTTCGTGTCAATTCGTGATATTCGTGGCCCAAAATCGGGTTGACTGCGCAACTCCTGTCATTGAGGCGAAAAGCGCCGTTTGACAAGCCCCCTGCGTGCTGCTATTATGCTGCTATCCAGAACGGCGAAATGGAGGTCCGTATGTTAGTCAGGCGAATCACGATTCGCGTTTCCCCCGACCTGCACGGCAAGCTGGACACGTTGGCGGCCAGGCGTTCGATCTCGCTCAACACATTAACCGTCGAAGCGTTGGAGAAATATGCCCAGGCTCAGGCTGAACCACCGGAGCGGCTGCCATTACAGGAGTTGAGCGCGTTCCTGGCGCCCGCGGCCGAAGCAGCCGATCTGAGCGAGGAGGAGTTACTACAACACGCCCGCGCCGTGCGACGCCGCATCTGGCAGGAACGTTATGAGCAAACCGTGCGAGCACACGTCGGCCCGCAGGAGCGGACATGAGTGGAAAGCTGCTGGTTTTTCCCGATACCGGCGTGCTGATTGCGATGATCGTTTACCCGCGCACTCGCTACGGTGCGCTGTCGCTGGCCGGCGAAGTCCTGGAGCTCTACCAGACGGGTGCGTTCGGCATGGTCATCGGCCAGAGCATTGTTGACGAACTGGAAGAAGTGATAGACGATCGCTTTGCAGCTCAGCGCGGCAGAATGGTATCCCTTCTGAAGCCTTTCGCCGGCCAATTCACGCGACGGCCGACGCCGGCCGAGATCGCGGCAGTATCCTCTGCTTGCAACGATCCGACCGATGCGCCCATCTTCGCCTCGGCTGTGATCGCCAGACCGGACATCGTCCTGGCCAACGACTTTGAGGCGTTTCATACCCCGGCCGCCAAGTCCTTCTGGCAACAGCACCGCATCACCGTCGAGAGCCTGTATGGTCTGCTCTGCGTCTTTGGCCGGCGCCAACGACGGGAAACCCCAGCGCGTTGATAAGTGACAGGACTTACGCAGTGAAGAAAGCTGAGGCATGCTGAGCGGAGCACGGCGTCGTTTGCCGTGCGGAGTCGAAGCACGCCGAAGCGCCTATGTCGGGCTCCTCTTGAGCAAAAGGAGGCCCTCATGCCATTCTACCCCTGCGGCGCCCGCATCGCCGGCCGCTACGAAGTCGCCGGCGCGCCCCTCCTGGGCGGCATGGGCATCGTCTACCTCTGCTTCGACCACCAGGAGCAGCGCGCCGTCGCGCTCAAGACTTTCCGCCCTGAGTTCCTGCCCGACCGCTCGGCGCGCGACCGCTTCCTGCAAGAAGGCGAGACCTGGGTGCGCCTGGGCAAGCACCCTCACATCGTGCGCTGCTACCGGGTGTTCCAGGACAGTCCGCGGCCGGAGGTCTACCTGGCCTTGGAGCTAATCGCGAAACAGGAGGGCCGCCGCGATGCCTCGCTACGTTCGTGGCTGGCCCCCGGCCGGCCGCTGCCCGTCGAGCAGGCGCTGCTGATCGCCCTGCAGATCGCGCGTGGCATGAGCCATGCGGTCGCAGTCATCCCCGGCTTCGTGCACCGCGACCTGAAGCCAGAGAACGTGCTGGTGGGCGCGGATCGGCTGAGCAACGCCGCGATCAACCGCGTGCGCGTCACAGACTTCGGGCTGGTGAAGGGCTTACGGGCCGAACAGTTGCCGACCGCGACTGCAACCGATCTCGCGACCGCGGCCTCTCGCCTGACGCGTGTGGGTGCTATTGTGGGCACACCCCTCTACATGGCGCCGGAGCAGTGGGCGGGCACGGACGTGACGGTGCAGGCCGACGTCTACGCGCTGGGCTGCATCCTGGGCGAGATGGTGACGGGACGGCCGCTGGTACAGGGCAAGACGCTGGACGAGTTGCGGCGGGCGCACCAGGGCGGGCAGGCGTTGGCCGCGGCGCGGGTTGCGCCGGCCGCCGCTACGCGAGTTGGAATGCGGTGGAGGCGGCGCTGGCCGCGGCCTATCGCACGGCCACGGGCCAGCCACCGCCCGCGCCGGAGCCAGCCAGCGCGTTAAGCCGGGCCGAGCGGGTGGCGGCCGGCTGGTCGTACAGTACTCCGCTGCCACCCGGCATCCTGGGCGCCGATCCCAAGCTCGCAGTCCCCCGCATGGATCTGAACAAGGCCAAGGAGTGGCTGGCCAAGTCCAAGTACCCCAATGGCGGCATCAAGCTGACCTACATCTACGTCACCGGCCTGGAGATCGAGCGCAAGTTCGGGTTGATCCTGTTGGATAGCTTGAAGAAGCTGAACATTGACCTGGACATCAAGATGCTCGTCTGGCCCGACATGGTCGCGCTGACCAAAGACCCGAAGACGACCCCCGACTTCTTCCCGGTCTTCCAGACGGCCAACTATGCTGACCCTGACAACATCGCCTATGCCGCCTACCACGGTTCGCAGAACGGCAACTGGTCGAACCCGACCTACAACAGCCCGAAAGCCAATGAGCTGATCGAGAAGGGGTGGGTGACGCTGGCCGAGGCCGAGCGCATCAAGATCTACCGCCTCCGCCCACCGTCACCGGCATGTTCACCCTGGACGCCGCGCTGGCGCGCGATTGGAACGCCCTGGGCACGGTGTTGCGGCACATGATCTTGCCCGCCTTTGCGCTCTCTCTTTCGCCCCTCGCCACCATCACGCGCATGATGCGCGCCAGCGTCCTGGAGGCGCTGCAGCAAGACTACGTGCTGACCGAGCGTGCGCTCGGGCTGCCCGAGCGCCTGATCCTGTTCAAGTACGTCTTCAAGAACGCATTCATCTCGACGCTGACCGTGATCGGCCTCTATTTCGGTTGGCTGCTGAGCGGTTCGGTGCTGGTGGAGACGATCTTCGACTGGCCGGGCATCGGCCTATACGCCACGACCTCCATCATCTCGCTCGATTTTCAGCCGATCATGGGCGTGACGCTGATCATCGGCGTCACCTTCATGCTCGTCAATTTGACGGTTGACCTGCTCTACGGCCTGTTTGATCCACGGATTCGCTACACATGACGATGTCTGTTTCGGGGCGCCTGGCGCGCTGGCGTGAGCGCAACGAGAGTCGCATCGAGAACTGGCGTCGCGGCTTCTACCGCTTTCGCCAGAGCAAGCTCTCGCTGGTGGGGCTGGCGATCATTCTGTTCATTTTTCTGGTCGCGTTGACCGGCCCATTGTTCGTGCCCTATCCCCAGGACGCCGAAGGCGCGGTGCGCCTGAAAGAACGCTTCCAGGGACCCAGCGCGGCGCATCTCTTCGGCACCGACGAGCTCGGCCGCGATCTCTTCACGCTGGTCGTGATCGGGTCGCGCGTCTCGCTGTCGGTGGGCGTCATGGTGCTGCTCAGCGCAGCGACGATCGGAATCTTGCTCGGCGCGCTGGCGGGCTATTTCGGCGGCCTGGTCAACGAAGTCATCATGCGCATCACCGATGTCTTCTTGACCGTGCCCAGCCTGATCCTGGCGATCGCGATCGCGGCCGCGCTGGGACCCAGCATCCAGAACATGATGCTGGCCATCTCGTTGGTCTGGTGGCCGGGCTACTGTCGCCTGGTGCAGGCAGAGGTCTCGTCTCGCAAGCACGATCTTTACGTACAGGCCGCGCGCGCCGCAGGCGCCAGCAACCGGCGCATCATCTTCACGCACATCCTACCCAACATCACATCGCCGATCATCGTGAAGATGTCGTTGGACATGGGCTTCGCGATTTTGACCGCCGCGGCGCTCGGCTTCGTGGGGGTGGGCGCGCGGCCGCCGACTCCTGAGTGGGGAACGATCTTCAGCGCGGCCCGCAGCTATGTGCCGCAATACTGGTGGTATCCGATCTTCCCTGGCACGGCGCTGTTTCTCACCGTGTTCGGCTTCAACCTGCTGGGCGATGGGCTGCGCGATGTCCTTGACCCACGCGCAAAACGGTGACGCCGATGACCCAAGAACCGCTGCTCCACATCCGCGATCTGGTCCTGGACATCAAGGTCTTCGAGGGCACGGTGCACGTCCTCAATGGCATCAACCTGGCGCTCCACCGCGGGGTAGTGATGGGGATCGTCGGCGAGACCGGCTGCGGCAAGACGCTGACAGGGCTCTCGGCATCGCGGCTGGTGGCCACGCCGCCCGGCCACTACCCGCGCGGCGAAATCTGGTTCGACGGCCAGAACTTGATGGCGCTGCCGGAAGCGGAGATGCTGAAGCTGCGCGGCCGGCGCATCTCGATGATCTTTCAGGATCCGGCCACGAATCTCAATCCGGTGTTTCGCATCAGCGAACAGATGGTGGACGTGGCGCTGCACGTGGCCGAAGTCGCCGGCGATCCTGCTCTCTTGGGCAGATTCTTGTCGTCGGCCGGCCGGCGGCAGGCTGCGCGACGCCGGGCGATCGAGCTGCTGGAACACGTCGGCATCGCCGATGCGACGCGACGGATTGACGGCTACCCGCACGAGTTCAGCGGCGGCATGCGCCAGCGTGTGTTGATTGCCATGGCGCTGTTGGGCCGGCCGCAGTTGTTGATCGCCGACGAGCCGACCACTGCGCTCGATGTGTCGGTGCAGGCGCAAATCCTGAATCTTTTGGACGCTCTGCAACGCCGGCTGAAGCTGACCTATCTCTTCATTTCGCACGACTTGGGGGTGATTCGCTATATCTGTGACCGGGTGGCGCTGATCTATCGCGGC
>VGOD01000350.1 GCA_016876015.1 Chloroflexota bacterium
GATCTGACCCCGCCGCCCGACACGCGCTTCACCACCAACCCGGCGAAGAAGCGGCTCTACCTGCACCTGTTTTCCTGGCCCTACAAGCATGTGCACCTCGATGGGCTGGCGAGCCGGGTGGAGTACGCCCAACTGCTGAACGACGCGTCCGAGGTCAAGATGTTCACCGTGGATCCGCATCAGCAGGCGCAGAACACAACCATGGGCGGCGGCGCGGCCGACACGCTGATCCTGGAGCTGCCGCTGGCAAAGCCGAAGACGGCGGTCCCGGTGGTGGAGTTGTATCTGAAGGACTAGCCACGAATTGCACGAATTACACGAATTCGATATCCAGTTTCGTGAAATTTGTGCAATTCGTGGCCTCTCAGGAGGCCCCATGATCTTGCTCAACGGTGACTGGAGGCTGGCCTTCTTCCCGGAGGCAGAGTCGCCGGTTCACGGCCCGGATGATCTGGCGGCGCACGCCCCGCGGATGATCGCGGCGCGCGTGCCGGGGAATGTCGAGCTTGACTTGCAGGCGGCCGGGATCATCCCGGAGCCATTCTTCGCGGGCAATATCCGGCGGCTGCGCGAATATGAGTTCTACGAGTGGTGGTACACCAGGATCTTCGAGGCCGCCATGCAGACCCTTGAGGTCTCGAAGACCTCAAGGGTCTCGCACAAGTGGGATCTCGTCTTCGCCGGCCTCGACACCCTCGCCACGGTCTGGCTCAACGGCATCGAGATCGGCCGGGCGGCGAACGCGCTGATCGAACACCGCTTCGACGTGTCGGACGCGCTGCGGCCGGGCACGAATCGCATCGTCGTGCGGCTCGGCTCGGCCGTGAATCATGCGCGACGGTTCAACTACGACGCGGCCAGCATGAGTTGGGAGCATCGCGAAGAGGGGCTGTTCATCCGCAAGGCGCCGCACGTGTGGGGCTGGGACATCATGCCGCGGGCGGTCTCGGCGGGGATCTGGCGCGCGGTCTGGCTCGAGGAGCGGCCGGCGACCGCCATCGAGCAAATGTACTACTGGACGGCGGGCATCAACACGGAGGGCGCTACGCTCGGCGTCCGCTTCCAGATCCGCACCGATGCGGCGACGACAGATGGGTATTGGCTGCGGTTTCGGGGGGTGTGTGATGTGGCCTCGCCTTCGCATGTCACCCTGAGCGGGTCTGCGAACAGCGGTGCGCCGCGGCAAGCCACCAGCGAAGGGTCTTCGGTCGCGGGAGAAGATGCTTCGGCCCAAACGACGGGCCTCAGCATGACAAAACCTCACACGTTCATCTTCGACTGGCCCCTCGAATTCATCGCGGGCGGCTGTCGCATCCCCGTGCCCGACGCCCGGCTGTGGTGGCCGAAGGGCTATGGCGAGCCGAACCTGTACACGATCACGGCGCAACTGGTGAAGGACGGGCAGGTCGTGGCCGAACGCACCGACCGCATCGGCATCCGCAAGATCGTCGTAGATCGCACCGAGACCGCGGGCGCGGCGTGGGCGCCGGAGGCGGCCGATGGCGGCGTGCGCCGGATGGACGCGGCGGCCGACCCCGCCAGCCACTTCGTCTTCCGCGTCAACGATGCACCGATCATGGTCAAGGGGTCGAACTGGGTGCCGCTCGACGCGTTCCACAGCCGGGATGCCGAGCGGGTGGATCGGGCGGTCGCGCTCTTCGCCGACCTGGGCTGCAACATGATCCGCTGTTGGGGCGGCAATGTCTACGAGGATCACCGCTTCTTCGACCTGTGCGACGAGGCGGGCATCCTGGTGTGGCAGGATTTCGCCTTCGCGTGCTGCCGCTATCCCCAGACGGACGCCTTCCTGGCCGAAGTGCGGCGCGAAGCCGAGTCGGTCGTCGCCAAGCTGCGCAACCACGCGTCGCTGGCGATCTGGTGCGGCGACAACGAGATTGACATGGCCTACGTGTCGGACGGCCTCTCGCCGGAGCACAACCGGCTGACGCGCGAGGTCATCCCGCAGGTCGTCCACCGGCTCGACCCATTCCGGGCGTTCGTGCCCAGCTCGCCCTACGTCCCGCCATCGGTCGGGCCGGTCGCCAACGCGTGGCATCGCACGCCAGAACAACACCTGTGGGGTCCGCGCGGCTACTTCAAGAGTCCGTTCTACACGCTACACAGCGCGCACTTCATCGGCGAGCAGGGCTATCACGGCTGCCCGAACGTCGCCTCGATCCGCCGCTTCATTTCTCCCGAAAAGGTATGGCCCTGGGACAAGAACGATGAATGGCAAGAGCACGCTGTCTATCACTGGCAGCATCCGACGCGCGACCGAGATCGCATCAAGCTGATGGCGAACCAGGTGCAGGAGCTGTTCGGCCAGGTTCCAGATGATCTCGAAACCTTCGCGCTCGCCAGCCAGATCACCCAGGCCGAGGCGAAGAAGTTCTTCATCGAGATGACCCGGCTGCGCAAATGGCGCACGAGCGGCATCCTCTGGTGGAACGTGATTGATGGCTGGTCGCAGTTCTCCGACGCCATCGTGGACTACTACTTCGACGTCAAGCTGGCGTACCACTATATCCGCCGCGCCCAGCAGCCGGTGAGCGTCATCATCGGCGAGCCGGGGCCGGGCAAGCGCCTGCCGGTGATCGTGGGCAACGACAGCCGGACCGACGCCGACGTGCGCTATCGGGTTTGGGACGCCGATTCGGGCGAGACGATGGCCGGGGGCGAATTCCGTTCGCGGGCGAACGAGAACTGGCAGGTTGCGACCCTCCGCACCTACGCCAGCGACCAGCGGCTCTATCTGATCGAGTGGGAGATCGGCGACCGGAAGTTCGGCAGCCACTACCTGGCGGGTACGCCGCCGTTCCAGCTGGCGCGATATCAGCGCGTGTGGCTGCCGGCAATCGCTGCGCTGCCGCAGGCGTTCGAGGCCGCGCGCGTCGCGCTGTAGCGGTTATGGAACGCAGATTTCGCAGATGAACACAGATCAAAAAATCCGTGTCTATCTGTGTAAATCCGTGTCCCGATGGAGTTGAGCACTGGGGCGTGGGCTACCCTTCTCCTCTTCGGCACGAGCCACTGCTGTTAGAATTCGAGCTCCTGCGACCGACCCCCGGTGCTCCCGATCTCCTTTCTCGCCGACCCACAATGTCTCCCACGACCAGGCGCGCCTGGCGCTCCGTCGGGAGTGTGGTCATTAGTACGTCATCCTTGTGTCGTTGAGAATGTTGACGGGGGCGCGGCAACGGTTTGCTCAGGCGCTCAACAGCCACTCAGCCAGGGAACGGACTTCGAGTGTCAGGCCGTCGACCTCGATCGGCGCGATGTTGGCGTCGGTCAGGATCAGTCCACGCGTCAAGCCCAGACCGCGCAGGGCGTCGGTCAACGCGCGCGTCTCGCGCTCGCGTGTGGCCGGCTGCGCCAGGTTCTGGCTGACCTGGATCAGCTCGCGGGTCTCTGGCAGGTAAAAATCTACCTCATAGCCGGCCGGCGAAGTGTAGTAGTAGACCTCCGACGTTCGCCGGCGGAGCGCCAGGAACACCAGGTTTTCCAGTAGCTTGCCCGTGTTGGGCGAGAAGGAGAAGCCGACCGCGTTCGCCAGGCCGGTGTCGATCGCATAGATCTTCTTCGGCGCGACCTGCTGGCGTTTGACCGAGAAGTCGTAGACGTTGGTCGTGAAGACCAGCCAGCTATTCGCCAGGTATTCGACGTAGTTCTTGACCGTGTTGACGCTGCCGAGGCGGAGCTGCTCCTTGAGCTTGTTGAACGACACCTGGCCTGCCGGGTTGCTCATCAGGGTGAAGGCCAGCTCCTTGAGCGCGCGCACCTCCTCGATCCGGTAACGCGTGGCGATGTCGCGGTAGAGCACATCATCGTAGAGCGTGCGCGCCAGCGGCAGCTCGGGGTACTTGAGCGGTTCCGGGATGCCGCCCAGACGCAGGTACTCGCCCAGGTAGCCCTGCAGCCGGGCCGCATCCACCGTGGTCAGGCGGGACAGATCGGGCGCGACGTAACTCCGAAAGCGCAGGAACTCGGCGAACGAAAAGGGAAACAGCTCGACCGGCACGTAGCGGCCGGTCAGGCGGCTGCCCAACTCCCGGCTGAGCAGCGACGCGTTCGAGCCGGTGATGTAGAACTTCAGCCCCAGCTCCATGAACCGGCGCACGAAGTGCTCCCAGCCGGGCACGTTCTGGATCTCGTCCACCACGAAGATGCCGCGCTCCCCGAACAGCTCGACCAGCAGTCCGTACAGGTCGTTGGCGTCGTCGGCCGCAAAGTTTAGGAAGCGTTCGTCCTCGAAGTTGACGTAGTAGAACTTGTCTTCGCCCAGCCGGTGCGCCAGTTGCGCCAGCAGGGTGGACTTGCCGACCCGGCGCAGCCCGGAGATGATAACTGCGTGCGGCAGCGCCGCCGCGCGTGCGAGCTCGGCCAACTGGGTGCGCTCGATGCCGGTGTCGCGGCGCCAGAAGGCCTGGAATTGCTCCAGCAGCATGGCCCGGATCTGGTCTCTGGACCACCTGGTTATCCAATGATTGTCAGTCATGCCGCAATCATACACCGAAATGTTTTCATTGTCAATGAAATCATTGTCTCGGTGAGGCTTCAGTAGGGCATGCTGTCACCAGAATCACGCCGTTGGGCATTGATCAACACGTCAGCAAGGGGGGATCTGGGCAACGAGGCATCAACTAGTGCACCTTTTCATAAGTTCTTCGACTTTCATTATGTAGAGTTAGATTGCACGTTAACAACAGGCCGTGGTATCATTGGCGCCACTTCATTCTCTTGGAGATGCGTCATGCAACCACACAAATATCACATCCGCCTGAGCAGTGC
>VGOD01000351.1 GCA_016876015.1 Chloroflexota bacterium
TCGCAAAGTCGCCGACGATTTCAAGGATAAGATGCGGATCGTTTTTGACGCAGTCCTGCCCCAATGGAACTACCGGGCCGTGCCCAAGCGGACAGTTATTTAATTCTCATTCCTTAGTGGTGAGAGCCAAGCTGGTCCCGGCACTTTCGGTGCGAGCCGATCCGGTCCTGGCGTTGCCGGCGCGAGTGAAACTGGTGATGGCGTTCGTGGTGAGAGCCAAGCTGGTTCCGGTGCTTTCGGTGCGAGCCGATCCGGTCCTGGCGTTGCTGGCGCGAGTGAAACTGGTGATGGCGTTCGTGGCCAAAGCGTCTCTGGCAGCGGCGCTGCCGGTGGGAGCCGATCCGGTCCTGGCGTTGCTGGCGCGAGTGAAACTGGTGATGGCGTTCGTGGCCAAAGCGTCTCTGGCAGCGGCGCTGCCGGTGGGAGCCGATCCGGTCCTGGCGTTGTTGGCACGAGCGAAAGTGGCAATGGGGGAGTATTCTCGACTCGCGGCAGTAGCGCCTATGGAGTTCAAGCTATCAATAGCGACGGCGGCAAAGCCGCCAAATTCGATGGCGGTGTGGAGATCAACGGAGATGTTAATCTGAACGGCGAGATCTACGCCCAGAGCCTGCACACTGTTGACAAGGGTACGGCCACCTCCAGCGTCAATAGCTATGGTCAGGCGACTTATTCGAGCGTGTCAGTCCCCGCCGGCGGTAGCGAGACGCACGCCCTGGCCGGCGGACAAGTCCGCATGGATGCATCCGGGTTTGGGATCTATCCCACCTATCCTGGTGCGCCGGTCTTCTCCGTGTTGAGTAGTAGCGGCGGCATCCAGACCCAGAGCAATGTCACTGCCCAAGGCACCGGCTCCTTTGCCGGCACAATCTACGGCGGGAACGATCTCTCCGTGGCGCGCAATGCCACCGTCAGCGGCAACGCCACGATTGCAGGCCAGAGCTTCTTGCGCGGCAACGTGAGCGCAGATCGCAATGTCTACATCAGCGGCAACCTCACCGTGGCAGGAACCAAGAGCGCGGCCGTCTCCACCGCCAACCACGGCGAACGTAAGCTCTACGCAGACGAGTCCGCAGAGGTCTACTTCTTTGATCGCGGCGGCGGGCAGTTGGTGAATGGCGTGGCGGTCATCGCGCTGGATCCGATCTGGCTGGAAACGGTGACGATTGACGCCGACCATCCGATGCGGGTGCAGATCACCCTCACCGGCGACTGCAACGGCGTCTACGTGGCCGAGAAGACCGCGACCAGCTTCACCGTGCGCGAGCTGCGCGGCGGGACGTCGAACGCGACCTTCGATTGGGAGGTCGCGGCGAAACGGAAGGGGTATGAGGACGTGCGGCTGGAGCCGGTGACGGCGGAACGGCCGTAGGCCGCTGGGAATGTGACGGAGGTAAGCGATGAAAACGTGGCGTCTGGCAATGATGCTGTTGCTGAGTCTTGTGGCGTTGGGGGGTGTAGCGTTGGCCCAGAGCACCTGCCCGCCGGAAGCCAGAGTCAGTGTGGATCAACCACTCTGCCCAAGCAGTCCGACAGCGACAGGGCGAGTGACCGGCACGGTTTGCGGTGACGCGGCGCTGACCATCCGGTACACGAACACTTGCGACGGATTGGAAGACCTGCTGGCGGGTGAGGGATATACGACGGCGGATGGCGCTTTCACCGTCCCGTTGAGCGAGACGTTGCAGTCAGGGCACATGGGGTGCGGGTCATGGATCGATGTCGCCGTCGAATGCCCCTGCGGGCCAGTCCGAGCGACGAGCTACGTTGCCCAGCCGCCCAGGCGTGGCGTCATCCCGGTGTACGTTCCCCAGCTACAAACGGGGCAGACCAGACTCGCAGGTCAATGGGATTCGTACTGTACCGGTGCAACGCTTGCCGCTGCTGATCAGCAGGGTCATGTCTTAGGCACAGGCGTTGTCCAGGATGACGGCAGTTTCGTCATCCAGTTGCTGCGTCCGCTGGAGACGAATGAGATGCTGATTCTCTTCGTGTCGGCGCCCGGCGGGCCTTGTGGGTTCTGTTCTTATTTTCCTCAATCCACACCACTCATCATCGGCCCTGTCGCCGTTCCAGAGCCTTCTACGCTGCTCTTGATCGCGAGCGGTCTGGCTGGCCTGGCGGCGATGGCGAAGGCCAGGGGGTGGAGGCGGTTCGCCAGGAGGTAAAGCCATCGAGGCGCTGGCAATCGATCGGCCGCATCTCTCTCGATGCGGCGCACACCATCACAACAGGAGTATCCTCTCAATAATCCGGGGAAACGGCGGTCACAGACCGCCTACGAGCCTGCTTTCAGGGGGTCTGCGACCCCCGTCGGCCCCCACTTATTGAAAAGATACCAACAGGAGATCAACATGAAGACCCGTAGATGGCTCGTTGTCATTCTTCTGCTCGGCGCGGCGCTTGCACTAGCTCTGGGGGGAACCTATGCAGGCGCGAATACGGGCGAGACCCGCCCGGACGTTGGCGCGGCTCCTCAACACTACGCCCTTGGCGACGGCCGTTACGCGGTCGTCATCCCGGCGGCCCTCGGCCCCGACGACAGCTACAGCCAAGAACCGATGGTGGACACCTACGTCGCTTCGACCAACCCAAGCGGTAGCTACTGCAGCTCGACCAGCCTGCACGTTTCGTATGACGTGGACGAGTTCGGCTACGAATACTGGGAACGCGCCTACCTGGGCTTCGACCTTTCGAGCATTCCCGCCAACGCTACGATCTCGTCCGCCGTCTTCTACGCCTACCTGACCAACGCCAGCGGCGCCGGCTCGGTGAACATCGAGCTGCGGCGAGTCACATCGGCGTGGGACAGCTCGCCCTGCCCGACCTGGAACAGCAAACCGGCCTCTACCGCTTACACCAGCAAGGCCGTGGACGCCAGCAGCGGGCCGAAGAACTGGTCGGTGACCAGCCTGGTGCGCGACTACTGGGTGGGCAAGGGCTTCGGGGTCTCGCCCAACTTCGGGCTGGAGCTGCGCGGGCCGGAGAGCGGCGGCGCGGCCAACGAATACTCGCGCTACTTCAACGCCGAGAACGCGGCCGCCAACCCGCCGTATCTGTTCATCACCTATCAGCTCGCCACCGCGACGCCAACGGCCACGCGGACACCGACCGCGACCCGCACCGCCACGCCCACCACAACCGCGACGCGCACTGCGACGCCCACTCACACCGGTCTGCCGACGAAGACGCTAACCGCGACTTCAACCCGCACCGCGACGCCGACCGCGACTGCGACCTCGAAGGCGTCCGCGACGCCGACCGCGACCATCACCTCGAAACCGACCTGGACGCCGACCAGTACCCAATCCCCAATCCCCAATACCCCGACCCCAACGCGCACCCGCACGGCCACGCCCACGCAGACCGCTACGCCGGCCCAACTGCCCGACCTGGTCATCAACGACGTGTGGCCCGACAGCGGCCGCATCTGCTACCAGGTGATGAACGTCGGCATTGTGGCGGCCCCGGCCGGCCACCACACGGCGTTGACCATAGACGGCGTGCTACGGGCCGAAGACCTGGTGAACGTGGCGCTGGCGCCCGGCGAGCGGCTGACCCGCTGCTTCGCCTACAACTGGGCGTGCACTCCGCCGACCGATCTGGTGCGCGCCTGCGCCGACCATCGCGTCGCAGTGGCCGAGGCGGACGAGACCAACAACTGCCGCGAGGAGACGTGGCGCTGCGATGCCGCGCCGCCCAAGATCACCGGTGGGCCGAGCGTGTCCAACGTCACTGCCAGCTCCGCGACCATCTCCTGGACGACGGACGAAGCGAGCGACAGCGCGGTTCGCTACGGCCAGTATGCTGGCAAATACCGCGAGGAGCGGGACGCCAGGCTCGTGACCGAGCACCGGATCGTCTTGAGCGGGCTGAGCGCCTCGACCACCTACCACTACCAGGCGTTCTCGGCCGATGCGGCCGGCAACAGCGCGACCAGCCGCGAGCTGACCTTCGGGACCGCCGCGGCCGCAGACGGCATCCGGCCGACGATCGGCCTGGTCAACCCGACTGTCTGCGGCGCAATGGCGGCGGATGTTTCTGCGCCGGCCGCGGCCTGCCGCGGAACGGTTCACGTCGAGGCGCTGGCCTCCGACAACGTCGGCGTGCAGAAGGTGGTCTTCTTCATCGGCGGCAAACCGACCCATACCGACTACACCGCGCCCTTCGAGTTCACCCTGGACACCGCCAAGCTGGTCAACGGCGATTATACACTGACCGCGCAGGCCTTCGACTTCGCAGGCAACGAGAGCAGCCTCCTGGCGCCCTTCCAGGTCTCCAACCTGCCCGACACCAACCCGCCCCAGGTGACCATCGTCAGCCCGACCGCGGGCGCGGCCGTGCGCTGCACGGTCCCGATCAGCGTGGAGGTGCGCGAGATCGTGTTCCCGCTGGGCCATGACCGCTCAGGGGTCAGCAAGATCGAGTACTACCTGGATCCGCCGTCCGACTGGAGCGACTTCGTGCCGCCGCTGCACACGCGCTTCCTGCGCGAGCCGTATCCGCTGAGCTTCGATGATCGCTACGACTGGAATACGCGCTGGTTTACGCCGGGTGAACACGTTCTGCTGGTGCGCGCCTACGATGGCGAGTTCAACCTGGGCGAAGCGAGGCGCACTATCAGGGTCGAGGAGTGCGCGGCGCGGCCCGGCGATCTGCGCGTCTGGCACGCTAACGTGCGCCAGCACGGCCACTACTTCTCCTACGATCTGCTGGTGGAGAACGTCGGCCAGGCCACGGCCCGCTGGGTGGTGATCTACGACAAGCACGAGGGCTTA
>VGOD01000352.1 GCA_016876015.1 Chloroflexota bacterium
ATCCGCCACGGCGCGGAAAAGGCGCGGTAGTGCTTGACGTTGAACGTGTAGAACGGTTTTCCGATCCGCAACGCTGAAGCTGCAATCAGGCAGTCCATGATGCCCACACCGTGGCTCAAGCGGTAGGTCTCGAACCACCTGAGCGCCTGGATCGCGTCCCCGGTATCGAGGAGCACCAACTCGTAACGGTTGAGCTGAGCGATCAACGTCGTCTGTTCTTGCCGATTGCGCGCGCCCTGGAGGATCTTCATGCGTGTCAGCACCAAGATACCGACCGTTTGGCTGCCCAGGCTGTTGAGCCATCGGCCCGCATCGGGGCGACCACGCAGGATTTCGATGAGGACATCGCTGTCCAGAACCAGGTCTGGCTCAGTCATCGCTGCGTCTCTCGGCCTGGGCACGCAACTCGCGGGCGTATGCTACACTGTCTGCGATGTCGGTCCGGTCAGCCCAGAGGCCAAAGAGCGGCGAACGAGCCAATTCGACGGCCGTGCCGCCAGGTTCAATGGCGTCTTTTTGTTCGGGTGTAATCACCAAGGTGATGGTCGCCAGCCCAAGCGGAACGCTTTCCGGTACGCGAATACGTACACTCCGACCTGGTGGGATGTTGGCTCTCACGACCATTGTGGTGTTCACGGCGCACTCCTCATGTCCTTGGATAATCTATCATCCTGGCGTGCATTGTAGCATTTGGGGGAAAGGTCGTCAACGGCGCGCGGCTGGCGCTCTCACACCGCCGCGCTGGTTTGCGGCACGTCAGTCTGGCATGGATTGAAGCACTCCGGGGCTTTTTCCGCTCGCGGTTTTGGTCAAGCCCGCGTCGCCGCCAGTCAATCCTGGGGTGGATGCCAGCCAGCCGTGATCCAGTTACGGCGCACAGTGACAGCGACCATGTTGTTCAAGTTGAGAGCGATGGCCGTGGCGCGCCCACAAGCAGTGCAACCAATGATCAGCGGTATCTTCTCAATTTGTAGGGGCGCACCCTTGCGGTCGCCCCGGCGGGCAGGCGCAAGGCCATGCCCCTACCCCAGATTATTGAGAAGATACCTGCACAACATACACAGCCCGCGTCACTGGGGCGACGGCATCGCCTTTGGCCACAGCTATCACGACGAGGATGGCTTCGCCAATCCGCATCGCAACTACGGCGGAAATCACCCCGATCCGCCTACGGCATCCGCGGGATGCTGCTCGCCTACTATCTGACCGGCTACGAAAAAGCCCTCGAATCAGCGTTCGAGCTGGCGGACGCCATCGAATACCGCCTGCGCAACGATAGCCATCTGTGCAGCTACTTCCCAGATTGCAGCGGCGAGGGGTATGGCCTGGGCGAATCGGCCGGGCTATACGACAACGGGTCGCGGCCCGCGGCAAACGGCCGGGAGATCGCGACGGCAGCCTATCGCGCCACGGCCGCCCCACGCTACCAGGCCGTGGCCGATGCGGTCGTGGACTGGGCCAGGGCAAGCGCCCAGCCCTACATCGGGGGTCCGAACGGCGCCGATCAGATGGTCAAGCCGTGGATGCTGAACCTGTACCTGCGCGCGTTGGCCGACTATCTGGAGATGCGGGCGGAATTCGGCCTAGCGGACGCCTACGACGGCCGCGGCTCCTTCCTGGCCTATGCCGACTGGTTGCACGTCCATCCCTGGCTCGATCTGGCGCCCATCGAGACCGGCCCGCGCGCGGGCTATCCCTACGAATGGTGGTTCGATGAGCGAGCTGAGAACCGCGAGGCGTCCATCACGAACTGGCTGCTGTTGGGGGCCGACGCCCTGGCCTACGCCCATCGTCTCAGCGGTCGGGCGGAGCACCTGGAGTGGGCCACGCGGCTCTTCCGAACCGGCAGCCGCGATCCCTGGTATGAGGGGGACGCCAACACCTACAGCTCGACCAAAGAGACGGCGAACGGCGTCGCGTTCGGCCACCTCTTTCTACATGAGTGGGCGAATCACCCCTGGAGCCGCGCCAACGCCGGCAGGAGGTAGTCTTCCACGACCGCATCCCAACTCATCTCGGCCGCCACGCGCTGCCCCTCTGCCAGCAGGCGTCGTCGATCACCGGGACTGCGCGGCAGCCGGTCGGCGATCTGCTGCGCCACGAACCAACTGTTGCGCGCCTCGATGCCGTCACGGATCGGCTGATCCACGCGCAAGGCATCCCAGGCGCTCCACAGGTTCCAGCCATCGGGGAGCTGGGTATAATCTGCCACGATCAGGTTGGGGCAAGGCCGGCCGCCGGCCGCCCGGCGGACAAAGCCTATGCAGCCGCAGACGTTCGAGACGACGCAGAGCGCGCCCGCGCTCAGCGGCTCGACCTGGGCGATGCCGAACGGCTCGTAGACCGACTGGCCGAATTCCAGGTCGCTGCCCGCGCGCAAATCGCTGAAACGCATCGCCTCCGGCATCCGCCGGCCGCAGCGGCTGCGCTCCCAGCCGAACTGATTCACCAGCACGACGCGAATCGCCTGGCGGCCCCAATGAAACGGCTCCAGCAAACGATAGTAGAAGTCAACTTCGATGTCTCGCAGGTCACCGTTGTCCCCGCGGTGAACCACAGGCCACCCATACTCCTCTTCCCAGCGGAAGACATCTTCGGCGCGGCGACCGGCAGGCACGGCCGTGGAGACGATGAAGAGCACCGCGCGCTTATGTTCCGCGGCCAGGGTCCACTCCAGGTGTTCCAGCACGCGCAGGTCGCGCCAGAGCGCCTTAGAAGGCACCATGCGGGTGACGTGGGTAAAGACGTAGTCGGGCCGATAGTGGAGCAGGTTCTCGGCATATTGCAGAAGGAGCTCACGGCTGGCCAGCTTTTGCTCCAGGCTGAGCGCCGAGGGCGGTGCGCCGTTGTAGACCAGGTCAATCGGCGCGGCGCTGAAGACCCCGCCCAGGAACCGCAGCTCATCCACCACCAGATCGCCCACCGCGAAGAGGCGGTCGCAGACGCCCGCGCGCTGGATCAGCGCGTGTTTGTAGAACCACGACTGGTCGCCGAACACTTCGTCCAGCCGATTGCCGTGCGCCATGCCCAGACGCAACGCGTTGTAGAAGCGGGTGTCGTGGCCGCTGTGCCCTTCGACCAGCAGTCGCGCGGTGGCCATCTCGTGCGCATAAAAAATCGTCTTGTAGCGCCCGGGATCGCGGAGCCGCGCGCTGAACACGACGGGCAGACCGAGCCATTCGTGAGCGATGATGTGGCACTCGGCGCCGGCCGACATCTCCGACGTGATGGCCTCCACCGCTTCATAGAGCGGCTCGCCCGCATTCAAGTAGAAGCTGAACTCCCAGTTGCCTTCGTACTGATTGCAAGAAAGGCCCCAATGCTGCCAGAGATAGAACTTGTAGCTGTTGATCGTCTGGGCCGCGATTCCGCCCGCATCCACCAGGAGCACCTCGTGCGTGTGCTCGCCGAAGCTGCGCACGCCATACACAAAACGCACGTTCATGCGGGCCTCGATGGCCTGCAAGGCGCGGCCGAGCGGCTCGGCTGCCTGGTTGATGCCGTGGATCGAGGAATAGATCAGACGCAGCCGGTTGGCCGGCGCGGTCAGGCGCTCCATCTCGACCGCGTTCCAGGGGTTGAGCGGCCCCACCAGGATGGTGCGACCGACCGCCGCATTGTAGGCTGGCGAGCCAAGCAGCCCATCGAGCACGGCGCCGATCCCGCCCAGTTTGAGACCGGCCTCGTGGGTGGCATGCACCACAAGTGGAATGTGTGACATGGGTATGCGATATTCCGTAGCAGGCGCGCCGAGTGCGTAGCAGGTCGCGGCCCAGACCTCAACAACTGCCCGTGGGAGTCTTCATATTCATGCAGCAGTGTACGGCTGTGGCAACTCCTTCACCACACGAATTCTCTGCGACCGCGCATCCTCCCCAGGCCACTCGACTTTGTCATACACCTCGGCTACACGCAGCTCGCAGCCGATGGATGAAAGTGACACGATAGCCTCGGTTCCCTTGTAGGTGGTAAGGAGCCATCGGTAATCGGACTGCCGCGCATAGTGCTCGATCGTGGGGCTGTGCTGCGAGACCAGTAAGGAATCGGTCAGCGACTCCAGCAATCGATAACTCTCGAACTTCGCGCCTCGATCATAGGACTCGGTGGATGGCGAGAGCACCTCCACGATCAGCGTGGGATTGAGCAGCGTATCTCGCTGCCCATCCTCGAAGCGAGCCCTGCCACACACAACAGTCACATCAGGGTAGGTATACAGGCCAGCCCGCGCCACCTTTATGCGCATATCACCAGTGTAGACCTTGCAGGGGCGTCCCACAACCTGTAACCCCAGCCTGATGACGAGATTCGCCGTGATCAGGTTATGCGCTTCACTGGCGCCGGCCACGTCATAGACCTCGCCTGCCCAGTACTCACTCTTCGTTTCGGCCTGGCGTTCCATCGCCAGGTACTCTGCAGGAGTCAATCTCGCTTCTGGCTGTAGTAGTGATGCCATAGCCTCGCCTCCGTTCCATCACGCGACCCTGGAGCACATTATACGCGACTTTGGTTGCCAGGGCAAGCCGATCTTGGAGTGGCTTGGCGATTCCCCGTGCTTGTGGTGGAATTGCCAGACCTCTTAGAATTCGGAGACCCAAAGGTCTGACCTGGTGAGGTTTCTCGTACTGATCAGTAGGACTTTTCCATTAACATAAGATGAATAGTTGACGCTCTGGCAATGATCGGACTGCTTGGGCGCCATGGGGCGCGCGGCGGTGGTGCGTATACTCAAGTTAGCACTCCAATCGGCGGCAAG
>VGOD01000353.1 GCA_016876015.1 Chloroflexota bacterium
AGCCGTCTTACGGCAGCTGAGCCAGCGCCTGCAACGCTTTGCGGGCAAGACCAAACGCTGCAAGACGCCCAGCACACTGCGCCAACTGGAACAACTCACCCCGCCCGGCCAGCTGCCGGCCCCGCCGGCTTAGCTTGATGCCTATGGGGTCGCAGACCCCCTGAAAGCAGGCTCGTAGGCGGTCTGTGACCGCCGTTTCCCCGGATTATTGAGAGGATACCAACAATCGTATCTTTTCAATAAGTGGGGGCCGACGGGGGTCGCAGACCCCCTGAAAGCAGGCTCGTAGGCGGTCTGTGACCGCCGTTTCCCCGGATTATTGAGAGGATACCCAGCAATCCCTTCTCGCATAAATCGTTGAGATCGCCCTGACACGAATTTCACGAATTTGCACTAATTTACCTTTTTCATGCCACGAATTACACGAATTTTCACTGATCATTTTCCTTTCGTGTCAATTCGTGCAACCTGTTCTGAGCGCAGTCGAAGGGTTCATGACGGAGATTACTTCACCACCCGCTGGTGCTGGAGCGATTCGGCGCCGAAATTTAATAAGATGGCCAACCGGAAGCCGGTCGCCGTCGGACGGTACAAAATCTCGGACATGCATCCAGACCTTTCTTTTGCCACGAATTACACTAATTTGCACTAATTCCCTTGTTTTCTTCGTGTCAATTCGTGCAATTCGTGGCGAAGTCTTCCCTCAGTTCGTCCGCTGGTAGATCTGCCGCAACTCCTCGGGCGTGCTCACCCGCTTCAATCCCTCGTGGATCGCGCGCAGCATGTGTACGTCCGCGATCGCGCCGATCTCTATCTGCTCGCATTTCACGCCATAACCAACTCAAAGCCTACGGGCTCAGGCAAGAGACGGCGCGCTTCTAAATAGCACTCCTGTATTAGATCGAGAACCTCTCGCCCGCGCCTGGCAGCTTCTTCGTATGAATCACCATGCGTGTGCGCGGAAGGAAACTCTGGAAATGATACGACATACGCCCCATCCCCCTCAGACCACTGGATCACCATGCTATAGTGACTAGCCATCTCGGCCCCCCAATTTTCTCAACACCAAATCCACATCACGTTGCTGATAAGGTTTCGCATCATCGCCATCGCTGCCAGATAGCACGACGACATCGTCCAGGTGGGGATGCATCCAAACGGTGTGACTGCCTTTACCTGCCCGCCGGATGAATCCTGCCCGACGCAACACCGCTTTCAGTTCGCGAAGTTTCTTGGGCATCCCTGTCTCCCTACCTGACCGCGTGCCGCGTATCCACGATCAGCCGCACCTGCGCCTTGATCGCCCCCCAATCATAGCTCGAATGATCCGTCACCACCACCGCGCAATCCGCCGCAGCCAGCGCCGCGTCCAGGTCGGTCTCGCCGGCCATCTCAAAGCCGTTGTGGCGGATGACCGGCACATAGGGGTCGTGGTAGCGCACAGCCGCGCCCTTCTGGCGCAGCAATTCTATTATATCCGGGGTCGGCGATTCGCGCACATCATCAATGTCCTGCTTGCGCAGTCCCGCATGCAGTTAGCGGGATACGCCACGCCCAACATTGCGCAGCATCCTTTAGGACCAGCACGTTGCTGCCCTTCAGCGGCTTGCCCGCTTCGTTCAGCGCACCCACCACCGCGTCCTGAGCCGGGTCGAAGGGCCTTCTCCACTCAGTAGCGCGGCATGTCGCTGTTGATCTCGCCCGCCAACTGGATGAAGCGCGCAATGTCAATATCACCAGCTTCTCATACATCCTCTGCCAGCTCGGCCAACAGCGCTTCGATCTCCTCGAGTGTGACATCGCCTTTTTCGGGCTTTGCATAGATATAGAGCAAGTAGCAGACTTCTTCGGCAGGATCAAGCGCGTAGATCACGCGGAAGCCGCCACGCTTGCCGGACTGCATATCGCTGCTCGCCCAGCGGATCTTCCACACCTCGTGGGCAAAACCAGGAATCGCATCACCGGCAGAGGGGTTCTTTTTGAGAACTGCAATCAGACCGCGCAAATCTGCCGCGATGTGGCGGTATTTCCTTGCCAGTCGCTTGACGGCGCGGTCGAAAGCCCCGATGCTCTCAACCTGGTAATTCATCGAGTAATTCCTGCACCGGTCGAGTCTGTCCCTGCTGTACCTCAGCTAACCCACGCTCGACCAGACGCTTAAAGATGGGCGATTTTGCTAATAACATCGTCTCCTTTGCGTCCGCAATCTGGTCTTGCATGCCCTCCAGGAAAACCACCGCGACGAGTGATCGGGCGCCCTGCGGTGGTGCATCTAGCAGTTGAATCTTCCCTTCTTCGTACAGCCCACGTAACGTCAACATTGTACACCTCCACCTTCTTATTCTACACTCCGATCCACTTATTCGACGAACATACGCCTGGCCGCGCAACCTTTTAGTTTCGTGAAGTTGGGCCGGGCGCCGACGATGTGGAGAATTCAATTCAATGGAATTCGCCTGTCATGCCGTATCACGATGCTACGTGTCGCGTGTCCACGATCAGGTTCACTTGTCGTTTGATCGCGCCCCAATCATACCACGCACGCCGTCACCACCGCCGCGCAGTCCGCCGCGGCCA
This sequence comes from Chloroflexota bacterium, assembly GCA_016876015.1. GTDB lineage: Bacteria > Chloroflexota > Anaerolineae > CG2-30-64-16 > CG2-30-64-16 > VGOD01. Next base: position 2,578 of record VGOD01000353.1, read on the forward strand.
GCAGCCTGCCCTGCGACCAGAGGGAGTCCCCGACCAACGGGAGTGGGAAGTCCAGTCGAAGGGCGGCGTCCAGGTCGGCCTCGCCGGCCAGCTCGCAGCCGCTGTGTGCGCCAGCGAGAAGCTGCCCCCTGACCCCTCAGTTCGTCTGCTGATAGATGCGGCGTAGCTCCTCGGGCGTGCTCACCCGCTTCAGCCCTTCGTGGATCGCGCGCAGCAGGTACACGTCCTGGATCGGGCCGATCTCCGGCAGCAGGCGTAGGCCGTCGGCGCCCCACCTCAACTCCAGACCCAGGGTGACGCCTTCGAGCAAGCCCTTGCGCTCACCGCGCGCTTCACCGCGCGCCTCACCCTGCTGTAGGCCTTGCTGTAGGCCCTGCTGTAACCCCTGCTGTAGGCCTTGCTCCCGGCCCTTCTTGATCCCGATCCGCTCTACACTCGTTACATAAGGCATACGCTTCGCCTCCTCATACGCGATGATCTCGTGCCACAACGCTTCTTCTAGCGTGTCCGGCAACTGCATCACCCAATCTATGAAGCGGAACAGGTTCAGGATGTCCGACCGCCCATAGCCCCACACGTACATCCGCTCCGCGAACTCGGCTTCCGCCTGGCTCTGCACCTCCACGTGGATCAGCACCCAGGCTTCCGCGCCATCCGGCCGCCACACCTGGGCCAGCTTGTCCACCCGCCGCAGGCCCAACTCGGCATCCGGCGTCACCTGCCGTAACTCTTTGTCCAGGAACACCGGCGCCAGGCCCCAGTCAATCTCCGCATGCGCCTGCGGCAAGCACAGCGCCAGGCACTCCCGAAAATAGCGCTCCAGCACCTCTTGCCAGGGATTGTCGTAGTCTGCCCGCGGTTCACTCATGGTCGCCTCGGCGCTATTCTAGCACACGCCAGCCTCATGCCCAAGCCGCGGCCGGACAGCCAGGGCCGGCACATACGACTCGCCCCGGTTCAGCGCGGCCACCTTGCGCCCGTCCACGTCAATGCCGCCCCCTGCACTGAGCGCAGCCGAATGTGACGGGGAAGCCCTGCACGGCGAACGCCACCGCCAGCGGCAGCCCCACGTAGCCTTGTCCTGAGCCTGTCGCTTGTACTGAGCAATGTCGAAGTGAAGGGCCAGGCCGATCACGGCGACGACCGCGGTGCGGTTATGGATTTTGGTGAGAAGTTGTTGTTTCATCGAGTCCCTTGCTGTCAGGCAATCATGGTTCGCCGTCTGATCTGAAGCGGCGCGACCGCCATCAGGTCAGTCTGCGTTGATCGGCGTCCCCTGGCCGCCGGTCACGACGCGTTTGTCGCGCCAGAAGGTGCTGTTATCGGGCCAATGATCAGTCACAGGTCGCTTATCCTTTTGTCTGCGTTCATCGGCGTTCGCGGGAAAGTGCATCTGGCGCACGAGCCAAACAGGTAGACCGCTTGAATGTCTGAGTGCTGCTGGAAATCACAACCCCATGAACTCTTCAACGGACAGCCCAGTTTCTCGAATGATGGCGCGCATTGTACCCGTGCGGATCGCCTTGCTGCCATGGTGCGGTACTGGGATAACTCGCCCGTCGGTATCGCGTACCCAGACTTCATGCGATCCTTTGCCATGGCGATACAGCCGGAAGCCCAATTTGCGCAGACGGCGGGTGACTTCTTGATACGACAATCCCCGTAGCCCACTCACCTCAGGCGACTCCTATCGGCAATGCTACGGTGAACCGGGTGTTGGGTGTGAAGGAGACCGTATCGAAAGGCAAACTCTCCTTACGCTCTGCGCGGTAGGCGGCGATTATCTTCACAACGTCAGCGCAGTTAAAAATCGCCTCTTCAACAGTCTCACCCTCGCCAAAGGCGCCTTGGATGCCGGGCACAGAAGCAAGAAACCCATCATCATTGGGTTCTATTACTACGGAAACCAGCATCGCTTTGGTGTCAATCATTTTCATTGTTCCTCTTCCTGAATCTCACATTCCGCACGCCCGCAGAGGGGTGCGACTGAATTTTGAGCGGTCTGCGCTTGGATGTACGATGACAGCCACCACGACATTTGGAGGCTTGCCATGGCGGACGAAGTGCTGGCCTATGTGGCCAACTACCATCCACTCTTGGGCCACTTGATGCAGCAGACCGGGATCTTGCCCCTGCTCAGCACCCTGCT
>VGOD01000354.1 GCA_016876015.1 Chloroflexota bacterium
GGTGTATCCCATGAAAGACCTCCCCCCAGGGGTCAGAGGTCAGGGGGCAGGAAGCAGCATACTCCCGTCACCCCGTCACCTTGTCACCTTGTCACCTTGTCACCCCGTCACCCCGTCACCCCGTCACCCCACGCCGGCTGGCAGCGGCGACTCGACCGTCTCGTGGCCGTTGGCCCAGTTGCGCAGGAGGCTGTCCACGTCATCGAGCGTGAGGGCCCGTTCGTCAGCCAGCGCCTTGATGTGTTGCGTCAGCGCCTTCACCTGCAGCTCCGACAGGCTGAGGCTGAGCTGATCGGCGCGCGCCCGCACCGCGTTCCAGCCCGTGAGCCGATGGGCAATGGAGATGTAGCGACTCAGGCCGAAATCGTGCGGGTCGAGCGCCTCGTAGGTCTCAGGCGCGTTCAAGATCGCTTTGGCATGGATGCCGGCCTTGTGCGTGAACGCGGAGAAGCCGGTGATGTAGTTGTTGAAGGGCACATCCACGCCCACCATCTCCGCCACCATCAGCTCCAGGGTCCGCAGATGGGTCAGCCGATACCTGGCCTGGGTCGCGGCGCGGTCATAGGTGTACATGCGCGCGGCCAGCCCGCCCAGCGATGTGATGCCGTTCCGCTCGCCGATGCCGAGCACCGTGGTGTCAATGTGCGTGGCCCCGTTCTCCAGCGCGGCGAAGGCGTTGGCAATGGCGCAGCCCGAATCGTTGTGCCCGTGGAACTCGATGTCGCAGCGGGTCAAGCGGCGCAGCGTGCCCACCAGCCGGGCCACCTGCGTCGGCGTGGCAATGCCCACCGTGTCCGCGATGCCCAGGCGATTGACCACGCCCAGCCGGTCAACGGCCAGATAGACGCGCAGTAGCTCGGCCTCTTCGCTGCGAAAGGAATCCTCGGTGCTGAAGCGCAGCTCGATCCCTGGCACCTGGCTGCGCACCCAGGGCAGCACCTCGGCGGCCAGCTCGATCACCTCGTCAATGGTCTTGCCGTGGCTGAACTGGCGCAGCTTCGACGATGTGCCGATCACCACGTCAATGCCATCCACGCCGGTTTCGAGCGCCACCTTTGCGTCTTCCTTGTGGCAGCGAATGTGAGTCAGAATCCGCGCGTTCAGCCCCAGCCTGGCGATCATCTTCAGGTCTGCGAGGCTGCCGGGCGAGGCCATGGGCGAGGTCAGCTCCAGGTATTCGACCCCGAATTCATCCAGCCCGCGCGCCACGCGGACTTTCTGTTCGCGCGTGAACTGCGCATTGACGAACTGCTCACCCTCGCGCAAAGTCGAGTCAATGATGAAATAGCGATCTAAAGACATAGCATTGCCTCCCACCACAACCACATCAAGCAGAGTCTAGCGCGCTCTCGATCGCATCGGCCACACGGTCCAGATCCGTCTGTTCGATGACCAGCGGCGGCAGCAGGCGCAAGACGGTCGAGCCGGCCGGCAGCGCCAGCACACCCAGGGACTGGAGCTTCTGGAGGATCGGCGTGACTTTGACCCGCAAATCCACCCCGACCAGCAGTCCGAGGCCGCGCACCTCACGGATCAAGGGCGACTCGATGCGGCGCAGCCGGCCCATCAGATACTCGCCCAGCGCGGCGGCGCGGCCGGGCAGATCGTCCCGGCGCATCACCTCCAGCGTCGCCAGCGCGGCCGCGCACGCCAGCGGATTGCCGCCGAAGGTGCTGCCGTGCGACAGCGGCTTGATGCCCTGGACGCGCGGCCCGATCAGACAGGCGCCCATCGGCACCCCGCCCGCCATAGACTTCGCCACCGTCATCAGATCAGGCTCCAGGCCGTAGTGCTCGTTGGCAAAGAGCCGGCCCGTGCGACCGTAGCCGGTCTGCACTTCGTCGAAGATCAACAGAGCCCCGCGCGCACGGCACAGCTCTTGCGCGCCGGCCAGGTAGTCGGGGGTCCCGAGATGAACGCCGCCTTCGCCTTGCACCACCTCCAACAGCACGGCGGCCGTGTCGTCGCAGACGTTCGCCTCCAGCGCCGCCAGGTCGTTGTAGGGCGCATGACAGAAACCGGGCACCAATGGCTCGAACGGCTGGCGATATTCCTTGTTCCACGTGGCAGAGAGCGCGCCCATCGTGCGGCCATGAAACGCGCGCACGGTCGCCACCACGCCGATGCGGCCGGTGCTCAGCCGGGCGAATTTGAGCGCAGCCTCGTTGGCCTCTGCGCCCGAGTTGCACAGGAAGACCCGCTCGAGCCCCGCGGGGGCCACGGCCGCCAGTTCCGCCATCAGCCGGCCGCGCTGCTCGTTGTAGAAGATCTCCGGGCAGGAAATCAGCCGCGCCGCCTGCGCGCTGATTGCAGCCACGATGTCTGGGTGGCCGTGGCCCAGGTTGGCCGCGCCCTGGCCGCCGACGCAATCAATGTACTCCCGGCCGTCGGCGTCCCAAACCCGCGCACCCACCCCGCGCGCCAGGGCCAGGGGCCGCTTGGGATAGACGCCCGAGGTGTGGGCGGATTCGAGCGCGATGATGGTAGATTGGTAGATTGGTAGATTGGTAGATTGGTGGACGGGAAATGTTTCATTCATGTGCGCCGGCTCCCAATGTACCAGGCCTCAATGTACCATCCCCAATCACCGTCCCCTCTCCGGACAGTGCGGCCCGAATCGGCCCCGCGCGACGGGAGTCGGCCAGGATCACGGCCGGGACGTTGGCGGCCAAGGCTTCACGGGCCGCAAGGATCTTTTTCTTCATCCGGCCCTGAGCCATCTCCTCAGCGCGGTCCAACTGGTCGGGAGACAGGCGATGCACCAGGCTGCTCTCATCGGGGAAGTCGGCCAACAGTCCGGGCACGTTGCTGAGCAGGATCAACGCGGACGCGGTCAATGCGCCGGCCACCAGCGCAGCCGCGCGATCTCCGTCTACATTCAGCCGCTCTCCCTCGTGGCCCAGCGCCAGGGGCGCCACGACCGGGGTATAGCCCGCGGCCAGCAGCAACCGCAGCAGGTCGCCGTTGGCCGCTTCCAGTTGCCCGGTGAAGTCGTCGCGAATGATGCGTTGGCGACCGTTCTCGACCGCGCGCACCGCGTCTTTGCGTCGCGCGATGAGCAGCCGGCCATCCACCCCTGAAAGACCCACCGCGTTGCAGCCCAGCCCCTGCAGGCTGGCGACGAGCGCCTTGTTGACCTGGCCCGCCGCGGCTGCGACGTACAGCTCCAGGGTCTCGGGATCGGTGTAGCGGCTGACGTGTCCCGAGGGGGAAGTGATGCGCCGCACGGGCACGCCCGCCCGCGCGGCCAGCGCGTCGGCCGCCGCGGATGTGCCGTGCACCAGCACGACCGGCCTGCCCTCGGCGGCCAGCCCCGCCACATCCGCCAGCACCGCGCCGGCATCCACCCCTGCCGCCCCGCCTAGCTTGATGACGATGGAACTCATGGAATTCATAAGGACTCCCTGTTTTCGTCAAACGTCATGCCTTACGATGATGCGGAGTACGCTTGACGCTTCACGTTTCACACCGGATGCAACCCGCCAAACTCCAGCCCCAGCGTCTCGTCCCAGCCGAGCATCAAGTTCATGCACTGGACTGCAGAGCCGGCCGCGCCTTTGCCCAGGTTGTCAATGGCGGCCAGCATCACCAGCCGGCCGGTCTTGGGATCCAGCTCCCACCCCACGTCCGCCAGGTTGGTGCCAGCCAGCAGCTTCGGTTCGGGGTGGCGATAGATGCCGCTCCGCTCGTGGACGATGCGCACGAACGGCTCCTGGCCGTAGACCGCCCGGCAGGCGCGCCAGAGGTCTTTTTCTGTCGCGCCCGGCCTGACCCAGGCGTGCGCGGTGGCCAACACGCCGCGCACCAGCTCGACCGAAGTGACCGACAGGTAGACGTCGGCCACGCCGAGCGCCTGTCGCACCTCTGCCTCGTGCCGGTGGCCGATGGGCGCAAACGAACGCACCGCATCGCGGCGCTCCGGGTGGTGCGAGGCCGCGCTCGCCGATGCGCCCCCTTCGGACGAGCCGGCCTTCACATCCACCACGATCCGCTGCCCCGGCAGCAGCAGGTCCGCCCGCACGAGCGGCAGCAGCGCCAGGATCGAGGCGGTGGCGTTGCAGCCGACGCCGGAGGCGTATTGCGTATGGCGTAATGCACTTCGGTTCACCTCAGGCAGGCCATAGGCGAAGCGCTCCAGCCAGGCGGGCGCGGCGTGCGGCTCGCCGTAGTAGCTCTCGTAGAGCTTTGGATCGCGCAGGCGGAAATCGGCCGAGAGGTCAACGATGCGGCCGGCCAGCTCGGCGAAGCGCGTGATCCGTCGCTGCGCCTCGCCATGAGGCAAGGCCAGGAAGAGCACATCGCAGAGCTGAAGCTCGCTGAGGGCAGTGAAACGAATCGGTTGTAGATGACGGATGGGTCGAAGATTGGGGTGGAGGCTATGGACGTAGTCGCCGGCGTGGCTTTCAGAGGTGACCTGGGTGATCTCGACCTGGGGATGGCCGAGCAGAAGGCGGAGCAATTCGCCGCCCCCATATCCAGAACCGCCGACGATTGAGACGCGCACACGGTCGGTCATCGGGAGGCTCCTGTGTGAGTGCTACGGTGGACGCCGCCGGCCGGATACTCGGCGTCACCGCCGCTGCGGCCGACCGCCAGCACGTATTCCACCACGCGCGCCGGGATGTCCACGCCGGTCGTGTGGATGCTGTTGCGGAACTCCATGGTATGGTTGACCTCGTTGACCAGGAACCCACGGCCGGCATCTTCGAGGACGTCAATC
>VGOD01000355.1 GCA_016876015.1 Chloroflexota bacterium
AATCGCGACGAGCGCGGCGGCCAGCAGGAGGACGTTCAGGCGGGTGTGCATCGAAAGACCCCTTTCAGCCCCGACGGTGGGACAGATTGGCAACGATGGGGGAACGGTCACAAAACGCAGAGGTATTCTAACCGCGGGGAGGGTGGTTGTCAAGAGTGGCCGGCGCTTCGGGCAGTGCCGGTCACTTGGCCGCGCCGGTCACACCGCCGAGCGGCAGGCGCGGGACGAAGGCGGATGCGATCCTGCCTGGCTTCATGCGGCGCCAGGCAGGATCGCATCCAATGTTGCACCCATGTCGAACGTCTGCTCAGGCCCGCGCAGAAGCACGCAGAATTCAGCCAGCGCATCGCGACCGAGGACGACGTGACTGAGGCCGGTCAGGATTACCTCCAGTCGCGGAATGACCAAACCGGCGACGGTCAATTGTACGACATAGGTCAGTGCGATCGTGACCCGTGCCTGGACGTCTTCCAGGCGCAGACGACCGACAGGGTAGAGTTGCAGCGTGTGGGCAAGTTCTCGTGGCACGGCGCTGATATCCGAACCGGTGTCTACAAGAGCTGACATCGTCCTCCAGCGCCGCTTCTGGGTGCAATTCGTGATGGTCACCTGGAGCACCGGCGCCGGCGGGGAAAAGCCCTGATCGTATGGAATCATCGCGCGATCCATGCCGACGAGATGCGGGCGCGGCGGGGCGTCTCCGGCTCTACCCGCTCGATGTAACAAGGCACAGGGCCGTACTGCGCCGTCACCATCTCCAGGACAGCCATCCTGTCATCGCCCACAGCCACGACCCGCCCATCATGGACAGCCACAACACGACCGTTGTACTGCTCCAGCAGCGCCGGCTTGAGCCGCTCGAAGGTCGCCACCGCATGTTCGAAGTCGGGCGGCGCGGCCAGAGCGCCGCTCGTTTCTCTCTCGGCTTGCCAGGCCTGAAATGCGGCATAATCGGCCGGAGAAATGAGCACCGCCACCGGCGAATCATCAATCCGCAGCACCATCGGCCCCTGTGCCACGGCGAAGGAATCGAGCGCGACCGTGTAGCCTCCCGCGGCCTCTTTCATGACGATGGTTTTCACGCCGCCCTCCCTGCGTTGGCTCCATAGAACGCAGTGCGAGACCACGCACTGTTCAGGTTCATCGAGAGTCGATCACCCGATGCCGTGCTCAAGTATAGCACCGATTTGCGCCAGGACAAAGACTGTGGTCCCGAAGACGCACAGCCAGCCGTAAGCCGTCAATCGCTGTGCCACACCTCGTAACGGACGATGGTCGCGTCGCAGTGCGTCCAGGCCAGGGTGATGGCGCTGTCGCCCGCGCCTTGGATGCAGAGAGCGGATGTTGTCAAGAGTGACCGGCGCTGCCCAAAGCGCGGTTACTTGCCCCGGAAACGGGACGCGGACTACGCGGATGACGCGGAGAACGCGGATAAAGGCGTGTCCGCGTCGTCCGCGGTCTCCGCGTCCATCCGCGTTTCGTTTCCAGTTGGCTGTTTTATTTGCTCGTTATTGGTCAACTCCTGCCGGATGTAGCCCCAACTCTCTTAACGCCGCCCGAAAGCGACAGACGGTCGGCCGGTTTATATGTAACAGCGCGACTGTGACACGGCCACTGGGGTTCTGGCCGACGATCCCGGTCAGATCGTCGCTCCACCGGAAATGCTGCGACCAGCGCTGGGTGCGTGGGTTGAACAGCGCTACGTCTTGTCCGGTATCCGGATCCAGCACGACTGGCGGTCGCCTTTGTAGCGGTTACAAGCCGGACAGGCCAGAGCCAGGTTATCCAGCGTTGTCTGACCTCCCAATGACAACGGTCGCACGTGCTCGATCTCGAACACCTCTGGCGAATAACGGGCCGGCGACCGGCAGTATTCGCAGCAGCCTTGTGCTCGCGCCACGATCCGGTCGCGCAAGGCAAGAGAGGTGTAGGGTCTGCTCATACACGCGACTGTCTACCAGATGGACGTTGGCGCGCAAGCGCAACAAGATCATCGGTTGCCTCGTTCAACCGCCGGTCCATCTCACTCATATAGGCGTCCAACTCGGCTTCTTCTGTCGCGGATAGCCTCTCTTCACGGTTCTTGGTCAACAGGTCCGCCACGCGCACACGATCGTCGGCCGGCAGTCGATGGGCGTCGGCGACACGCGCGGCCCGAGCGTCGAGCTATCTATTACCCACATCTTGGTAGGGGGCGGCAAGATCGGGTAGACTTCTGGCCATCCATCGAAACAGGGAGATGTGAGTCTTGTCTGACAAACCAGAAACCGCAGAAGTATCCTGGGCCATTGAAGAATTCGCCCAAGTCAGTCTCGGGGACGAGCGGTTGAATCGTCGTTGCCAGAAATTGGCCGATACGCTTGGTCAACAGCCGACTGCGCCCATCAATCAAGCCTGCGAAGATTGGGCCGATAGCAAAGCGGCCTACCGTTTCATCGCCAATCCGAAAGTCACGCCGGACGAACTCCTGGCCCCGCACAGCCAACGCACCGTGGAACGCATGAAAGGTCACGAAGTGGTGCTGGCGGTCCAGGACACCACGTTTTTCAACTACACCCACCATCCCGAAACGCAAGGGCTGGGTGACATCGGGACGAAGGGCCAAAACCAGCGCGGCTTTGGCTTGCATTCGACGATGGCGGTCACCCCGCAAGGCCAACCCTTGGGCGTACTGACCCAGGCGTTCGTGGAACGGCCGCTGGGGGCGCCCGTCGCCACCCCCAGCGAGTTGCGCCAGCAGCCCATTGAAGACAAAGAAAGCTATCGTTGGCTCCAGGCGTTTGACCACACCATCAAGCTGACGCCTGCGGGCTGCCAGGTGGTGACCGTCTGTGACCGTGAAGCGGACATCTACGAGATGTTCGTCATGGCTCAAGAACGTCAGGCGTCCTTGCTGGTGCGCGCCGATGCGGACCGGTGTCTGCAGGACGACGAAGTTAAGCACCTCTGGCCGAAAGTCGAACAACAGCCAGTGCAGGGTGAACTCACCGTGCTGATCACCGGCAACGACAAGCGCAAAGAACGCGCGGCCACCGTCTCCATTCGCTATTGCACCGTCTGGCTGCGCCCACCCTGGCGGCCGAAGCGGCAAAAACTGCCGGCGGTCAAGCTTCAGGCCATTCTGGTTCGCGAAGAGCACCCGCCGGCGAACCTGGCCGAACTGGGTGACCACGAACCCCTCGAGTGGCTGCTATTGACGAATACGCCCGTGACCACCTTTACCGAAGCGGTACAAGTCGTCGAATGGTATTGTTGTCGGTGGCAGATCGAAGTCTTTCACAAAATCGTCAAGTCCGGCTGCGGTGTCGAAAACAGCCGCTTGCAGACCGCCACCCGCCTGCAAAACTACATCGCCCTGATGTGCGTGGTCGCGTGGCGGCTCCATTGGCTCACGTACCTCAACCGCACCGCACCCGATTTGCCCTGCACGCACATCCTGACCACGGTGGAATGGCAAGCACTCTACATGCGCATGCACAAAACCAGTGCGTTCCCCAAGTCCTTGCCCACCGTGCGTCAGGCGGTCCACTGGATTGCCAAACTGGGCGGGTTCTTGGGCCGCAAGTCAGACGGCGAACCTGGCATTACCGCCATCTGGCGGGGCTGGCAGCGACTGCAGGACTTAGCTGCGACCTGGCAGATCGTCGTCGTTGAGCACCCCCAACTTGTGGGTAATAGATAGCTGTCTGGAGGGCTTCAAGTACATCAGTGAGGCGATCTACGCTGCGGCGGCGAACGGTCAGCCGGGGCACACGTTGTTCGGGGGCATCTGGGCGCCCGGTCGGATCAACAACTGGAGCGCCGACTTCTCCTGCATCATTGGCCCCAGGCACATCCGCCAATGGTTGCTCCCCGAGCTGGAAGCAATGGCGGGCTTCCTGGAATACAACATGTACCACCTGGACGGCCCCAACGCGGCGCGCCATTTGCCGATCCTGCTGGAGGTTGGGCTGCAGGGCATCGCCTACGCGCGCGGGGCCGGGCACACCGTGGCCGAGGCCATGCCGGTATACAAGCAGATCCAGCAAGCCGGCCGGCTGCAGACACTGGACTGCGCCTATGATGAGGTGGAGTGGGTGCTCCAGGAGCTGGAGCCGGCCGGTCTCTTCATCTTCACGCATGCGCCGAGCGTCGAGGCGGCCGATGCGCTGGTAAAGAATGCGGAACGGTGGAGCAGGCGTTAGCTCCGGGTGATCAGCGAACCGAAGGCTTATTGCGCGCATGAACAGCCGAAAACGCGTCCTCACCGCCCTCAATCGCGGGATCCCCGACCGGGTCCCCTGGGTCGAGCACTCCGTCGCCCCTGAGATCCGGGCCGCGCTCATGGGTTGCGAGCCGGACCGGGCCGACTGGATCGAGTTCGCGCAGTTCATCGGCCTCGATGCGGTCACGTACATGGGATTGCAGCCGATGTTCGTGGCCAGCGCTACCACTTCGACGGGTGCCTCGCGCTCCGCGGGCGGCGGCCTGCACAGCCGGGAGGACTGGAGCGCCTGGGTGCAGACCTGGCCCGATCCCCGTTCAACTGCACTCTATGCCGATCTGGAGCGGTTCATCGTGCGGGTGCGCAGGACCGATCTGGCCGTGGCCTATGTCGGAGCGCTGGCCGTGGACCTGGTGATCCAGAGCTGGGGCATCGAGCGCTTCGCCTACCTGCTGGCCGATGAGCCGGCTTTCGTGCTTGAGATGTTGGACCG
>VGOD01000356.1 GCA_016876015.1 Chloroflexota bacterium
CGAGCTGGTGGCGTGGAGCACCGAGCTGCGGCCAGGCTACGGCAGCTCGATTGACCGCCGTGTGCCAGAGGGCGAAACGATCGGCGGGCTGGACGTGGCGACGCGCTTCGCCGCCATCCACGCGCCTTACATCCAGCCCGGCGAGACGCGAGCGCTCACGCCGATCGCATTGGAGGCGTACCAGGGCGGCTGGCAACAGGGGACCGACATCTACAACGGCTGGCGCGACGCCTGGATGAAACCCGCCGCGCAGCCGGCCTGGGCCAGAGAGCCGCACGCGTGGCTGCAACTGCACATCAACTCCCCGGAAGACGAGTTGCGCATCCCCTTCCGCGAGCTGCCGCGGGTCGCCGAACAGTGCGCGCGGCACGGCATTCGGGCGATCCAGCTCGTCGGGTGGAACGACGGCGGCCAGGATCAGGGCAATCCGTCGCACGACCCCGACCCGCGGCTTGGCGCGTTCGAGGAGCTGCGCCAGGCGATCGCGCAGTGCCACGCGCTCGGCGTCAAGATCGTCCTCTTCGCCAAGTTCACCTGGGCCGATCGAGCGACGCGGCGCTTCCGGGAAGACTTGCACCGGCTGGCCATCAAGGACCCCTACGGCGACTACTACCACTACCAGGGCTACCAGTACCAGACCGCCACGCAGCTTCTCGACATCAACACCAAGCGGCTGATCCCGATGTGCTTCCTGAGCGAAGAGTACCTGCGGGTGTGCGACGACGAGTTCCGCAAGATGGTCGAGCTGGGCGCGGCGGGCATCCTGTTCGATGAGTGCTTGCACCACAGCCCCGCGCTCCTCTGCTTCGATCCAACGCACGGCCACCGCATCGCCGCGCCGGTCTACGCCAACGACCGGAAGCTGATCCACAACTTCGCCAGGATCGCTCAGCCGGTCAACCCCGAATTCCTGTTCGCGGGCGAGGCGTGTTACGATTGGGAAATGGACGCTTATCACCTCTCATATCACCGCAGCGAAAACCAGCAGCACATACCGCTCTCGCGTTACATGCTGCCGGATGGTCTCTTCATGACCGCGGTGACCGGCTTCGACGACCGCAACATGATCAACCAATGTCTGCTGTACCGCTACATCATCAGCTACGAACCGTACAACTTCAAGGGGCTGCCGGAGGACTATCCGCTGACGCTCAGCTACGGTAAGCAGATGGACGCGCTGCGGACCGAGCTGCGCGAGTACTTCTGGGACGGCGAGTTTCGGGACACCGTGGGCGCGACGGTGTTGGTGACAGGGGACAGGGGGCAGGGATCAGGAGGCAGGGGCCAGGGAGCAGGAGTCAGGGGTCAGGAGTCAGGGGACAGGCTGCATCATCCGTATACCGTTTTCGTCAGCCGGAGGAGCGGGAAGGCAGGGGTGGCGGTGGCGAACTACGATGAGAAACAGGCTTCGACGGTAACGATCCACGCCCTGACAGGCTTGCCAGACCCTTCGACAGGCTCAGGGCAGGCTCTGTCGGGTCTTCGCTATCGGCTGGTGGATGATCCGGTGTGGCGCTCGGCGGCGGATGGCATCGTGCTGCCGCCTATGTCGGCGGCGGTGGTGGTGAGCGAATGAATGCTACGGTCTCGGCCTCCTGACCTTTCTGAAAAGCCAGGCGAAGAAGGCCATGATGAGTTCCAGCGATACCGGCGTCGCGGTCGGCGTGGCTGTAGCCATCCTTTTTCCCACAGCCAGCTTGTGTTAGAATAGGCGCACGAGGAGGGTATACCGATGAACTCGAAACAACGGGTATTGACTGCGCTGCGCCGCGGCCAGCCGGATCGCGTGCCGCATTGCGAGCTGGGCATTGACCGCGCGCTCGCGCAACAGTTGATGGGTTGGGGCGCGCCGATCAGCCAGGCCGCTAACCTCGAGGCCAACACCTACAGCGTCGAGGAAGCCATTGCGCTCGCGCGCCATCTGGGGCTGGACAACCTGTCCTACGTCTTGCGCGCGCCCGTCTATGCACGCAAGGTGGTCGGCAAGGATGGCCGGCTCTTCTACGGCGAGGGGCAATTGCGCTCCGAGGCCGACCTGGCGCTGCTGGAACTGCCCGATCCCCACGACGACGCGCTCTACGCGGACGCGGAGGCGTTCCTGGCCGGCAGCGGCGACTTCAGCGCGTGGTTCATCACCCGCATGGGCATCTTTCCCACCATGCTTGGCATGGGAACCGAGACCTTCAGCGTCGCGCTGTACGAGAACCGCGGCCTGATTGAGACGATCCTGGATCGCTATGTGGATTGGGCGATCGTCGTGGCCGAGCGCGTCTGTCGGATGGGCTTCGACGTGTACGTGACCACTGACGACATGGCGTTCAAGACCGCGCCTTTCTTCTCGCCGAAGATCTTTCGCGAGCTGGTCGTGCCTCGCTATCGGCGGCTGGCCGAGAAGGTGACGCTGCCGTGGGTCGTCCACAGCGACGGGAACATGCTGCCCTTCCTGGACGACCTGGTCAGCGTGGGGATCGCTGGCTTCCATCCGAACGAGAAGGGCGCGATGGATATCGCCGGCGTGAAGCGCGACTATGGCGACCGGATATGCGTGTTGGGCAATGTTGACCTCAACATCCTCGGGCTCGGCTCGACCGCCGATGTGGACAGCGAAGTCCATGACCTCATCCGCGCCGTCGGGCCTGGCGGCGGCTACATCATCACCAGCGGCAACAGTCTGGCCGGCTATCTCAAGCCCGAAAACGTTCTCGCCTTCAGCGATGCCGTGCGGCGCTATGGTCACTACGCCTGACGCGGTGGATTACGAATTGCGAATAGCAGATTGCAGATTGCAGATTGCAAATAGCAGATGGCAAATAGATAGCGAATCGGTGAGTCAACAATCGCCAATCCCAAATCCAAAATCGCAAATCCAAAATCCACACCCGTCTATCTGATTGGCGCGGGGCCGGGCGATCCGGGGCTGATCACGGTGCGCGGGGCCGAGTATCTGCGTCGCGCGGATGTGGTGGTCTACGATCGGCTGGCCAACCCGGCGCTGCTGGCCTATGCGTCGCCGCACGCCGAGCTGATCGACGCGGGCAAGGAAGCCGATCGCCATGCGCTGCCCCAGGAAGCGATCAACGCCCTGCTGATCGAGCGGGCGCGCGCGGGCAAGGTTGTGGCGCGGCTGAAGGGCGGCGATCCTTTCGTCTTCGGCCGGGGAGGCGAGGAGGCGCTGGCGCTGGCCCAGGCGGGCCTGCCGTTCGAGATCGTGCCCGGCGTGACCAGCGCGATCGCTGCGCCGGCGTATGCGGGCATCCCGGTCACGCAGCGAGGGGTCGCGGGCAGCGTGGCGATCATCGCCGGCCATCGGGCAGATGAGGCCGCCGATGCCGGGCAAGCCTGGCAGACGTTGGCGGCCGCCGACACGCTGGTCTTTCTGATGGGGGTCGCCAACCTGCCGCGCATCGTGGACGCGCTGGTCGCGGGCGGCCGGCCGGCCGACACGCCGGTCGCGGCCATCGCCAACGGCACGCTGCCTGGGCAGCAGATCATCTCGGGAACCCTCTCCGACATCGTGGCGAAAGCGCACGCCGGCCGGCTTGCGCCGCCCGCGGTGATCGTCATCGGCGAAGTGGTGCGATTGCACGCGCAGTTGGCGTGGTTCAACAAGTCGCCTGCCGATGCAGCGGTCTGACGGCCACAGCGGTCTTGGGGGCGCGGAGAGGCGTGTTGCGTATTGCGTAGGGTGGGTTGACGATGCCTGACGCTCTGATCACCGGCGGCACGGGTTTCATCGGCTCCAACATCGCCTTGCGCCTGATCGAGCGGGGATGGCGCGTGCGCATCCTGGAGCGGCCCCGCGCATCGCACGTCTTGTTGGAGGACGGCCCGTTCGAGTACGTCACGGGCGATGTGCTGGCGCCAGACTCGCTGCCGGCTGCGATGCAGGGCATGGATGTGGTCTTCCACGCCGCGGGCGTGGTGGACTATTGGCGGCAGGGCGTCGAGCGGATGTACCAGGTGAACGTGGAGGGCACGCGCAACGTCATGGAGGCCGCGCTGCGGGCGCGGGTCGAGCGGGTCGTGCACACCAGCACGGCAGGCTTTCGATATGCCCAAAACTCCGCTGCGGATCACCATCGGCCGCACCTATATGTGGTATGACCTGATGGGCGAGTTCGCGGGGGTGTACGACCGCCTGCTGGCCGATGGCGATGTGTGTAAGTACTGCGGCCGGACGCGCTACTGCGAATGGCCGGCGGCCGACCCGGCCAGCGGAAGGCCAGGAAGGGCAGGGCGTCGGTCAGCCTCGCTCGACCAAGTGAATGGGAAAGGCAAATGAGCGTATCAGTTCCCGCCGGTGCAGGACAGCTCCCCGGCGAGGCGTTGTACCGCATGGCCGACGCGCCGGCGGCCGACTTGCGCGTGGTGCTGGATGGCCTGGATGATGTGCTGGTGGTCGTCGGGTTGGACTATCGCATCCAGCAGGCGAATCGCGCTGCCCAACGCCGCTCACACGAGGGTGGGGAGATCCTGGGCCGTTCATGCCGCGACGTCTTCCACTGCGGACGACCGTGCGATTCGCCGGATTGCGAATGCCCCGTGCCGACCGTGCTCGCGACCGGTGACGCGGTCAAGGTGACGCACATTCACGATGGCTGCGGCGACGAGCCCGCGCGCCATGTGCAGGTGGTCGCCTCGCCTCTACGCGATGCCGCCGGCCGCATCATCGCGGTCATCGAGTCCATG
>VGOD01000357.1 GCA_016876015.1 Chloroflexota bacterium
TGGCGCTGCGCGATCACAGCCCCGATCGCCGCGCGATTCTGGAGCAGCGCATCAGATGGCCGCTGGCGGATGTCCCTGCTGGCCGCACGCTGGCGTTGGCTGGCCAGGCGCGCGCCGCCTCAACGGCCGCCGCGGTCGAGGTCAGCCTGCGCATCACCGACGACTTCACGGCCGGCGAGGGCGTGTGTATGGCCGGCGCGGACTGGACGCGCTGCGAGACGCGCTTCACGCTGCCGGCGGCGAGGCAGGCGCGAGTCGTGCTGGCGGTGGGCGCCAAGGGCAACACCGGCGTCTTCGGCGACGTCTACTGGCGGGACGTGCGCCTTTACTGGGCCGATGCGCCGGCCGGCGAAACGGGCAATCTGTTGGCTAACTCGTCGGGGCAGGACGCAGCCCGGCGAGCCATGCCGCTGCTGCTGTGGCTAGAGCGAGTCTTGCAGGCCCCGCGGGGCTGGATCATCGCGCTCGCGCAGTTTGAGAACTACCAGATCGGTGCGATGTTGCGCTATGCGATCTTCACCGCGCTGGCCTTTGCAGGCTTCTGGGGCGACTTCGGCTGGCTGCAGGCGCCACTGCCGTGGCCTTTCTACGCGTGGCTGGCGGCCCTGTGCGCGCTGGCCGCGTGGGGTCACCTTAGCGTCTTGGCGTCTTTGCGTGAGACCGGTGCGGCGGTTTTCAGGACAGTTGCCCATGCCGCGGCCGGCGCCACGGCGGATGAAAACGTCATTGCGAGGAGCGTAGTGTGCGATTGCGCCAGCATCCTTCAGGACGAAGCAATCTCCTTCGTTGACGGGGAGATTGCTTCGCAAACTGCGCTCGCAATGACCAGCCGAGCCATTTTCAGGACAGACCGGCCTCTGCTCTTGTGCCTGGCCGCGGTCGCGCTGATCCTGCTGCAGACCGCGCTGCCGATGATCGGCTTCGTGTGGCAGCCGCAGGGACGCTACCTGTTGCCCGCGCTGCTGCCCATCGGCGTCTGCCTGATCGTCGGGCTGCGCGCCGGATTGGGGCGACGCTGGCGACGGTGGGCTGAGACTCTGCTGCTCGGCACGTCGTTGCTCGCCAACGGCGTCATGTTTTGGGTGATCGGAACACGCTGGTGATCGAGGTCATGAACTATCCTCCAATCGTAGTGATCGGGCTGGACGGCGGGAGCTGGACCGCGCTGGATCCGCTGCTGGCGGCCGGGTTGATGCCCAACCTGGCCCGGCTGCGCGCGGCCGGCGCCTGGGGCGAGTTAGCCTCCACCCTCCCCCCCTTCACCGCGCCGGCCTGGTCTACCTTCATGACCGGCCTGAATCCCGGCCGCCACGGCGTGCTGTCGTTCTTTCAGCAGGACGCGACGAGTTACAGGCTGACCGAGGGCGGCCCGCTCGCCTCGACCGCGCTGCTGGCCGCGCCGGCCTTTTGGGATCGGCTGGCCGCAGCCGGCCGCCGCACCGGCATCGTCAACGTGCCGCTCACCTATCCGCCCCGGCCAGTCAACGGCTTCCTGGTGTCGGGCTTACTGACGCCGGTCGCCGCAGATCGCTTCACCTATCCGCCGGAACTGGCCGCGGAGCTGGGGCCAGATTACGTCGTGGAGGCGGACTACCTGACCGGCATCATGGGCAGCTTCGACCTGACCCGGCTGCCCGCGCGAAAGCGGCTGCTGGCGGACCAGGATCGCGCGGAGACGGTCCGCGCGGACGCGTGTCTGCGCCTGCTTGAAAGGCATCGGCCCGATCTCTTCCTGGTCGTCTTCGCCAGCCCCGATCGCATCTCCCATTTCTTCTGGGAGTATCTGGATCACACCGCGCCAGCCGGCCAGCCGCTCGACCCGCAGACTCTGGCGGATGTGCGCTGCCATTTTCAGCGGCTCGACCGGTGGATCGGCGAGCTAACGGCCGCAGCCGGACCGGATGCTACGGTGATCGTGATGTCGGATCACGGTTTTGGGCCTGCGGCCACCCGGTGGGCCTACGTCAACACCTGGCTGGCCGGCCTGGGCTTGCTGTCTCTGCATCGCGGGCAGGTCCTCGGTTGGACCAATCCGGCCTTTTGGCGGGCCAGGCTGGCCGATACGCCGTTGCGAAGCTGGCTCATCAGCCGGCTGCCTGTCCGCCTCCGCCGGGCCGTGCGCGGGGCCGAGCGGCCAGAGGATGCGGTGGACTGGTCAGCTACG
Organism: Chloroflexota bacterium; assembly: GCA_016876015.1. Lineage (GTDB taxonomy): Bacteria > Chloroflexota > Anaerolineae > CG2-30-64-16 > CG2-30-64-16 > VGOD01. The sequence goes on from VGOD01000357.1 coordinate 2,165, forward strand.
GCTGCGTATGCCACCGTGCTCTATGCCAATGTGGCAGGCGTGCGCGTCAATCTCGCGGGCCGGCAGACGGCCGGGATCGTCCCTGCCGGCGCAGAGTACGAGGCGGTGCGCGACCAGATCATCGCGGCCGCAGCTGTTTGGCGCGACCCCGACACAGGGCGGCCAGTTGTGACGCGGGCCGATCGCCGCGAGGCGCTCTATCACGGCGAACATGTGGCCGATTTTCCCGACGTCATCCTGGAGCTGGCGGCGGAATACGCGGTGGTCGCGGGAACCTCCCCTCGAACGGTCACACCGGCCAAACCCACCTTCCGCACGGGCGAGCACCGGCCGGCCGGCGTCTTCGTGGCGCACGGCCCCGCCATCCAGCAGGGGGCCCGGCCGGCCGTGCAGATGGCCGACCTGGCCCCGACCCTCTTGCACCTGGCCGGGCTGCCGATCCCGGCCGATCTGGACGGTCGCGTGCTGACAGAGGCGCTGGATCAGACATGGCTGGCCCGCCATCCGGTGCAGATGGCGGATGATGAGACGACTGCGTCCCCCGCCTCGGCCGCCGACGTCTATACACCAGAGGAAGAGGCGATCTTGACGCGTCACCTCGCGGCGTTGGGGTATCTGTGATGGCGACGACCTACCGCGGGCCGGCTGTGCTCGTCATCGGGCTGGACGGCGCGACGATGCGCCTGCTGGGGCCGCTGATGGCCGCGGGCCGGCTGCCTCACCTCAGCCGGCTCAGCGCGGCCGGGATCAGCGGGTTGCTGCGCTCCACCATCCGGCCCGAAAGCTCGGTGGCCTGGAGCAGCTTCGCCACCGGTCTCGAGCCAGGTCGCCACGGCGTCTTTGGCTTCGTGAGCCAGTCTCCCGGCAGCTATCGCGGCCGGCTCACCACGGCTGCCGATTTGGCTGCGTCGCCGTTCTGGGCGCACCTGGCCGCGCACGGCGTGCGCGTTGGCGTCTTCAACTTGCCCGTCGCCGCCTATCCTCCGCGGCCGCTGCCGGCCGGCTCTTTCACGGTCGGCGGGCTGGGCACGCCGGGCCTGGCGAGCGACTTCACCTGGCCAGCCGATCTGAAGGTCGGCCTGTTGGCGCACGTAGCCGGTTACCGGCTGGACGTAGACGAGGCCGGGACGAGCGACGAGCGCCTGATCACCGAATTGGCCGATCTGACACGGGTGCACCTGGCCGCGGCGCGCTACCTGGTGAAAAGCCGGCAGCCGGACCTGTTCGTGGCCGTCTTCATGGCGACCGACCGGATTCAGCACTACCTCTGGCATCACCTCGATGCGCGACACCCGCGCCACGACGCGGCCAGGTCGCCGCGCCTGGCCGGTCGCATTCACGCGCTCTACGAGCAGTTGGATGCCGCGGTGGGCGAGCTGGCCGGCCTGGCCGCGGCCGATGCGCTCATCCTGGTGATGTCGGACCACGGCTTCAACGGCTGCGGCCGCGCACTGTCGCTCAACGCGTGGCTGGCTGGCCAGGGCTGGCTGCAACTCCGGGCCGGCGCAGCCGCCCGCGGCCGCTCCGCGGCGCTGCTCGGCCGGCTGCGCCGCCTGCCAGGACTGCGGCGACTCAAGGCCGCACTGCCGGGGTTGCGTCGCGTGGCCCTGACCGAGGCCTGGCATCCCGATCCGACCGATTGGATCGCCTGGGAAGGGACCGCGGCGTACTTCAGCGACGTAGGCGGGATTCGCATCAATCTGCAGGGCCGTGAGCCGCAGGGCGTGACGGCGCCGGCCGCGTATGACGCACTGACCGGCGAGATGATCGGCCGTCTCCTGGCGCTGCGCGACCCGTTGACCGGTCATGCGCCTGTGGCGGCCGTCTATCGGCGGGACGAGCTGTACACCGGCCCCTGCACCGACCGCGCGCCGGATTTGATCGTCGAGCCGCGGCGAGACGCCGACGATCCGCGGGCCAACTACCTGCTGGCCTATGGCGCTCCGCCTGGGTCCGCGCTCTTTTTCGATCCGCCGCGTCTTTCGGGCAACCACGACCTGGACGGCATCCTGATCGCGGCCGGGCCGGGCGTCAGGCCTGGGGCCTTCGCGAGCGCCCATATCTGGGATTTGGCGCCGACCATCTGTCATGCGCTCGGCGCTTCGCCGCCGGAAGGGCTCGATGGCCGGGCCTTGATCGAGCTGCTTCCACGCTGGGATGGCCGGCCAGGGGCGCACGACGGCGCCAGTTCTGCCGGCGCAACCGCGCAAGACCAGGCTGCCGGGGTCATTGCCGCAGAGGAAACCGGATTGAGCGCCGAGGATGAGGCCGCCATCGCGGTCCGGCTGCGCGCACTGGGCTATCTGAGTTGAGCATGGGCATCTTGCAGCGCGTCACGCGCAACTTTTTGGCTCTGACGGCCTCGCTGATCCTGGAACGTGGGGTCAGCTTTGTCCTTTTCCTGGTCATCGCGCGGCGACTGGGCGCGGACGCACTGGGCGAATACGCCCTGGCGCTCTCGTTCCTGGCGATCTTCGAGACGGTTTCGGTCTTCGGCCAGAACCTGC
>VGOD01000358.1 GCA_016876015.1 Chloroflexota bacterium
AGAACCAGTTCTCGACATAGAAATGTCCCGCCATCTCTGGCTTGAGTATGAAATCGTACTGGCGCAGCGGCAGGCACACGCAGACCGTCACATCCTCCACACGCTCGGCCTGGGAACCAAGTGCGCTCAGCAGGCCGGTCGGTTCCGCCGCAGCCATGGCCACGCCGATGATCTGCCGCGACTGCACCAGCGCGACGGCATCGGGGATGGAGAGCAATTTGCGGCGGTATAACGTCTTGGGATCCATGGGCTACCTCTGCGTGATGGACGGTATGGCTGGTATTCCGTATTGCGTATTGCGTATTCCGTATTCCGTTACGCACTACGCACTACGCAACACGCACTACGCACTCCATCTCACGTCCCCACCACAATGCCCCCATCCACCCGCAGCACTGCGCCGGTGATGAAGCTCGCCTCGTCGGAAGCCAGGAACAGATAGGCGTTGGCGATGTCGGACGGTTCGCCCAGGCGACCGAGGGGCGTGCGCGCCCGCATGTTGTCCAGAATCTTCTCCGGCATGGCGCGCACCATCTCGGTGGCGGTGAAGCCGGGCGCGACGACATTGACGCGGATGTTGTAGCGGCCCAATTCGCGCGCCCACACCCTGGTCATGCCGATGACGCCAGCCTTGGTCGCCACATAGTTCGTCTGGCCGAAGTTGCCGTCCAGCCCGACGACCGAGCTGGCGTTGAGAATCACTCCCCCGCCGCCCTGGATCATGTGGGGCGCCGTCGCCTGGGTGCAGTTGAACACCCCCTTGAGGTTGACCGCGATCACCTGGTCGAAGTCAGCCTCCGACATCTGGCCCACCAGCGCGCCATCCCGGAACTTGACCAATTGGCCATCGCGCAGGATGCCCGCGTTGTTGACGAGCACGTCAATCCGGCCCCACCTGGCCATCACGCCGTCCACCCAGGTCTGCACTGCGGCCCGGTCGGTCACATTGACCACGGCAAACGAGGCGTCCGACCCGAGCGTCTTGACGACCTCCTGGCCGAGCGCCTCGTTCAGATCGCAGATGACGACTCTGGCTCCCTCTTGGACGAAACGCTGAGCAGTCGCCCGTCCGATGCCGGCCGCGCCGCCGGTGATGATCGTGACCTTGTCTTTGAGTCGCATGGATGATTTTGCCTCCTGTGGCTGATCTCTACGCTGAGCTATAGTATTACTACCCCCACCTGACGCACGCCGCGCCCCACGCATAGCCGATCCCGGCCGCGACGATCACCATCAGATCCCCATCCTTGAGCCGGCCTTGCTTCAGTCCCTCGACGATCGAAAGGGGTGCATCCTGTTGGCCAATGTGACCGTAGTCGGCGAGATAGACCGATTGATCTTCCCGCAGCCCCAGGCGCTGGAGCATCTCCAGGTGGGCCGAGCGCTTCATGTGCAAAATGTTGAGGTAGCCGATGTCGCCGCGGGTGCAGCCGCTCTTGCGCAGCGCCTCATCAATGCAGTGCATCCAATTGTCCATCGAGACGGCGTTCAGACGGTTCTTCATTGCCTCTGGCTCCACCAGGTCGAGGCAGCACAGACCGCTGGCGCGCGCGGCGTCGGTGGGAAACTGCACGGTGCCGCTGGCAGGCACGAGCACATGATCGGCCATCGAGCCGTCTGCCATCAGGTGGCTCCCCAGCACACGATTGCGTGGCCAATCGCGGCGCAACAGGAGCGCGCCGCCGCCCGCAGCCAGGTTGAAAAGGAAGGTGGTGCGCTGGTTGCGGTAGTTGACCAGGTCGCAGTTGCGATAGCCGCCCGCGATCAGCACCGTGTTGATCTCAAGATCGGCGGTTATCAGATCTCTGGCCAACTTGAGCGCCGCGATCGTTGTGCCGCAGCGCATCTGCACATCCAGCGCCCAGGCGCGCGTCGCGCCGATCGCGTGGGCCAGCTTGATGCCGGCAGTCCACAGCAGATGCTCCTTCCACTCCTCGGTGGTGCAGAGCACCAAGTCAATCTCGTCGGGCTTGATGTCGCTCTTGGCCAGACAATCCTGGGCTGCCCAGATGCCCATCTGGTTGGTATGATCGGTCGGGCCGGCGACATGTTTGCGGGTGATGCCGAACTTCTCGCGAATGACTTCTTCCGGGATGCCGCTGGCCGCCGCGATATCGGCTGCAGTCATGACCGGCTCAGGCAGGTAGACCCCCGCCGCCGCAATCCCCACAACTGTGTGCGGTGCATCCATTGCGCGTCCTCTGGCTTGTCCTCGGTCAACGCCGATCACCCGCGCGGCGCAGGTATGCCGAGCAGGTCGTAGTCGAAGCGGCCATCGCTCATGATCGTCTCGCCGTCCATGACGATCGTGCAGCGAACAGGAATGACATCCACGTGCAGCGCGGATGACCACTGCGCGCCGGTCTCGGCCGGATAGGGGTTGCCGAATGCCAGGTGGACGCCTGGGATCTTCTCGTCTTGCAAGAGGTTACCGGTCAGCTTGCGCAAGGCAACGTTGGTTCCAATCGCGAACTCGCCGACCCGGCGGGCGTTTTCGACTGAATCCAGGTAGGTGGTAAGTTCGGTCGCCAGACCCCCATCGCCCCCGCGCACCGCAGTCGCCAAGCCGCCCTGGATTTCGATCTGCACCGGCTTCTTGAGCACGCCGTACTTCTCGCTGAAGAAATCGCCCACGACGTGCGCGACCACGACGCCGTTCACGGTGATGGGGCAACTGAACGTCTCGCCCTCCGGCAGGTTGCCCCATTGACCCTGGCGATGATAGAGCCCCGTGCAAGGCACCCAGCGCAACCCCGGATCGAACACCGCGGTCAGATCAGTGCCATCCGGCGTCTGCACCTGGATCGTCTCGGCCAGGCGGGCCATGTCATAGATCGCCCTGGTGACAGAGGCCACTGCGCGGTAGTCGGTGCGCATCCCCTCCTGCATCAGTTGCGATGTGATGCCGGGCATGTGCGCGTGGCGCACGTTCAGATCGTTGAGCAGAAAGACGCGCAGGCCGGTGCGGAACGTCACCTCGCCCGGCTGGCTGGAGGCGGCGTAGAAGGTCACGGTGGGACGGTATTTGAGGACATCAGCGCGCAGTGATTCCGGCAGCGCCTTGATCGGCCGCTGCGCGTATTGCTCCAGGTCATGCAGCAGCACGTCGCCGCCCGCGTCTGACGCCTCTTCGCTCAGCAGGCGGCCAATGCCGTGCGTCACCGTATCGGTCAGAATGAACACGCGGTCCGCTGGCGTGACGCCCATGCAGGTGCGAACCGCGACGCGCGCGCCGAGACGCATGGCTTCCATCTGGGCCAGGGTCAGGTGAGCGATGTCGGTGAGCATGTGGCCTCCTGGTGGTGGGTTCGTGACGCCGTGCTCTCACATCGGCAAGTACAAGATCTTGTCTGCGTATTCGTCAGCATCATAGGCTGCCCACAACAGGTATAGATCCTCAATGACGCGCCCCATAGCAGCATTCCGCTTCAGCAGACAGATGCCAGGCACACGTCTTCCTGCTGCGTAGTGATCACGTATGTGATCTGGCATAGTGCGGCGGTTGTTAGTGACCAGAACGTAGCCTGCTTGTATCTTCTCAATTTGTAGGGGCGCACCCTCGCGGTCGCCCCGGTGGGCAGGCGCAAGGCCGTGCCCCTACCCCGGATTATTGAGTCAGGTTCAAGTCGTAGCAATTGGTCCCGAATGGCGTACGCGATATGTTCATCGAGCAGGAAACGCAAACGGCTCATTGGCGATCGCTGACCAGATATTCCGGGCTCTTCTCAGCCAGCACTTGCGCTCTCACGTGCTGCAGACGACTGCGTATCTCTTGCACAAACGGCGCTGAGCCCTGCTGCCACTCCTGAAAGGCTGAGTCGCAGTATGCACGCCAGCGCGCCAAGTAAGCGTCCACCGCCGCTTTGTTATGCAGGTAGTAAGTAATGGTCGCGTAAACCTGCTCCAGCGTCAGCGACCGATAGCGCGCGGCGATTTCCTCCGGGCTGGCGCCGTTCAGGTAATCGTCCAATACCGTCTCAATGCCGACTCGCGTGCCTTTAACGCGGATGTCGTCGGCATCAAGGAAGGTGAAGTAGTGCTCCAGTTCCATGTCTCACCTCTGACGATTTGCTGCCGCAGATGGCGCTTTGCTCCGCGGTTCCTCCTGCGGCCGCACTGGCCAGCACCCTGTCGCCCAGTATAACAGAAAACAGCCGTCCGGCAAACTTGCCGCGCGGCCCACGACCGGCTGTGGTCACGAGCGTGGGCCCCACGAGCGCCCTTCGACCGCGCGCGCCAGCGCGCCCCACTCGGCCAGGGTCAGCGTTTCGGCTCGCCGCTGCTGCACGATGCCGGCGGCTGCAAGCCACTGCTCAGCCTGGCTGGCCGCGACCCCCAGGCCGGCCGCCAGCGAGTTGCGCAACTGCTTGCGCGGCTGGCTGAAACCCGCGCGCGCGGTACGGAAGAACGCGTCGGCCGTCACATCGCCCGCGGGAGAATCGTCGCGCCGGTCCAGCCGCACCACTGCCGAATCCACCTTTGGCCGTGGATAGAATGCGCCCGCGGGTATTCGCCCCACAATGCGCGGCGTGCAATAGAACTGCACCCCCAAGGCGAGCAGGCTCATCTCCGGCGGGCTGGCGACCATCCGCTCCGCCACCTCGCGCTGCACCGTCAACACGAGCAGTTCTGGGGGCGGCGCGGCCTCCAGCAGATGCCGGATC
>VGOD01000359.1 GCA_016876015.1 Chloroflexota bacterium
GTAGTACGGAAGGACCCGTAGCGCACGGCGCAGCGCACGACCTGCGCCTCAAGGTTGAAGGCGCCCCCGCGCAACACGCGCGGATCGCCGCCTTCCAGCCGGTCGTCTGCTGCGCTCCGATAGTCCCCGCGCCACTTCGTGCGGCACCACTCCCAGACGTTGCCGCTCATGTCCAGCGCGCCGCAAGGACTTTCGCCCTTCGGGAAGATGCCGGCCGCGGTCGTCGTGCCGATGCGGGTTTCGTCGTAGTTCGCGTGGTCGGGGGTCAGCTCGCCAGCCCACGGATACCTGCGGCCGTCGGCGCCCCGCGCCGCCCTCTCCCACTGCGCCTCGGTCGGCAGGGAGACGTCCACGCCCAACTTCTGGCCCAGCCAGTTGCAGAACGCGAGCGCCTCGTACCAGGCGACCATCACGACCGGGTGGTTGGGCAGGTCGAAGACGCCGCCGTACTTGTTCGGTCCGGCCCGATCGCCCTTCCACTGCCAGCCGGCTTGCGTCCAGCAGGAGCGCCACTTGTCGGTATACCCGCCATCCCCCACGAATGCGTCGAACTGGGCGTTGGTGATCGGATATTTGCTGATGCGGAACGCGGGCAATTCCAAGGTGTGTTGCGGCGTCTCCTTAGATCCATAGTGTGCCAGCGAATCATCCTGGCTGCCCATGACGAACGGCCCTGCCTTCACGTCGCACCACGCGATGTCGGGGACGCCATCGGGCCGCAGCCCCACGCCGGGGCGGTCGTCGTCCATCACCGCCAGCGCATCGCCGGCCGCGGCGCGGTCCACCGGCCCCAGCGCGCCCCGCTCCGCAATGGCCCGCAGCCAGAGGCGGATGCACTCAGCCTTGGGCCGGTTGCGCTCGCTCACATTCGCCAGCGCTGCGTTTTCGATCAGCGTTTGGGCCGCCAGGAGCGCGGCCAGGCACTCGCCGGCCTCCGGCCGGGCGCCGGCATCGCGGCAGCAGAGCGCCTCGGCCAGGTTCCAGGCCGCGGAGATGGTGCCGCGGCTGGCCTTGGCGCCGGCCAGCAGCGCTGCCTCGCGCCACCGCTGGCCGTCGGCCAACACCAGGCCGGCCAGCTCGTCCGGGTAGCCGTGGTCGGTCAGGTAGCACGCGGCCAGGTATTCCTGGAAGGTGCGATGCGGGAAGGTGTAGACCCCCACCCCGCGCGCCGCCAGCAGGCCCGCCCGGTCGCGCACGTACTCGATCACGCGGGCCGGCTTCACGTCGGGATTGGCCGTGAGATCCACCAGGCCGTTCACCAGGCGCTCCTGGCCGATATCGGCCGTGCCGGTGAGCGCGGGCTGGTCGCGATGCGCCTCGAACGCCAAACGCTCCAGCAGCTTGCGCACCGCGGCCCGATCCAGCTTCAGCCACTCCAGCAGGCTCGGCTCGGCCACGACCGGTTTGCCGTCTGGCCCGCGCACCATCTTGGGGCTTTCCCACTGATCCAGCAGCAGGTCCACCGTGTCGGCGTAGAGCTCCTCGCGCTTTTCGGGCAGGTTGCCCCCGCGCCAGGCGTGCAGGCTCGCCATCAGGGTCAGGAGCAGCGGCCGTTCGGCCAGCGCAGCCAGCCGGTCGCTGCGGCGGATCGCCTCCTTGAGCAGCGCCGCGCGGCCCTGCGCGTCGTCGCGGTTCAGCCCGCGCATCGCGGCCATGTGCGCATACCAGCCGTCCACGAACCGCGCGATCTGGCCCGGGCTGAAGGGGGCCAGCGCTGCCTCGCGGAAGCCGGGCAGCTTCCAGTCCTGGCGCTGATACGCATAGGTGCGGCTGGTGACGACGAAGCGGCAGGCCGGGAAGTCGGCCGCGAAGCCCTGCACGGCCTGTTTCACCTGCACGCGGCGTTCGTCGGCTTCGGGCGCCTCGTCCAGGCCATCCAGCAGCACCAGGCCGCCGGCCTCGCGCAGCTCCCGCTTCAGGTGCGCCGCGTAGTCGGCCAGGGTCTCGCCCAACTCCGCGGCGATGAAGCGCCACAGGTGATCGCCGGTCGCGCGCTGCCCGATCGCTGGCAGGCCGCGGGCCGCGAAATCGCGCAGCACCACCCGCACCGGCAGCAGCGCGGCGTGGCGCCAGGGCTGCGGCTCGGGCTTCTCGTCGCGGGAACCCCGCGCCTCCTCTTCTTGAGGCAGCGGCTGCGTCAGCAGCGCCAGGTTCGCATCGCCCCGGCCCAGCCCCGCGCCGGCCAGGCAGAGCGCCACGAAGTTGACGAAGGTGGATTTGCCGCTGCCCGGATCGCCCAGCAGCGCCAGCTTCGGCTCGCGGTCGAGCACCGCGACCGCGGAGAGCCGGCGCGCCTCCCGATCGGGCGCCGGCAGCCCGCGGCGTTCCTCCGCCTCGGTCTGTTGGGTCATCAGCGCGGTGTAGACCGCCGCGAGCGCCAGGCCGGTCCGGCTGGCGGGATCGCGCGCGGCTTTGGGATCCACGCCGGTCAGTTGCAGGGTTTGCGTTTGCTCCAGGACGCGGTTGAGGTACGCCTGGCGCAGGGAGGCCGGGTCGGGCAGCGGGCCGGCCGGCAGCTCGAACGTGTCGCCGTGGCGGATTTCGACGTTGCCGTGCACCGTGCCGGGAATGACGGTGTTGCGGTTGCCCTGGAAGGCGATCCCGGGGCCGGTGTTGATAACGCCGTCGTGGAGGGCAGCCACGTCTGCATTGACCTGATCGCCGATGTGGGACTGAGGCGCCGGCGCAGGCCACGCCCGGATTTCGGCCGGCCAGCTTCGCCGCGGGGAACCCGCCGCACGTTGCCGGCCCAGCAGCGTGCGGCCATCGGCCACGGCCGAAATGAATGCGCCCCAGGTGGCCGGGCCGGCCGCCGCGTATAGGATCCAGCCCAACAACGTGTCAGGCGGCTGCGCAAGCCGCGTCAGGATGATGAGCGCGGCGAACAGCCACGGCGGGCCGCACAAGAGGAGCAGCAGACGGAGCGCCTCGCCGGGCGCGAGGTTGGTACCTGGGATGCAGTGAGTTGCACTGTCGCTGGGAACCGGTTTCACGCGGCCTCCGCCAGACCCTTCGGGTTTCGGAAACCCGAAGGGTCTGTCACAGTCGGTGGCCCGCCCAAACCGGGGGTGAAGCCGGCAGGGGCGGGCCGGTTGTTATTCGCCCGGCGAACAGCCCTCACCCCAACCCCTCTCCCGAACGTCGGGCGAGGGGCTGAAAGGAAGGCTATCGCGCGGCCAGGACACGGACCGAGCCATCATTCATCGCCTCGGCCGGGCAATGTAGGGGCGATCCTTGCGGGCGCCCACCGCACCGCAGCGGCGTGTTGATACTGCCCTGGCGTCCACCACTGCCATTTCACTGCCAGCCGCAGATAGATGCGCACTTTGTCCAGCGCGGCGTCGGCCTGTTTCAGCTTTTCCAGCCGCGCCGGCATCAGCAGGTTGTTGGCCTCCTCTCAATAATCCGGGGAAACGGCGGTCACAGACCGCCTACGAGCCTGCTTTCAGGGGGTCTGCGACCCCCGTCGGCCCCCACTTATTGAAAAGATACGGTTGTTGGCCTCCAGCACCAGCTCCTGGAAGTCCAGAGCGGCGCCCAACAGTCGCTCCGTGACGAGAAAGCGCTGGCTGCGCGGGAAGTGGTTTGTCGCCGGCATCAGCCAGGTAATGAAGTCGAAGGTTTTGGTGAACAGCGGCGTCGGATCGCTCATGTCTTGGTCGCCTGGATGGCAGGGTGAACGGGCGTGCGGCCCAGCACCTTCTTGCGCAGCCCGATGGTGTTGGCGAAACGCACGTGGTTGATCCAGCCCTGAACCGAAGCGTGCACCCGGTCGAGCGTCACTGCGCCCTCTGCGCAGCGCGCCGCCAGCATCCGCAGCTTGCGGGCGAAGGCAATCCCCTTCCGCCGCTTCAGCCGCCGATGATCGGGGAAGACGCTGAAGCCCAAGAATGGAATGCCCTCAATCACCGGCCGGGGTTGCGCAGCCCCCTCGTGGATCGTCAGCCGCAGACCGGCCAGCCGTTCGATCACAGCGGCTTTCCACGCCCAAAGCTGCGCCTTATCGTCTGAGAAGAGCAGGAAGTCATCTACGTAGCGCAGGTATGCCGGGCAACGCAGTTCTTTGCCGATGAAGTGATCGAACGCGTTCAGATAGCAGTTGGCCCAAAACTGGCTGGTCAGGTTGCCGATGGGCAGGCCCCGCGGCCGCAGGGCCGCGAACAGATCGTCGCCGGGGAAGTATATCATATCGTATTCCTCGCTCAAAACGCCGACGCCGCTCGCCAGGATCTGGTCAATGAGCCACAGGATGTCCCCGTCGCGTACCTTGCGGCGCAGGATGCCTTCGAGGATCGCGTGGTCAATGGCAGGAAAGAACTGGCGGACATCGCAGGCGAGCACATAGCGATATTGGCGAGCGAACGCCTGGCAGCGATCCAACGCACGGTGCGTGCCCTTGCCGGTCCGATTGGCGTAGCTGTCGGCGATGAAGCTGCGCTCGAACGCCGGCTCGATCACGTTGCAGAGCGCATGATGCACCACCCGATCCCGAAACGGCGCGGCCGAGATCAGGCGGCGCTTCGGCTCGTGGATGTGGAAGCTGGCATAGGGGCCGGGCCGATAGGTCTGGGCGGCCAACTCCTCTTGCAGCGTCACCAAGTTGTCTTCCAGGTGATACTCGAAGGCCGCGGCCGCGACCCGA
>VGOD01000360.1 GCA_016876015.1 Chloroflexota bacterium
AGTGGCCCAGGCAATACTGGTTGTCCATCTGCTCGAAAAAGTCTTCGATGCTCCAGCGTTGGCCGTAGAGACCGACGACGGCCGGGGCTTCCATCTCGTCGGGCGCGATGTTGGTCACATAGGTGTGGCGGGCGCGTGTGGTGATGGATACGCGACACGTAGTGACATGAGGCGAGGAAAAGCCAGCGAGGACACGATGGGCGCCTCAGATGTCCAATCAAGTGGCTGACTCATGGAGCAGGTTAGTATGAATACGTTGAATTTATCCACTCGTGTCTCGCCTCGAGTTGGGGCGCTCTTGACCCGAATTACAGAGACACCAGATCTCGATACGGCTCTCTGGAAGATGCTTGGGGAATATGTGGACTTTAAGACGCAGGTTCTCAGGCAACAGATTCAGACCTTCGAGAAGAAGTGGGGGATGTCATTTGCGGAGTTTGCGCAACGGCTCGAGGCTGAAACGCTTGGGCAAGACCCGTATACCTACGAAGTAGAGAGTGATTTCTGGGAGTGGGAGGCGGCCGAAACGCTGTTCGATCATTATACCAGCTTGAGGCCGCGATGGATGTGAAGGGCTTTGCCGAAGCGCTGTTGGGTGCGCTCACCGACACGGCTCTTTTTGAGCGAGTGTCACTACAAACCGAAGGGCCTGTTGTGCGCGGTATGGCCGATGTGCGTGAGGGACTCTCGTTGCGGTTCTATTTCAACCAGGTGTCCGGCACGGTGGCATTTGCGCTCGTTGCGGAACAACAACGTATCTGGGGGATTGATTTCGATAACCGTCGTGGTTGGCATTTGCATCCGAAAGAGAACCCGACCCACCACATCAAAATAGACGCACTGACGGTACAAGAAGTTGTGGAGAACTTGCAGTCTGTCCTTTTGAATCTCTAGAAATTGCCGCAGGGCGCGGACGTGCGGTATCACGATCCGTGTGTGCCGACGATCCGCCACAACGGCTTCGTGATGGCTGGTGAGACGGACCTGGACGCGGCGCTGGCCGCGGCGGACTGCGCAGTGGTGGTGACGGATCATTCGTGGTATGATTGGGCGGCGATCCGGCGGCAGGTGGGGCTGATCGTGGATACGCGGCACGCGGCAATTTGACACAACATATGAATATGCAGCAGATGGACGATCTTCAACGCCTAACCGCATCCCAGGGTGTATTGCTTTACCGCCTGGTAGACTTGGGCTATCTGACGCGAGCACAGGTAGACGAACTGATTACCCGACTGGTCAGAGCGCGTTTGATCAAGGCGCAGGAGTATCTGGCTTTTGCTGGGCAACTGGATGCCAGTGCAACATTGAACCTGCCGCATATCGTGTCCCGTTGCTATTATGCCATGTATCACGCCGCACGGGCTGTGGTGCTGCACGTCCGGCGGGCCGATCTGGATGATCACGAGCGGCTGCCGGCGACGTTGGTGCAGATCCTCGGCCGGCCATACGGAGATCTGCTCGGCCGATGGCGAGAAGCACGCAATCAGGTGGACTATTCGCCCTATCCGCCGGTCGATCTACGACAACAGGCGCTGGCCGCGGTGAGCGATGCCGAATTGTTGCTGACGGCGTGTCGCGAGGGGTTGCGGAATCGGGGGGTGAGCCTATGAAGCTGCGAGAATTGACCGTGCCGTATGTGGTTCAGGAAGTGGATTACGGCGAGCTCCGCCGGGCGCTTGAACATGCTTTTGCCGATGAGTACGGGCCATCAGTAGTTCAGGACGTCCGGGTGGTGCATTTCAACCCGGATGTGATTGACGCGACAGTTGTGGTTCAAGCTCGGCAGCCAGCGATGGATGACCTGGCCTTGCACCTAAGCGAACTATTCCGCCGCGAGGGCCTGCGGGTGGCCATTCGTGTCGCCGCGGCCCTACAGCCCACCTTGCGCGAAGTCGAAGGGTCGGCCGGCGGTCGTTGGTCGCTGGCGCGGGAGCGCGGGGTGTGAGAGCGCCGCTGACCGTATAACAAGCGACGGTGGCCGGCGAGATCAACAGCGAGATGCCGCGCTACTGAATGGAGAAGGCCCTTCGACCCGGCTCAGGACGCGGTGGTGGATGCGCTAAACGAGGCGGGCAAGCCGCTCAAGGGCAGCTGCGTGCTGGTCCTAAAGGATGCTTCGCAATGTTGGGCGTGGCGTATCCCGCTAACTGCATGCGGGACTGCGTAAGCAAGACATTGACGACGTGCGGGAATCGCCGGCGTTGGACATCATCGAGCCGCTGTGCCAGAAGGGCGCGGCTGTGCGCTATCACGACCCCTATGTGCCGGTCATCCGCCGTACATGGGGGGACGCAGATGCACGCGGATGAACACAGATCAAAAAGAAGAATCCGCGTTGATCCGTGTGCATCCGCGTCCGGTGATTTGGCGGTGGATTCGCGACACGCAATGGAGATGCTATGAACGTCACCGTGCTCGGCGTCGGCTACGTCGGCCGGACGACCGGCGTGACCCTGGCCTTTCTGGGCCGCCAGGTGGTCGGCGTTGACATGGATGCGGCGAAAGCGGCCCGCCTGAACCGGGGCGAGCTGCCCATCTATGAGCCGGGGCTGCCGGAGCTGCTCGCTGAGGCGAAGGAGGTATCTTCTCAATAATCCGGGGTAGGGGCACGGCCTTGCGCCTGCCCACCGGGGCGACCGCGAGGGTGCGCCCCTACAAGTTGAGAAGATACGAGCAGGCGGATGTGGTGTTCCTCGCCGCCGCCACGCCCGCCAACCCGGACGGCAGCCCGGACTTGACTTATGTTCGTTGTGTGGCCCAGTCGGTGGGTGAGCGCCTGGGCGACCGCTGCCCGGTGATCGTGAACAAGTCCACGGCGCCGATCGGCAGCGGGAACCGGGTCGGCAGCTTGCTCTCGGATGCCTACGAGACTTCCAACGGCCAGAAGCCGAAGGGGAACTTCGCGGTCGCGTCCAACCCGGAGTTTCTGCGGGAGGGGGCAGCGGTGCACGATTCGTTGTACCCGGATCGGATCGTGGTAGGCGCGACGCAGGCGCGGGCGATTGATGTGTTGGCGAATCTGTACCGGCCCACAGTGAGTTTGGCCCATGCCTGAGTTGACCAATCCGCACGATCGGTTTTTCAAGGAGGCGCTGTTCGAGCACAAGAGTTAGGCCGATCCGTTGGTGGCGCTGCAACTGTTGCGCTACATGGTGCGGGTGTGGGACTATGCGCTGCGGCAGCAGGCGCGGCTCTGGCCGATCTTGCCGGTGGTGGTGTATCACGGCGCGGCGCGGTGGCCGATTCCCCTGGACTTCCAGAGCTTGTTCGAAGCGCCGGAGGCGTTGCGGGAGTACTTGCCGGCATACCGCTACTGGCTGTGCGATTTATCGGCGTATAGCGATGCAGAGCTCGAGGGGGAGGTGGGGCTGCGCGCTGCACTGTTGCTGCTGAAGCATGTTTTTCGGGACGATCTGGACGACCGGTTGCCGGAGCTGGCGCAGTTGTGGTATGATCTGGCGCGCCAGAAGACGGGGCTGGCGTATGTGGGGGCGATGTTACGCTACCTGGTGGCCGCGACGGACCGGATCACGGAGCGCGACCTGCAGCAGGCGGTGGAGGCGGCGATTCCGGAAGGGGGTGCGCTGATGATGACGATTGCGCAACAATGGCTTGAACGGGGCATGCAGCAGGGCGAGCAGCGGGGCGAACAGCGAGGCGAGCAGCGAGGGCAGCGTGCCGGCTTGCGGCAAGGGCTGCTGGCGGGCATCCGGCTCGGGTTGAAGTTGCGATTCGGCGCCGAGGGCGCGGCCCTGCTGCCGGAGATCTACCATATCGAGGATGTGGCGCTGTTGCAGGCGCTGCAGGATGCGTTGGAGACGGTCAGCTCGCCGCCCGAACTGCGCCGCCTGTATCAGGGGACGCAGTGACGTGCGCCAGGGCGATGTTTGCTGGTTGGGGTTACGATGCACGGATCTGGGAGTTCGCCCGTTGGGCATCCAGGCGGGGCGACTGGGGTTGATGCAGGGTATTCAACGTATCCTCTCAATAATCCGGGGAAACGGCGGTCACAGACCGCCTACGAGCCTGCTTTCAGGGGGTCTGCGACCCCCGTCGGCCCCCACTTATTGAAAAGATACTATTCAACAAGGGCAGCAGCAAGGCTTGCGCCAGGGTCTGCTGACCGGCATCCGGCTGGGTTTGAAGCTGAAGTTCGGCGCAGAGGGCGCGGTCTTGTTGCCGGAAGTCTATCGCATCGAGGATGTGGCGCTGCTGCAAGCGTTGCAGGATGGGATCGAGGTTGTGAGCACCCCCGAGGAGCTGCGTCGCATCTATCAGCAGACGAACTGAGGGGGCAGGAAGCAGGGATCAATTACGGGCCGACACGGCTGAGCCAGACCCGACGCCCGGCTGTCCATGCTCACCTCCCGCCAGGTGATATTTTTGGGAGTGGCCGCGATCTGGTGTGACAAGCGTTGGAACCGGACGCAGATTCTCGCAGATGCACGCAGATCAGAGGACAGGCCCTTTTGGAGCAGAATTCACGAACCAGCAGTGGCCCGACAGCCACACCTTCTGGCCCGACAAACGCGCCATGACCGGCGGCAGGGGCCGCAGATCAACGCAGATTGACCTGATGGCGGCCGCGCTGCTTCAGGTCAGACGGCGAACCATGATTGCATGACAGCAAGGGACG
>VGOD01000361.1 GCA_016876015.1 Chloroflexota bacterium
TGGTCCGAGCTCTTCGCCCGCATGATGGCGATGACGCCGGTGGAACGAATCAGGTTGAGAGCATCAGTGTGGTTCATGATGTGAGATAGAGATAGAGATAGAGATAGAGATAGAGATAGAGACTTGGGGTAGAGAGTGGAAAGAGATGTCCCATCTCAGCGTGCTGTCCGCTTGCCGCCTCCCGCCACGTCTGCCTTCAGCCGCGCCTGGATCTCGGCCCTGGTCACGATTGGCAGATCGTACATCAGAGTCTGCTTGAGCCGCGTGGCCGCGTCCCCCACTAACACGCCCTTGCGGAGCGCAGCAGCCGGATCACCTTCGGTCAGCAGGCCATAGTAGAAGCCGCCGTTCCAGGTGTCGCCGCCGCCCAGCCGATCCATGAGCACGATGGTCTGCACCGCTGGCGAACGGAAAAAGCGGCCCTGTGCGTCCATCGCCGCGCTCTCCCACCGATGCTGCTCGTGCGTGTCGGGATAGCGGATCGTCACGCCGACGATCTTGAGCCGGAATGTCGTGGTCAGTTGCTGCATGAACGCCTGTAAGTCGGGGTCCTCGATGCGACCGATGTCGCCCTTCACGATTTCCTCGGCACTGACGCGACCGCAGCCCATGCCGTAGAGCTCGGCCATGTCCTCAATGGTCGTGATCAGCACGTCCACGTGCTCAGTCACAAGGGGGGTCATCGTCTGGCGACACTGAGTCGCGCTCCAGAGGGTGCTGCGGAAGTTGAAGTCCAGCCCGACCAGGCAGCCGGCCGGCCTCGCGGCCAGCGCCTCCTCGAAGCACTCCAGGAGGTAGTTGCGTTCGTAGCCGCTGTGCGTGCTCAGGCCGAACGTGATGCCAGAGGTGTGAAAGAGCCGGGCATCGCGCAGGGCTGTTTTCCAGTCCACCATGCCCCTCCCGAGTTTGCTGGCTGCGGAGTAGCGGCGCTGGTACCAGCCGGCGCCTGCCCTGGGCGTGCGGCCCAGCTCATAGAGCAACCGGCCCATCGGCTCCGCGCGGTCGGCCCAGGCGAAGCCGCTCGTGTCTACCCCCTGCTCGCGCGCCAGGTTGTGCAGCGCCCAGCCATAGGGATTATCGGGCACGCGGGTGAAATATGCCGACGGCACGCCCAGCCGGCTGAGCATGACCGCCAGCGTGAACTCGCTGCCGGCCATCGAAACCCACACCTGACGGGTGCGTTCCAACCGCTCGTTATCGGCTGGCATATCGCGCACCATCGTCTCGCCAAAGGTCACAAAGGCCGGACCGCGACCTTGCAGGGCCGACAGGTCATCGGCCAGGATGTTGATAGTTGGATCGGGCATCGTCATATCTCCGTCTGGTCACCAGGAAGTAATACTTGTACCGACCCAAGCATGATGTGCGGCTAACTCATCGCGCTCAAAATCATACTCGAAATCGGCGGGTGTGAAGCGTTGTCAGTTGCCCACGGCCGATCATCCTTCTTGCTGAGAACGACAGGGCAGCATCTGATGGGGCCTTCATGCGAGTAGCTGTGTCAACTCAATTGCGGTGTAGCCTGACAAGCCGAAAGACTTCATGGTACGCCTGTCTTCAGCAAGGTAGTCCCGCGCCATCAGCTTGACGCCGTGTTAGCCGTCCACACCGCGAGCGGTGTTCTTTCACGTCAGAAACACGCTGGCGTATAATGGCGCCGGTTTAACCCCTGTCACTTTTACTTAACATAAGAATAGAAGACGAGTCCGTGCGGCGCGACTCACCGGCGAGATTGGCGTTGCGCTGTCAAACCAGGTAGAATTGAGTTCCGACTGTCCTCACCAAGCAGGCGAAAGGAGCTGCCCGATGAACAACTCCGACCTGTTTGCCAGCCTCTTGGGCCACCTCCAGGCTCTGTTGCCCGCGGCCAAAGCGGCCTTGCTGGTCAACCTGGCCCTCATGGTGTTGGCGTTGGCGCAAAGCAGCGACTGCCATCTCGCCACCCTGGCCACCGTCTTGCCATTGGCGGGCCAACGCGAGAACTTGATCCAGCGCCTGCGCCGCTGGCTGACAAGCCGGGCGCTGAGCCCGCGGGTCTACTACCTGCCGTTGCTCAAGCACCTGCTGGCCCACTGGCAGGGGCGCGAACTGGCGTTGGTCATGGATCGCACCGCTCTGAACGACCGCTGGAGTGTGCTGAAACTGGGCATCGCCTTCGGTACGCGGGTCATCCCCTGCGTGTGGGTGCTCTTGGCCTTCGGCAGCACCAGCGCCGAGCTGCAGCTCAAGTTGCTGAAGCAGTTGCAGCCGTACTTGCCCGACCCCCAGCGGGTGCGCATCACCCTCTTTGCCGATGCCGAGTTTCGGGCCGTGGCTGTGCAGAAGTACTGTCGGGAGCAGGGCTGGCACTGGCAGCTCGGTGTCAAGAGCGATACGACCTATCGCACGGCCCAGGGTGACTGGCAGCCGCTCAGCACCATCGCGATTCGGAAGGGGCAGCGGCTCTACCGCCAAGGCCTCTACTTGACCAAAGAACACGACTTCGGGCCGGTCAACCTGATGGTGGACTGGAATCCCAACGAGGATGCTCCGCGCTACATCGTGCTCGATCAGCCCGCCGATCGCCACGCCTGGCGGCGTGGGCGCAAACGCTTCTGGATCGAACCGACCTTCCGCGACTGGAAGAGCTACGGCTTTGATCTGGAAAACAGTGAGTTGGCCGATCCGCAGCGCCTGGCCAATCTGTTGCTGGCCATGGCGATTACGTACGTCTGGATGCTGTTCCTGGGTCAACGTCTGACTCAGAACGGTCAACGCACCGTGTTGGAGGCCGCTGAGCACCATGACTACAGCCTCTTTCGCCTGGGTCGCGATTGGCTCCGCCGCTGTCTGGCGCTGGGCCAGCCGGTGGCCATCGGTTTTGCCCGCTCCCCGTAGCCCGCCGGCCGGCAGCGGGGACGAACCCGGCTCCAGGGCCGGGGCGACCGGTTGATCCACTGCGCCACCGGCCGCCCCAGCACCCACCGGGGCGGGTGCGCTGACCGCTCGAGCGCACGCGAGGCTGACGGACCGCTGGCGGCACCGCCGGTGTGCGTCTTCTGCGTAAGAAGGCGAGCTCATACCTGCCACCACCAGCAGCCCGTAGCACTCGCGAATCGAACGCCGTTGCCGTTACCGCGGCGTGCTGGTCGCCATGTCACGGGGGCAGGCCAGCCAAGTGCGCCAGGCGGCTTTCCTGCATAAGGAGAGTCTGTGCTCAGCCTGGAACACCCACACGGCTCAGACCCTCAGCGAACGGCGACCGGCGCGTACCGGCGACCACGCGGTGCTGGCTGGGCAGGGAGCAGAGAGATGCTCCCTTACTTCACCCTGCCCGCGTTTCGCTGACAGGGGTTAAAGGGCCTGGGCTGCTACGCCTGCAGCTCAAATGCAACGTCGCCTACATAGAACATGGAACCGGTCTTGAGTGCGTTGCGCCCCTGCACTGGACGCGCCTGCGCCGGATCGCCGCTGAAACTCACGCGAACGCCGCCGCCCCCGCCGACATCGCAGACCACCCAGCGGCCGGCCTCCTGCCGCACTTCGGCTTGCCGCAACGCGAGCTGGGGCGAGTTCACGACGATGTGATTGAGAGGATCGCGTCCGATAGTGACGATGTCTTTCAGGGCAAACGGGATTTCCAGCCGCACGCCAGCGCCGCCAGCCGGTTGTCGCAGGACCGACTTCACCTGTCCGAAGCGGATGGTGGAGCCATCTCGCAAGGCGTTTGTGCTGGTCGGGCGCTCTTGGGTCGGATCGCCGCGAAGACTCACGTGGGTCTGCCCATTGCTCAGATCGCGCACGACGTAGCGCCCACCCTGCTCGGCGATGCAGGCATGGTGCAGGGCCACTGACGGATCAGAGATAACGATGGTGTTGTCAGGCGCGCGGCCGATTGACATCTCACCTGGCCCCAATGGGAAACGGGCGGTCAGACGAGCCGGCGGCAATGCGTCGGCCGCTCCCCCGGCCGACGCCGGGGGAGCGGCCGCATCCAGGGGCGCGGGCTGCAGTTGCGCTGGCGGCAGGAGCGCGGGCGCGGGCGGCACGCCCCACCCCCCGGGTACGACCGGCGCTGCGGGTCGGGCTGCCGCGACAACGGGCGCCCCGGCAACACCCTCCTTGTCTCCTTGTTTCCTTGTCTCCTTGTTTCCCTTCTTCACCACCGGAGCAACCAGCAGGAGCAACAACGGAAGGAAGAACGCTAGGAACAGACGCGGGTCCGACCGGACGTTGACCAGGTGTTGCTCGAGATACTTGCCCCGCGTTGTGACCCCTGGCCCACTGTCCTGCTGGATGTTCACCACGATGTTCCGCCGCGTGCCGTCGTAGGTCGGCCGCGGGCTGCGATAGGTCAGCACGTACTCTTTCTGCATGGTGGTAGAGAGGGCGCTGTAGAGCTGTTTCAGCTCCGCGGAGCCAGGCGCGTGATAGTATTTACCGCCGGTTTCGGCGGCCATCCGCCGCAACTTCACTTCGTCGAAGCCCTCGCTAGACACCTTCTGCGTGGCTTGGCGGCCGAGTCCGATGGCGTAGACGGGAATGCCGGCGTTGCGCGCCCGACCGATCGCCGCATCCAGATCATGTGTGCTGCCCACGCCCGACAGCCGACGCGCCAGATCCTCTCGGCAGTCAATC
>VGOD01000362.1 GCA_016876015.1 Chloroflexota bacterium
ATCAAACGGCCTGTTTGTTAAGCAGGTACTCCGGGAGTGCCTGCGTGATTCAAATGACGCACTCTTACGCCCTTATGGGGCCGGAAAATCATTTATGAGTCTCTATCTCTATCTCTATCTCTATCTCTATCTCTATCTCACATCATGAACCACACTGATGCTCTCAACCTGATTCGTTCCACCGGCGTCATCGCCATCATGCGGGCGAAGAGCTCGGACCAATTGTTGGCCGCGGCCGAGGCGATTCGCGCGGGCGGCGTCTGCGCCATCGAAGTCACCATGACCACGCCGGGCGCGCTGGCCGTGATCGAGCAGGCGACGGCCCGCCGCGATGAGGCTGTGCTCTTCGGCGCGGGCACCGTGCTCGACCCCGAGAGCGCACGGGCAGCCATCCTGGCGGGCGCGCAGTTCATCGTCGCGCCGAACCTGAACCTGGGCGTGATCGAGCTGTGCCGGCGCTACAGCATTCCGGTTTTTCCTGGCGCGTACACGCCGACCGAGATCGTGACCGCCTGGCAGGCGGGCGCCGACATGGTCAAGGTGTTTCCTGCCAGCGTCGGCGGGCCGGCCTTCATCAAGGCGCTCAAGGCGCCGCTGCCGCAGGTCGAGCTGGTTCCGGTCGGGGGCGTGGAGATCGAGAACACGGCCGACTGGATACGCGCCGGATCGGCGGCCGTGGGCGTGGGCAGCGCACTCGTTGATCAGAAGCTCCTGGACGCGGCCGATTTCGCGGCCCTCACCGACCGCGCCCGGCGGTTGATCGCGGAAGTGAAACGCGGACGCGCAAGGGCTTCGGTATGAGAATTGCGCGCATCACCGCCTATCCTCTCCGTTGCGCTCTCAAGCAACCGTTCGCCTACTCCCAGAAATGGTTCAGGTATCGCACGGCCTTGCTGGTTAACATCCCGATCGCGGGCGGCGAGGCGGAGTTCACGCGCTATGGTTTCCGCAGCCTGATCGCGCAGGCCGCGGTGGACATCCTCCAGCCGGACCTCTGCTCGGCAGGCGGCATCTCGGAAGGTCTCAAGATCGCGGCCCTGGCGCGGGCCTGGAGCACGCGCGTGACGCCGCACGTGTGGGGCGCTGGTGTAGCGATCGCTGCGGCGCTCCACTTCATCGCCGCGCTGCCCGATCAGCCGCCTTCTCTGAACCCCGCCTCCGCCCTTCTGGAACTCGACCGCATCGAGAATCCCCTGCGCGAGGAGCTCCTCGGCGCTCCCCTCCAGATCGCCGATAGCTGCGCCCACGTTCCCCAAGGACCGGGCCTGGGGATCGAGGTGAACGAAGATGCGCTGGCTGCCTATCGCTTTGGCTGAACGAGGGCGGAGCCGCCAGCATCCATGATTCGCTCGACAGCCAGCCGCGCCGAGATCATGGCCGTCGGTGCGCCCGTGCCAGGATGGGTGCTGGCGCCCACGAAGTAGAGATTGCGATAGCGCGGGTGCTGATTCTGGGGCCGGAAGTAACCCAACTGGGTCAACGTGTGGCACAGCCCGTGGGTGGCCCCTTTCATCAGGTTGTAGCGCTTGCGCCAGGACAGCGGAAGGTAGCAAACCTCGAACTTCAGGTGCGCCTCCAGGTCAGTGATCCCCAAAGTCGCCAGGCGGCGGAAGATCGCCTGCCGCGCCCGGTCTCGGATTTCGCCCCAATCCTGCCCATTGGCGTCATCCAGATGCCCCACCGGGACAATGCCGATCAAGGTATCCTGGCCTGCCGGCGCTGCCGTGGGATCGAGCCGCACCGGCGCGTGGACATAGAGGCTGGGGTTTTCTGGCAACGCCGGATCGCGGATGATGCTCTCGAAGTTCTCCCGGTAGTCGTCGGCCAGGAACAGGGTGTGAGGGCCCAGCCCTGGATAGGCCTTGTCAACGCCCCAGAAGAAGCTGATGGTCGAGCAGGAATAGCGTTTGCGCGCCAGGCGCGCTGCGCGGCCGTCTTCCGGCAGTAAGTGTTGATACACGTAAGGCAGGTCCGCGTTCGCCACAATCGTGTCTGCGGCCAACCGCTGACCGCTCGCCAAAGTCACCCCGCGGGCGCGGTCCCCATCCACCTCGATCCGCTCCACCTCGGCGTCGAAGATGAATTCTACCCCGGCACGGCGGGCAAGCTCGGCGAGCGCATCCACGATCCGGTACATGCCCCCTTTGGGATACCACACCCCGTGGGCCAGCTCGGTGTAGGGCATCATCGAAAAGGTCGCTGGCGCCTCGAAGGGGCTCAGCCCCATGTAGACGTCCTGGAAGGTGAAGGCTGCCTTCAGGCGCGGGTGAGCAAAGTAGCTCGCCATGTTGCGGTAGTGCGGGACGAGCGGCTTCAACCCGGGCAGCAGCGACAGGTTACGCAGGTTGAAGAACTGCGTCGCGGTGCGGAAATCCCGGTTGACCAGCCGCTCCATCGCCAGGTGATAGTGGCGATGGCCCTCCTCGATGTAGCGCAGATAGCCCTGAAAGCTGCCCGGCTCGATGGCCTCCAACTGCTCGCACATGGATTTCAGATCGGCCGTAAGAGTCAACTGGCGGCCATCGTCGAACACCAGATGGTAGGAGGGGTCCACCCGCTGGAGCGCCAGCATCTCGTGCAGCGACGCGCCCAGTGCGGCGAATTCCGCCTCGAACACGCGCGGCATGATGAACAGCGTCGGACCGGTGTCGAACCGGTGGCCGTCGCGGATGAAGTGATCGCAGCGGCCGCCTGGCCGGCCGTTCTTTTCCACCACCGTGATCTGCCAGCCACGTCTGGCCAGGTGCGTCGCTGCGGTGATGCCGCCGATCCCGGCGCCGATGATGATCGCATTGGGTTGTTTCATAGCTCGCCCTCGGCCAACTTCATCCTGGCCCCGACAGCCGAGACCCCAGGCTTCCGCGGGCGGAACGCCAGCCAGAGCACCGAGCCGATCAAGCTGAGCCCGGCGCGCAGGCTCGTGCGCTCCGAGTATACGCTCCGCAGCCGGTAGCCTTCCGCTTCGATGGCATCCAGCACGCCGGTAAACCGGCCGATGTATGCGTGGCCGGCGATCCGGCAGCGCAGATTGGCGACCTGGGCCAGGTAGTCCCTGCCGGCGTCGAAGCAAGCGCGCGCGGTCTGGACTCTGCCCTTGACCCACGTCCGGTAGGCGTCGCTGTCCACGTCCTGCGGGGCGACGGCGTGGGCTTCGAGGACTTCGCGGGGGATGTTGAAGTAGCCCGCGGCCGCGTCATCCAGGGTGTCCCGGAGCATGTGGGCGATATGCGCGCCGGTAGCTGCGAGGAAACGCGCTTCACTGCGCGGCGCGGCGCAACCGTGTCCGACGAAATAGTGCAGAGCCTCCGTCACCGCGGCGGCCAGCGCGCGCGAGTACCTGGTCAGCTCCGCCTGGTCAATCAGCCGGCCTCGCCGGTGAGCGTCGAAAGCCATCACGTCCATCATGTTACGGATGTAGAGGCGCAGCCCGCTGTTCGGCCGCGGGTCGCTCTGGATGAGCTCCACCAGCATCCGCTCATCGGCGCTGGCATCCTGCGGCCATGCACCCCGGAAACAGCTTTCCATGAGCGCCTTCTGGCGCTCCAAACACACGATCCGCGCCGCCGCGTCCATCAGCTCCTGGTCAAGCTGATCATCCAGCCAGCGGAAATAGGCATAGGCCAGGTAGGCCTCGCCGATCCGCTCCCGATCAACCAGAAAGCGAATCGTGTAGTAGGTTTGTTTGCTGGCCGCCCAGGTGATCGCGGCGGCCCTCTGCACTGTTTCGTATTGCTGGCAGTCTCGTGTCATGTCTGATCTCCCACCTTCCGTGCAATATCGGCGTTTGTCCATCCACTGTCAATACGAATCTCCCCGCTCGGGGTTGCAGAGTGCACGATCACGGCCTGTGGTATAATGTCTGAGCATCTGTTCAGAGAAGTTCTGCTCCTCGTACCGGACGAAGATGCGGCCAGGCTGTTTGTCAGGCAGTCATCAGCCAGCCGACAAGCAAGGCAGCGCCAGGTGGGGTACAATGAGGCGCAATCGCGGGTATCATGAAAGGAGGACACGATGACCCGACAGCATCTGCGCCTTTCCTGGGGTAGTTTGCTCTTGCTGGGCGGCCTTCCCCTGGCCAGCCCTGCCGACCTGAACCAGATAGTCCTGCCGACGCCGGTACCGTTGTTCGACCAGTTCCTGGCGCTGCTGGCCAACCCCAACGTCGCCTACTTCCTGTTCGTGCTCGGCCTGCTGGGTCTGGTAGCTGAGCTGGTGACCGCGGGCACGGTCTTTCCCGGCGTGCTGGGCGCCATCTGTATGATCCTGGCGTTGGTCGGCCTCGGCTCGCTCCCCACCAACTGGGGCGGCGCGGCGTTGATCTTTGCAGGAATCGTCATGTTCCTGCTCGATGTCAAGGTATCCGGTTGGGGCCTCAGCATCGGCGCGCTGATCGCGTTCGGCCTGGGTTCGCTGCTGATCTTCACGCCGCCCTGGGCGGCCGCGGCCGAGACAGGTGTGCGCCTCAACCCCTGGACGATCGTGGGAACCACGGCTGGCGTGGGGGCCTTTTTCCTTCTGGGAGTGTCAGCCGCGATCAAGGCTCATCTCATCCCGCCGGTCATGGGCCGTCACCTGCTGATCG
>VGOD01000363.1 GCA_016876015.1 Chloroflexota bacterium
ATGCTGTGTGACTTATAGTCTGTTGTGCCATCTTTCAGCGGCACTCCCGGAGGTTATGCCGTATGACCCCTGCTTGCCATCTGCGGCAGTTCTATCGCCCGGCCTTGACCGGCGGCCTTGCGCTGTTGTTGCTCTTGATCCTGGCTGGCGGAGCCAGCGCGGCCCAGGGCGACAACAGCACGTGCCTGGGTTGCCACAGCAGCCCGGGTTTGAGCGTGAAGCTCGCCAGCGGCGAGGTGCTGCCGCTGACTCTGAACGCGAAGACGTATATGAACTCAGTGCATGGCGTCAAGGGCCTCACGTGCGTCTCGTGTCATACCAACATCGTCGGCTACCCGCACCCCAAGCTGACGGCTGGCGATCGGCGCAGCTTCCAATTGGAACGCTATACCCAGTGTAAGAACTGCCACACCAAGCAGTACAACGAAGTCCTGGACAGCAATCATGCCAGAGCGCTGGCGGGCGGCGATCGGCAGGCCGCGATCTGCACCGATTGCCACGGCTCACACGACATCACCAGGCCCAATCAGCCGCGCCAGAAGCTTTCGGCGACCTGCCAGAAGTGCCATAGCAAGATCTACGATCAGTATGCAGACAGTGTGCATGGCAAGGCGCTGAATGGACAGAGCAATCCCGACGTACCCGTATGCGAGGATTGTCACGGCGCGCATCGCCAGGAAGACCCGCGGACGGTCGCATTTCACCTCAAATCCCCGAGGATCTGCGGCGATTGCCACGGCAATGCGACGCTGATGCGCAAGTACAACCTCTCGACCGAGGTCTTCAACACCTATGTGACCGATTTTCACGGCACGACCGTCAAGCTGTTCGAGAAGCAGTCGCCGGACCATGCCACAAATAAGGCCGTCTGCACCGACTGTCATGGCATCCATGACATCAAGCGCGTCAGCGACGCCGACGCAACGGTCGTAAAGGAAAACCTGTTGGTCACATGTCAGCGGTGTCACCCCGACGCCACAGCCGACTTCCCTGACAGTTGGGTGGGGCACTTCGATCCAACGCCGCAGCGATATGCCCTGGTGTACTATGTCAATCTGTTCTATCGCATCCTGATCCCAGCGGTCATCGGCGGCATGACGGCGTTTGTCGCACTAGATGCCCTTCGGCGCATCATCAGCCGTTTTCAGCGCAGGAACGCTTCGTGAGTAAAGGGGCAGTTGAGGCTATGGCTCAGGAAAAGACCCACTACATTCGCTTTTCAGTGGCGCAGCGGCTTGAGCATCTCCTGCTCATCGCTTCCTTCACCGCGCTGGCGGTCACCGGGCTGCCGCAGAAGTTCGTGGGCAATGCGCTGGCCGAAGGTTTCATCGCGTTGCTGGGCGGCATCGAGATGGTCCGCACGCTTCACCACATTGCGGCTATCGTTCTGGCGCTGGAGACCGTCTATCACGTCATCGTGCTCGCCTACAAGGTCTTCGTGCGCCGCGTCGAGATGACGATGCTGCCGGTGCTGAAAGACATCACCGACGCCCTGGACATCGTGCGATTCAACCTGGGCTTGACCAGAGAGCGCGCCAAATTGCCGCGCTACAGCTACGAGGAGAAGGCGGAATACTGGGCGATGATCTGGGGCACATTAGTGATGGGCCTGACCGGTTTCATGCTCTGGAATCCCATTGCCACAGCGCGCTTCTTGCCCGGTCAGGTGATTCCAGCCGCCAAAGCAGCCCACGGCGGCGAGGCCATCCTGGCCGTGTTGGCTATTCTGGTCTGGCACTTCTATCACGTACACCTCAAGGTCTTCAACAAGAGCATCTTCACCGGCAAGCTGGACCGCCATCAGATGGAGCACGAGCATGGCGCAGAGTTGGAGCAACTCGAGCGAGGCCTGACCCGGCCGGCCCCTCGGCCAGAGGTTCTACGCAAACGCGAACTGCTCTTCATTCCTGTAGCGACCGTGATCGCCGTGTTGGGCGCGCTCTTCGTCTATTGGTTCGCTACCTTCGAGGAGACCGCCATCGCGACTGTGCCTCCCGTAATGAAGTCGGTCCCGGCCTTCGCGCCGCTGACGCCCACGCCGGTATCCACGCCGCCCGGCGGCGTGGATAATGCCAAGATCGGCGCGGCGATCACACACGACATCGCGGGCAAGGAGCAGTGCCTGACCTGTCATGGCGGAAAGGGCAGCCTCAGCCCCATGCCGGCCGATCACGAGGGCCGGCCAGTGGCGTCTTGCCTGGTCTGCCACAGGCCCGGCCCCACGCCCACCCCTGGACCGACGAGGGCGTCAGGAGCGGCCACCCCGGCCGCGGCCCCTGCAGCAAAGGCCGTGCCCGCCAATCACACCGCGGCAGCCGACGCCTTCAAGGACTGCGTGGCGTGTCACGGCCCTGGCAAGATGAAGCCCGGCCCGGCCAGCCACGCGGCCTTCACCAACGACACGTGCGCCACATGCCATAAGCCCGCCGGCGCCGCTGCGCCGACCGCGGGTGCGACGCCTGCGCCGGCCGCGGGTGCGGGGAAGGCCGTGCCCGCCAATCACGCCGCAGCGGCCGACACCTTCAAGGACTGCGTGGCATGTCACGGCCCCGGCAAGATGAAGCCGGGCCCGGCCAGCCATGCGGCCTTCACCAACGACACGTGCGCCACATGCCACAAGCCCGCGCCGAAGTAGAGTGAGACCTTCGAGGTCAGGCAAACCTCGAAGGTCTGTGCCTTCACACAATTGCTCAAGCCGGATCCGTGATCCGGCGGGTCATGGACCCGCTTGAAGCACAAATCTGTGATCTACCGAGACTTCGCAGGTCTTCGCTTTGTTTCTTCTCAAGAATCCGTGGTTATCATGCGGCTGCCGCTTCTGAAGCGCCACCCGCATGATAACCGCTATCGAAGGCCTTTGCTTTCATAGCGACAAATGTCGTTCAGCGGGCAACCGCCGCACTTCGGCGCACGCGCGGAGCAGACCCGCCGGCCGTGGCTGATCAAGTTCAGATGCAGCGCGTAGAACCACTCGGCCGGAACCAGCGCTTCCCAAATCCCCTTGATCTTCTCTTCGGAATCGGTCGGGCCGGCCAGCCCCAGCCGCCGCGTCACGCGGCCAACGTGCGTATCAACCGGAAACGCTGGCTTGTTGAAGCAGAACAGCAGGACGATGGATGCCGTCTTGTGCCCGATGCCGTCGAAAGAGGTCAGCCAGCGCATCGCCTCATCTACGGGCAGATCGGCCAGGAAATCTATGCCGAAGGCGTCACGCTCGGCAAGGATGCGCTGCAGCGCGGCCTGGATGCGCGGGGCCTTTTGCCTGGCCATGCCGCCAGAGCGGATCGTTTCAACCAACTCGTCCAACGGCGCCGCGAGCACGGCCTTCCAGGTGGGATAGCGCGCTCGGAGCGCCTGGAATGCGCGGCCAGAGTTCACATCGCTGGTGTTCTGGCTCAAAAAGGTCAGCACCA
Source organism: Chloroflexota bacterium (assembly GCA_016876015.1). Taxonomy (GTDB): domain Bacteria; phylum Chloroflexota; class Anaerolineae; order CG2-30-64-16; family CG2-30-64-16; genus VGOD01. The sequence goes on from VGOD01000363.1 coordinate 3,414, forward strand.
GCTCATCCACCGGCTCGTAATGCGGCCGCCAGGTCGGAACGCCGTAGGCGGCCAAGAGCCGATGATGGATCTGCGCGGCCAGATTGCGAAGGTCGGTGAGATCGGGCATGATGGCTCTGTGACCAGGGATCAGGAGTCAGGAACAGCGATCTGTTCGCCTGGCGCAGCGCATCATAACGTAGGAGGAGGCGGATGTCAATGCAGGTTTGCGATTGACATCTGGCGCCGATCTGGTTACAATCGCGGCCTGAGCGCGAAGACCTGGCAGGTCGCCGAATGCCAGCAGAATAACTCTCGCTGCGCCCAGACTCCTGATCTGGTTAGCCCGTGCAACTTTTCCTCGTGGCCTCCGTAGTGAGGGGTGCAATCCTGGTAATCGGAGGCTGGCTGTGGAAAACAAACGATTTCTCTGGCTCATCTTGCTGGGGCTGGCGTTGGTTGTGTGCGTCTGCTGCGCGGCGGCCGCTGGCCTGGCCGTCTGGAGCGGCTGGAATCTGAGGAACACCATCGGCGGGTCCGGCCCGATCGCGGTCGTTGCGCAAGAGGTCCAGACGCTGCCGACGCAGGGCCCCATCACCCTCAATGTCAATGTGCCGGTGGGCGACGTGGTGGTACGCGCCGGCTCAGAGCCGCAAGTCAAGATCGAAGCGACCCGTCGGGCCTGGGGCATCTCGCGCGCCAGGGCCCAGGAAGTCCTCGATAGGATCACCATCCAGGTCCGTCAGACGGGCGACCAGGTGTGGGTCGAAGCCACGGGTCTCAGTGCTACGGGCCGGCCAGGGCAGTCGCCGCGCGCCGACCTGGTGGTGACCGTGCCCAGGCAAACAAGCTTCAACCTGGATGTGAAGGTGGGCCGCGTGACCGTATCAGGCGTACACGGCGATGTGTGGGTGCGCACCGACGTAGGCGAGGCGACCCTGACCGATGTGGTTCCGGTCGAACAGCTCGATGTCAGGACGCGCGTCGGCAACGTCGAGCTGGCCGGGCCATTGACCCCTGGCGCGGCCTACGAGATCGTCAGTGATGTGGGACGCATCGCGGTGTGGCTGCCCGCGGATAGCTCGTTCAGCATCAACGCGCGCAGCGATATCGGGGATGTGGAGATGGGCTTCACCCTGTCGGGCGTCAGCGCGCGCGAAGGTTTCGTCAGTAAGGAAG
>VGOD01000364.1 GCA_016876015.1 Chloroflexota bacterium
CCGTGTCTCCGTGTCCCAACGCCCCGCACCACCGCCGCCACCCGCGCCAGATCCGCCTCGGTCATGGCCGTGCCCGACGGCAGGCACAACCCATCTCGAAACAGCGCCTCGGCCACGCTGCCGCCGACGGCTTCGCAATCCTGGAATACCGGCTGCAAATGCATCGGCTTCCACAGCGGCCGAGACTCGATGTTCGCGTCCTCCAGCGCCACGCGGATCGCCTCCCGGTCGGCGCCGAACGCCTGCGGGTCCACGGTGATGCAGGTGAGCCAACGCGTGGCACGGCCCCACGGCGCTTCGGGCATCAGGGTGATGCCGGGCAGGCGGTGTCCTGAGCCTGTCGAAGGGTCGCCGAGAGTGTCAGCGTAATACTGGAAGACCTCCCGTTTGCGGCGCACCCGCTCAGATAACACTTGCAACTGGCCGCGGCCCACGGCAGCCAGCAGGTTGCTCAGGCGGTAGTTGTAGCCGATCTCCGAGTGCTGGTAATGCGGGGCCGGGTCGCGCGCCTGGGCCGAGAGCTTGCGGGCGCGTTTGATCAGCGCCTTGTCGGCCGAGACACATGCCGCCGCCGGAGGTGGCGACGATCTTGTAGCCGTTGGAGGAGAAGATGCCCACCAGGTGCAGATATCTTCGAGGGAAATCTGGTTCTCCCTATGGAATTCCCAGCACATACGCCTCTATCTCTTGAATTACATCTTCGAAGCGCGGAGATGGACTCTCGATCACACCGGTTGGTAGATGTTTATGATGGGGAAACGTTCGAATCTGCGGATGATGGGGAGCATTATCATATCGAAAGATGAGCTGATTGCCAGGTTCCATGAAATGAAACCGGTACTTTTCCCGATCTAACTCCCCCTGCGTTCTACGCAGAAACTCAAAATACACGAGACGTGATCCATCCGTAAAGATGATTTCACCCTCTACATATCCGGTATTCGGGCTATGCTCCACCGCATTGAGGCTATAAGTCGCAATGAGTGCGGATCCGTGAATAGCCGCTTCAATTCGCGTGATATGAGGCTCAAGCACTGACTAACTCCGCGCCAGCAAGCGCCTCCTCCAGACTGTGACTGGTGTTTTGCCAGTCCTTAAGCGCTTCTGCCATCGCATACCAGCGGAAAAACACCTGATCATCGCCAGCCTCACCCTGGTTGAATTTTTCCACAAACAGCTCTGTAGACCACCCATACTCCTCTTCCAGGGGGTAAAGCTTTCTCTTCAATCTGTTGATGGCGATCTCGCTTACGCTCATTTCTCTCTGCAATATACGAGTAATTTCAGGTTTGAGCTTCATCAGTTTCTATTCCTCAGAGATTTTGATCCGACATGTTGCCATGGGCATTGCTGCGGTGATCTCACAGATTTTGACCTGCCAGGTTAACCCATTGGACGCCATTATATCCACCTTCTTCCGTTCAGTCAATCGCCTGGAATCATTTTCCGATCTGCGTACGCAGTCAGCGAAAATCTGCGTCCCGTGTCCTCCGCACCACCTCTGCCACCCGCGCCAGATCCGCTTCGCTCATGGCCGTGCCCGAGGGCAGACATAGCCCGTCGTGGAACAGCGGCGCAGCCCTGGATGACCGGCTTGCAGGTGCATGGGCTGCCAAACATAATCCAGCTTGACTGCACAGAAGGCTCGGCCTTACCCGCTACGAGTAACAACATCATTGCTTGGGTGTGACAACAGCCATCATCTGCCGAGAGTATCCCCAGGCATCCTTAAGGCGAATCATAGGCGATTTCGGCATACCGCTCGATCTCCCGCGGCGAAGAAGGAAAAGATTGCTCCAGCAGGATGGCGCCGTTGTTGACATCCATCGCCAACTCGCCGATCTTTTCGCGACGCCTGAACTCCGGATACGCGCAGTACACCGGCGCCTTCCAGTGCGGCTGCGCACTCAATGACAGCACGGGCTCGCCCGCGGATAGCATGTTGCCCACATTCATCAGCAGATAGACATTGGCATTCTGGCGAGCAACCAGTGGGGTGATCGCGACGCGAAATGAGATATCCATGCGATAGCGCACTTTAGCATCCACCAGTGCGGGCAGCACTGCCGCTTCGATCTCGATAACTGGCGTTGTCACCATCTTCCAGCCCTCCGTTTCAAACCATGAGCCCAATCCCTGTAGCGCTATTATACCCCACCCGGCCCCGCCCGGTCAAACAAAATGGCCCAGGTCAGGGTTACCGACCTGGGCCATCTGCTGGCTGACCGCTGATTTGGCGGGACGCTGACGAGCGCGGATGGACGCGGATTTTTCGCTTGTGATCTCCCGCCGCCACCAAGACCCTAAAGGTCTGCGAGACCTTTAGGGTCTGCGCATTCGGGTCAGGTCTGCGTATGCAGTCACCCCATCCCCGTGTCCCCGCGTCCCCGCGTCACCCCATCTCCGTGTCCCCGTGTCTCCGTGTCCCAACGCCCCGCACCACCCCTGCCACCCGCGCCAGATCCGCCTCGGTCATGGCTGTACCCGACGGCAGGCACAGCCCATCCCGAAACAGCGCCGCGGCCACGCGGCCGCCCACCACTTCGCAGCCCTGGAACACCGGCTGCAGGTGTATCGGCTTCCACAGGGGGGCCATGGCTAGTCGAACACCGCGGCGATCGTTCGCAAGATCAACTTCAGGTCGCTGCCCAGGGTGCGCTGCTCCAGATAGGCCAGGTCTGTGGCCAATTTGTCAGGCAACACCTTTGTCCGGTAGATGGTTTCCCAGTCCTCGCCGGATAACAGTTGCTCTTCGTGGCGGTAGGCCAGGGACGCCGCACTGGTGATGCCCGGTCGCACAGCCAAAACCTGGCGCTGCTCCGGCGTGTAGCGGGCCACGTAACGGGGGTCTTCGGGACGGGGGCCGACCAGGCTCATCTCGCCCTTGAGCACGTTGATCAACTGCGGCAGCTCATCGAGCTTGGTACGGCGGAGGAAGGCGCCAACGCGCGTCACGCGACGGTCGCCCTCAGCCGTGATGCCCGGTCCGCGCCGGTCTGCGTCAGCGACCATACTGCGGAACTTGTAGAGATGAAAGGGGACGCCATCCTTGCCGATGCGTTCTGCGCGGTAGAAGACGGGGCCGGGGGAATCCAGCTTGATGATCGGGGCAACCAGCAAGAACAGGGGCGAGACAACCAGGAGGCCAAGCAAGGCGATCACCCCATCGAAGATACACTTGCACACGTGCGAACGGCTTTCAAGCACCGCGGCTGAGTGTTGCGCCGCGGTAACTGAACTCGGCCCACGCTGCTAATAAGCCATCCCACGATACGATCAGGGGCCCGGTCGGCAAAGCAGGATCATGGAGCCAGAATTGCTGGCCTTCCGAGACACCAACGACCACTATGGCGTGAGCCACATCCTCCTGCCAATAGTCCAGAAAACCTGTGCGCACAAACAGGATCACCGGCTGCCCGGCGTCAAGCGCGGACAGCAGTTGCCGAATGGACCAGACGCCGTAGACCACACGCAGCCCCAGCATAGCCAGGCGTTGAACGGCAAAACTCGGCGTGCCGTACTCCCGCGCGCCCAAAATCCGGCCGACCTCTGCTTCCGTGTGTTCCAGCCCCTGATAGGCCAATACCATCCGCACGCAGGCGGGCAAGCAGGATCCGGGAGCCGATTGTTGAAAATGAGGCAACTGGAGTACGCCGCTCACGCCGCGGGCTCCAGGATTTGCTGCGCTAACTGCGCTGCCACGTGCGCGATGCGGGCCAGTGAAGCGTCATCGTAAGCAATCCCGCCGTAATGCGCATCTACCTCCAACTCGCCGACTTTCCCCACGCGCCCGCGCGTCGGGAAGGTCAAATCTACCGGCACACGCCAGCGCCAACCACCTGCGGGATCTTGCACCAGCCTGGGTTCGCCGGCCAGGAGCAAATTGCTGACCTGCTCCAGCATCAACACGTTGACCTGTTGTCGGGCCACAAACGCCGAAATCTGGATCTGCGGCCCAAACCGCGTGAGGGTCATGCGCTCTTCGATCCAGTGCAAAAAATCCGTGGCGACCTCCGACCCCCAGGCCCGCACAATCGTCTCAGGCAACCCCATTGCTTCCATGATGACCTCTTCTCGCATCCATTCGCTTTCTGGTCCCTTACTTTTCATTAGCCCAAGTATAGCACAGTAATTCCCTGGCGTCTAGCGGCCGCCGCGGACCCGCATCGGCCCGAAAAACAACGAAGCCGTCGCCGCCCCGCGGACAACAGCTTCGCCTGTCACCGTATCACCCTACCGCCGTGTCACCCCGGCGTCCCACCACCGCCCATACCGTTCGCACGATCAGCCCCAGGTCGCGCCACACGTTGCGCCGCGTCAGATAGGCCAGACCGGCGCATAGAAACGGGACGCGGATGACCGCCGCTGACGAGGAGAGTCAATTCCCCCGCCGCTGCTGCGCCGACGCTCACCCAGCTTCCGCCGAGCATCGGGGCAAGGGTCACGCGACGGTCGCTACTGTCTCACGCCCCGCATGACTTACGCCACCCGGTCGAGGTCCGCCTCGGTGAGCGCCGTGCCCGAGGGTGGGCGGTGCCCATCAGAGCTTCA
>VGOD01000365.1 GCA_016876015.1 Chloroflexota bacterium
GATTTGGCGAGCTTGCCGGGCGAAGACCGGGGCGGCCGGCTGCGCCAGGCGTTGGCGGCCTACGACGAAGCGTTGGCCTTGCGGCGGGACGTGCCGCTGGACTACGCGACGACCCAGAACAACCGGGCGGTGCTGCTGCGTGATTTGGCGAGCTTGCCGGGCGAAGACCGGGGCGGCCGGCTGCGCCAGGCGTTGGCGGCCGCCGCAGACGCGGTGCGGCTGTTCGATGTCTATCAGCACGTCCAGTACCTGGAGATCGGCCGATCTGTGCTGGCCGGGGTGGTGGCGGTGATGGGCGTCCATCCGTTCATCGCCGCCTGGCGCGAACGTTACCCCACCGCCGATCCCCCGCGTTTGACGGCCCAGGAGCTGCTGCTGGCCCTGGCGCAGGAAGAGGGCATCGGCTCCAACGAGGCATTTGTGCAGCGGATGCAGCAAGACCCGCCGTTCAAGGCGCGCGCCGATGAGCTGATCGCCTTCGCCGCGTCCCAGGGTGGCAGCGCGCCGGACGCGGGTGACGCAGTGCGCCCCGACGATCCCCTGGCCGCCGCCCTCGCCGCGCTGCTGCAGGCCGACAGCGACGCGGCCCTGGCCCAGGCGTTGGATGCGCACCCCATCCTCCGCGAACCCCAGGCCCTCTTCGCGCTGGCCGGCCTGCTTGACCAGGCGCAGCAGAACGAGACAGTGGTTCGGCTGGTGGTCTACCTGGTTACGTTGCTGGATGGCTACAACAACGCCCACAGCGAACAGATCGAGGTCGAGCAGCACGGGGCAGTCATTGACCTGTGCGAGGGGGTCATCCCGCTGGCCGGGCAGATCCATCCTGACCTGGCGGCCGGGTTGCGCCAACAGGCCGGCTGGGCCTGTAACACGTTGGGCAATCATTACGCAAGGGATGGCGAAAACCAGGATTTGGCGCAGGCGGGCGCCGCGTACACCCGCGGGGTCGGTTTCGATCTCCGCAACGCCATGTTGCTGCGCAACCGGGCCGGCGTGCACATCGAGCGCCGCGACCTGCCCGCGGCCCAGGCCGACATCGAGGCCGCGGCCGCGCTCGAGCCGGACGCGCCGCGGCTGGCGGAGCTGCGCGCGCAGTTGGCCGCGGGCGAAGGAATCGAGCCTTCAGGCGGTCAAACCGGCTGATCCTAAAGGAGGCTTCGCACAGCCTCGAATCCTTACGCGCCAGACGCTTCTCAAAGCGCCTGGCACGTCGGCCCAACGGAGATTACACATGCACTTGCTACTTGCTTATGCGCCGGCCGATGGCCGGGAGCCGGCCGGCCGGCTGGCCGGGCTGCTCGAGACCCTGGGCGTGACGGTGGTCGAAGCTGAGCCGGCGCCCCAGGCCGCGGGCGTCATCGCGCTGCTCACCCCCGCCGCGCTGACCGACCGGGCGGTGCTGGCCGCGCTGCAACAGGCCCCGGCCGAGGGCCGGCCGCTGCTGCCCCTCTCGCTCATGGCTCCGGCCAGCTTCCCCACGGCCGAAGACCTGGCGCGCGTGCTGGCATGGCGCAGCGCGCTCGCTTCGTCGTCCGCCCCGGCCCAGGCGTCGAAGTACCACATCGTCAACCCGGTCAACAGCACGATCGGCGACCACGCCGTGACGGTCAATGTCTTCGGGCAGGCCGCGGGCTGGTCGGCCGCCGAGACCGCGCAACTCATCGCGGCGCTGCGCAGCCAGCCATCGGCCGGCGTCCCGATGAGCGCGGCCGAGCTGCGCAGCCTCTGCGCCGGGCTGCAAGCTCAGATGCAGGGGTTTGATCTCGCATTGCGGCAGGGCCTCGCCCTCGTCCTGGCCCGCTTCGACGCCAGCGAGCAGCGCATCCTGGCGCCCGTCCTGGCCCGGCTGGATGCGCAGGAGACCGCGCTGGTTGCGGCCGTGCTGGATGCGCTGGATGAGCGCGTCTTTCCCGCGGAAGAGCTGGGCCAACACCTGGCCGTGATCCAGATGGCGCTGGCCCAGATCAACATCCGGTCGGCGCACATCCGGGATCAACAGCTCGCGGCAGCCGCGCAGCACGCGGCCGAGATCGTCAGCGCCCCCAGCCTGGATGTCAAGCACAAGCTCAAGGTCACGATCCCGATCGTCCCGGCGCTGATCGCTTACGAAGAAGAATTCGAGCTGAGCAGCGGCATGAACCTGCCGGAGGTCTGGCGCCGTCTGCGGGCGCGGGTCAGCGGCCGGCGGTGACCTGGCGATAGACCGCCAGCGTCTCCTGCGCGGTGCGCGTCCACGAAAAACGCGCCGCCTGCGCCGGCCCGCGTGCGCGCATCTGCGCGGCCAGCCCTTCGTCGCTCAGCACGCGGCCGATCGCCGCGGCCAGCGCGTCTACATCCAGCGGATCCACCAGCAGCGCGGCCGCCCCGCTCCCCCTCTCCTCGCAGGAGAGAGGGCCGGGGGGTGAGGTCTCCTCGCCGCACAGTCCGGGGGGTGAGGTCACTTCCGGCAGGCTCGACGTGTTCGAGCACACCACCGGCGTCCCGCACGCCATCGCCTCCAGCGCCGGCAGCCCGAACCCCTCGTAGAGCGACGGAAAAACGAACATCTCAGCCCCGGCGTAGAGCGCGGGCAAATCCGCCTCGGCCACCGGCCCCAAGAAGATGACCTTGTCTGCCAATCCCAGTTCTGCGACGCGATGTCTGGCTTCGGGGTACCGAGCATCCCACGCGCCAGCGATGACGAGGCTGAGGTTGAGGTTGAGGTTGAGATCGAGGCCGGAAGCTGGAAGCTGGAAGCTGGAAACTGGAAGCTGGAAGCTGGATGTTACGATGCGCCAGGCTTCGATCAGGCGGACGAGGTTTTTGTGCGGCTTGTTGCTCCCCAGGTAGAGGACGTATCTTTCGGGCAAGCTGTACCGCTGGCTGACCACTGACGACTGACCACTGACGACTGCCCCCTGACCCCCCAACTCCGTGGCCAGCGGGATGGTCACGATCTTGTCGGGCCGGACGCCGAGGTGGCGGATGTAGTCGCGGCGGGTGGCGTCGGAGATCGCGAGGACGGCGCGCGCCGAACGGAGCGCCAGGCGATTCGCCCAGCGGGCCATCAGCCTGGCCCGGCCGCTGCTCTGCTGGGGGAAGAGGATGGGGATCAGGTCATAGACCGTCAGGACGGTCGGCGCGCCAGGGAAATAGGGCATGACCACGTAGGCGCTGTGATAGAGGTCGGCGGCCAGCAGGCGGAGCAGCCGCGGGATTTGCCACTGCTGCGCCAGGCCGAACGGCGACGCGGCGACCGGCAGAAACTCGACCTGGGGCGAGGCCGGCAGCGCCAGCGGATGCTGCGGGTGGTGGAGAACGGTCAGGCGCTCGTCGTGCGCCAGCAGCGGCGTCATGGCTCGCGCCAGGTTCGTCACATAGCGGCCGATGCCGGGGAAGTGCGGCGTCGCGGTGCGGCCGTCGAGGACGTAATGCGGCATCCCGCGCCTCACGCTGCGCCGAGGTAAGCGACGATGGCCGCGGCGAAGGCGTCGAAGTCGCCCAGCCGCCGCTTCAGGATTTCGTAGACTTTGGCGTCGTCAATTCTGGCGTAGTCGTGAACGATCAAGTTGCGGAAGCGCGCCATGTCGAGCAGGGATGGAAGCAATCCCTGCGAGACAATTTGTTCCTCAGCCAGGATGCGAAACGCATCCTGGTAATCATGCGGGAAGCGGAAGCCTTCCCGTGCGATCACGTGTCGCGCGATGTCAAGACATGTCTCCACTGCGACATGCAAAGACCTCTCGACGGCCTTCTTCAGTCGAACGTTGCCAGTGTATTCTCGAAAGGTATGCGCTGCTACACTTTCCGTCTTTAGATAGTCCACGTTATCGCGCAGCAGACTGAGCCGTTCGACGATCACGACGTCGGCGTCCACCTAAACCTACCTCCTTGATCTCCTGCATCAGCACGCGCGTGAAAAACTCGTTCATCGGCGCCAGGTCATCGTAGATCTTGCCAGAGCGCATCTCAAATGCGATCCTCTCGCCCGGGTTGCGTTCATAAAGCAGTCGGCCATAACGAAGCACCTGGTTTTGCAACAGTGCTGGCGCCGTGTTGAGGATGATCACGTCCGCTTCACGATCGGCGAAGCGGCGCAGCTCATCCATCAGGCGGAACCGGGGGTCTCGCTCATCTGATGCCGGGTCGGGGACGCGGCGGAGCAGCACGGCGATGTCAATGTCGGAGCGCGGGCCGGCGCGGCCCTGCGCCAGCGAGCCGAACAGATAGGCCGCCACGATATCTTCTTGCGTCGCCAGGAATGCGACCAGGCCGGCCTCATCCAGTTGGGGCGGTTCGGTGCAGCGCGGCTGTTTGTCGTCCGACAGCATCGGTCAGCCTCTGGCGTCTTCCGGCCACAAGCCGCGCCCGCGGATCAGCGCGATCTGTCGTCGCGCATAGGCCACGCCGCCGATTTCGAGCAAGATTACATCGGTCGCGGGCAGCGGCTCTTGCCACAGCCACTCGACGCGCAGCCAGAAGTCGGGGACGGCTGCAGAACAGTATTGCCCTTCTCGACCCGTGAGCACCGATTCATACAGCCCGAACTCGCCC
>VGOD01000366.1 GCA_016876015.1 Chloroflexota bacterium
GTTAGCCAACCCATCTTACCGTAAAAACCGGTAGGGCGCACGCGCGGCTGACCCCCGCACGAAAAACTTTGTCACACTTTCGCCACCGAAACATGGTTTCAGTGGTAGTCTGAGCCTTCCCCATCTTGATCAGGTTCGGAGAGGCGACCAGGCAAGGACCTGAACCAACGCGCAAATCTGCCAGGCGCACGATCTGTTCCAGGGCGTCGTATGGCACAGTTTTCAGCGATACGATCACCCCGCCGTCAGCAGCAGACTGCGCATAGGACGCGGGCTCGGCGGTGGCCTGCAGCTCTGACGCGCCTGCACCGGCTGTCAGCGCGGGGGACGGCAGCCGATAGAAGGTCTGGCCGGCGGCGTGGCTCCGCGCCAGATAGCCCCATTCCCAACCTGTTGCACACACCTGTTGGCCATTGGCGGTCTGCCCGCCGAAGCAGAACACCGCCAGGGGCAAATCGAGCGCCTCGGCCGGCAGCCACTCGTCCGGCTGAAGCTGTCCCAAGACATAGGTCGCGGCCTCGATCGGCGAGACATAGATCGGTTTCGCATCGGCCCGATGGGAAGCGGGCCTGGCTGCCTTTGCCAGCGACCCAAGCGCGTCCTCCCAGCGCGACCGCTGCCATTCCTGCAAGCGCTGGACGCTGAACCGCTCGCCGCCGATCCGTAATTCGCCTTTGGCCAGGTTCATCCGAAAGGGATCGTTCCGGTCTGACCGCGATCCCGACTGTTCTTCCACGATGCCGAGCACCTTCTCGCGCAACACGTCTTCGCGCAGCTCGCCTGGCCCACTCAGCCGCTTGCCTCCCTGGGCGGGGGATGGCAGGAACTTCTCGAACTCTTTGGGGAAGCGGCAGCGCCAACGCTCCATTTTGGTTCGACCGTCGCCCAGGTCTGGCTCCTGGCCGATCACCAGCACGCCCTTGCGCAACAGGCCGGCTTGCATCTGTTTGTAGGTTTCACCGTACCGCTGGTTGAAGGTGTAGCCGTAGAGTCCGCGAGTCTCAGCGTTGCCGTAGATGCGCTCGAAAAAGGGGATGGCAACCTCCGCGGCGATCACTTTGAGCAGGTGCAGCGCGGCGACTTCCTGAGCCGAGAGCATGGCCAGCGCCGCGGCCACGCCGATATCCGAAAGGAAGAAGTTCTCGAAGATGGCGCGAGTAGTCGCTTCGGCCGTCGAGAAGCCGCGGCTCTTGCAGATGGCCTTGACATCGGCGTCGCTGAGCAGCTCGCGACACATCTGGCTGAGCATTTGTGGTGCATCCATGTGGCATCGCTCCTGGCATCCAGTTTACCACGCGAGCAGCCTCTCTGCAACCTATCGGCAGATGACGGGTGTGGTACAGAGTTTCGCGAGGGGCCGTCATCTGGGCCATGTCGCCGCTACCGGAATCGAGGCTGTGCGCAGCCTCCTTTAGGATTAGCCGGTTGCGTGCTCTGAGCGCCAAACCGCCTGAAGGCTCGATTCCAGCGGCGATGCGTTCCTGCCAGAGTACATGCTGCCACGTGACATCGAGAACTCAGCATGACAGATGGGGGTGCCTGGCGCAAAACCTTGAACCACACCCGCAAATGACTCCTGGAGTCGTAGGTGATCACCCGCGTTTTCCGTTGTGCGAGCAAGCTGTGGTATGATCCAGCCGGTTTGCGCCGCGCCTCGGTCGGCCGATCGCTTGTAACCCCCCGCGGTTGGCCGGCATCAGAGGGTTCGGAGGCGCTCGGCGCCTCGCATCCAGCGCGACCGAGGGGGAAAATGCCGATTTTCGAGTTCAGTTGTACCCAGTGTACGGAGTCGTTCGAGGAGTTGGTGCGCAGCGCCGACGCCATCAACCAGGTGAAGTGCCCGACCTGCCGCAGCCCGCGCGTCGAGCGCAAGATTTCGCTCGTCGCGTCGAAGGTGAAGCGCGGCGGCGCGTTCGCCAGCGCGCCCACGGCCTCGTGCGCGCCGTCGGCCGGCGGCTGAGGTATTCGACGTTAAGACGGCCGTGCGCCGTTGATTACAGTGTATGCCAGGCAGCAGCCAGCGAGTTCATTCTGACCCCTGCCCCCCTGGCCCCTCTCTCTTGGAGCAAGCAATGGTTGTGGAACGCAAGCGATGGTTGGCGCGGCTGGCCGCGCCCATGCGCATCGGCCTGGCTTTTGCCAGCCTGGGGCTGATCCTGGCGCTGGTTGGGATCGCACGCGGGAATGTGCCGCTGAATCCCCTTTCGATCCTCCTGGCGCTGCTGATCTCGGCCGGCGGCTGGGGCGCCGTGAGCTGGGCCGTGGCCACCGCGGTGGTGGATGTGGAGCGCGACGTGGCTGAGGAGGCTCAGGATGCTTGAGCCGGTCTCTTTGCGCGACCTGCGCGGCTTCATCTTCGACATGGACGGGGTGATCTATCGCGGGGACACGGCGCTGCCTGGCGCTGCGGAGTTCCTGGACCGACTGCAGCGTCTCGACGTGCCGTTTCTCTTTCTCACCAACAACGCTACCATGCCGCCGGCCAAAGTCGCGGCGCGTCTCTCTCGCATGGGCATCACGGCCGATCCGGTTCAGATCATCACTTCGGCCGAGGTGGCGGCCGCGGGGATCGCCCAGGCTGTGGATGGGCGTCGCGCCCTGGTGGTGGGGGAGGAAGGGCTGCGCCTGGCGATGACCGATGCAGGTTTTGCGCTCGTGGAGGATCATCGGCAGGCCGATGTGGTCGTCGCGGCGCTCGATCGGGAACTGACCTACGCCAGGCTCCGCGAGGCGACCCTGGCGATCTTCCGCGGCGTGGGGTTCTTCGCCACCAACCTCGACCGCAACCTGCCGACCGAAGATGGCCTGGCGCCGGGCGCGGGCGCGATCGTCGCCGCGCTGGAGACCGCCACGGGCGTCAAACCGGTCGCCTTTGGCAAGCCCGAGCCAGGCATGTTTCACTATGCGCTGCGCCGGCTGAACGCGCCCGCGGACCTGGTGGCCGCCATCGGCGACCGCATTGACACCGACATCATCGGAGCGCAGGCGGCTGGCGTGCACACCATCGCCGTGCTAACCGGCGTCAGCACTGTCGGGGAGATGCTGGCCATGCGACCGCGCCCCGAGTGGGTGTTCCCGGGCCTTCGCGAGCTCGACGCTGCGTACTTCAGCCGTCAGTGCTGACCTTCGGTTTGTACAATCCTGCCGGGTTGGCGGCCAACATGCCCGCCCGGTAGGAAAGCTCGTCCACCCTGGATAGCCCCGCGATCATCCCGGCCCTGACCACCGGGTAGCGCCTGATTTCGGTCATGCGTTTCACGATGGGCGGGATGCCCGCGTCGTCCACTTCCCAACCGAAGCGATCGAACTGCCCCAGGTTCAGGGCCGGTGTGTAGGCGCGGAGCGTCTTCGCGGCATCCACATTGTAGAACCCCTCGAAGTAGGACATGACCAGCTCGCGCAGGCTGCGGTAGACCGGCTCGCGATAGCGCAGACCCACGAAGTTGGACTTGGCGACCGCACCGTAGCAGCCATGCTGCTTGAAGATAGCCAGCACGTGATCGTCGTCCATGCCCGGATCGGGCAGCAGATCCACGACCAGCGGCGGATGGCCCAGCCGGCGCAGCGCCATCGCCGCGAACAGCCCGCCATCGAGACAATGCGCCACGCGATCGGCCAGCACGTTCAGGGGGCAGCGATCACGCTCCTCGGGGCTGTAGGGGGTCGTGTCGAGGTAGGCCTGGATCGCCGCCGGACTCGTGAGCGAGGCGAGCAGCTCGCACTGATGTGCATCGAGAAGCGCTTCCAGTGTGGTGAATCTCGACTTTGGCATTAACATAACATCGAGGTGGGCACGTAGTTCATGCACTCGTCTCTTTCAACTCCAGGTGGTCGCTGAACTGGCCGGGTGGTAGAGGCCATCGTTGTCCGCAATCAGCGTGTTGCAGATGGCCGCCAGGTTGAGCAAATGATACCAGTGGCCGTTGTTCTGCGCAAGTATGTCATCCGCCTGGATGAAGCGGCCCAAGGAGCTATCATACCACCGCGCCCCATAGAAGTACAACCCGCGATCCAGTCCGCCTTCCGGCGCGCCCAGCCGTTGCTCCAGCCGCTGCCCGGTGAAACGGTACTGCGTCTGCAAGCTGAAGCCGGCGTCCTTGCGATAGGTGTCGCGCACGTCGCCAAACGGCAGGTAGCGATCGCGCCACAGCAGCAGCCCCGACGACCCGTTGATGATGACGTTGGTCGAACCCAAATGGTCGCGGAAGAGAAAGCGCCGGCCCCAGTCCACGCCGTAGCCGGACGACCGCTCGAACGCCACGAGCTGGCCGGCGACATCGTCCCCTGTGGGGATGTAGTAGTATTTCGTGTCGCCGGAGCCGACCGTCTTCTCGTAGTGTGCGCCGGCGTAGTGCGTCTCGGTCACCTGGCTGCCGGCTGTGATCACGCTCCGCACGCGGTTGCCGCCGCCGTCGTAAGGCCTCTCCCGAACCTGTCGAAGGGTGTAGCTCACGTGACCGACCTCACTCAGCCCCTCTTCATCGCCGGAGGCGATGTTGGAACCCGCTCCTCGTTCGCTGCGGGCTGTCG
>VGOD01000367.1 GCA_016876015.1 Chloroflexota bacterium
ATTTACCCGGTCTCGAATCGAAGATGGGATCAAGCTCCGGCAGATGCCAATTGCCGGGGCTGATTTCCAAGGAGACGCCCCGAACTCTGGTAGAGGACCGTCTGCAAGCGGCGGGGGTTGATCTCCATAGGCATCAAGCTAAGCTTTTGGATTGCTTCCAGCCGGTCTGCGACCGGCGGGTGACGCCCTCATGGGCACATCTTGCGGCGCTCATACCCCTTTGGCGCACCCTGACACCGTCGAAAGCAGCAGAAAAGCGCCTGAGTCGGGGTCACAGACCCCTTGTGAGCCAGCGCTGAGACTGCGAACATCGCTTAGCTTGATGCCTATGGGGCGGGGACCCGCCCCGCGATAAAGCGATACAGCTTCGAATGGAAGCTGGCGTAGATGGATCCGAGAGTCGCATTCATGGGAGACTCCAGAGAAATGGGATAAGGTAGAGCGGCGCGCCGATGGTGAAAACGACGACGAAGAGAATCGAAATCCGATGCCGCGCGCCGAAAAAGACGAATTGCAGAATCAAGCGCAAAACCCAAAAGAGCGCAATAGAGGCGAGAATTGTACTACCGAGTGAAGTTACGAGCAACTCCGCCGCGTGAAAGAACGAGATATACATCATGACAAAAAAGAGAAGGGCCAGGCAGATGTTGAGGATCTGCATGGCCGCGCGGTTGATATGAGTCAGTGAAGCCAGATCTTCCTTCCAGCGGAAGATGCGCCAGAAGAAGAGGTGAAAAACGGCGAGCGCCAGATGGAAGACGCCGCCCGCGGAGAGGAAGGATTGGGAGAGGGTCATGGTTCGATGATCCTTATGCTTCGCTTCGTCCAAGACGCTGATTGACCTTCTGCGCCAGGGTCAGGGGCTCGGCAAAGGTTGGATACCGACAGAAATGTGGCCGCCGCGAATTGGAGCGATGTATTGGAAGAAGTTGCCATAACGAATCAATATGAAACGACAACCGCCGCAATCAATGTTCCCGCGCTGGGTCGCCAGCGTCAGAATCGCGGGATTGACGATGAGTTCCTCGTACTTATCCGACTCGGACGCGCTGGCATTGTCGAGGCCTGGCCTTTCGGTGGAGGTGAGTTGCCCGTCTCGATAGACCGCGACATAGCGAATGTCGTTTGAGATGGCGAAAATGTCTTCAATGAGTGTTTGCACAAGATGTCTCCTGTGTCTGACTCCGCGCTTGCGGCGGCTGTTCATTATAGGTAATCCCAGCCGAAGTTCGCCGCCAGCGCCTCCTCGCCCGGGGCCAGGCTGAGGGCCACGTAGGCCGCGCCCGCCTCCGGGTCGCGCTGGGGGTAGGTCCAGCCGCCGGGCAGGAGGTGAGCGTTCTCCGCGGCCAGGACATCAATCAAGACGCAATAGTCGCCCGGGGCCAGGTCGCCGAAGCGGTAGCGGCCGTCTGCAGCCGTGCGAGCCGTGGCGATTTCGTCGCCGGCCCGGCACCGGCCGTCTCGCAGTGAGATCAGCACCTCTCCGATGCCCGGCTCGCCGGCTTGCAGGACGCCATCGGCCTGGTAGCCGCCTTGATCGCCCGCCACACAACCCGGCGGCGCGGTCTCGGGCCCCGGCTGGCCGTGCGCGCTGGCCGCGCACAGGTCGTGCCACACTGTGCCAGAGATAGAAGCCGATGGCATCACGTTGTCCGACGTCAGCTCGAACGCAGCACTTACGTCGTTGACCATGACCTGATACACGCCCTTCGTCAACCCCACGACGTTCAACGGGACCACTTCCTCGAAGGGTACCAAGGCCTGGGTACAGGAGTCCGCCCCTGTGTGAGCCACAGTGATGACGATAGTGAAGCGGTTTCCTTCCCGTGTCTGCGTTATCTGAGCGATGGCCGTACAGCCATCGGGCAGTTGTCCCGCCACCACGGCGTGCACCTGCACCGGGAAGGATTCGAGCAGGATAATCTGTGCATTTTCGACCCATGCCAGATCAGCGCCGGAGACGGGCGGGGTGCTCCCGTCATCAGCGGTTGCGGGCTGGGGTGGGAAGGCCAGCACAGGCGGTCAGGGCCAGGAGCAGGCTGGCGACGATAAGGGACAACAGACGATGGTTCATGGGTATACCTCCAAACACTGGGAGTAGGATAGCGAGATGCGGTTAACTTGAGAATGGCTCCAGACGTGTCAGGCACCCTCTTGGATGCCTGACACGTGATAGCCAACACATCTTCACCACCCCAATGGACGCAGGTATATCAAAAAAGACGCAATCCCTTGCACTTACCGTTCCACGCCCTGGCCTGCTTGGCGATCGGGCCTGGGCAGGCGGCGAGGATCTGGCCCCAGCCAGGTTCAATCAGCGCCGACCCCGGCCTGCGCTTGCTCCAGCCTGACCGTCTTGGGGAAAAGGATATTGTTTTCCAGGTGGATGTGCTTTTTCGTGGTCGCCTCGAACTCGCTCAGGAAGCCGTACAGCGCACGGTAGGTGTTGCAGCCATCGGCGGGCACGGCATAGCCGCCGCTCAAGCGCGCGATCTCGCCCAACGTCGCGCCGACCTCTTCGTGCTCGGCGCCCATCTGCGCGATGAGCGCCTGCGCGGAGCCAAAGGCGGGCAGCGGCGTCGCGCCGCTTGCCGTCGGGCGCTGCGCCAACTGCTTGATGTAGGGGAACAGCCGCTCTTCTTCATCCCGCAGGTGGGCGGTCATCGTTGCGCGCAATGGCCGCCACAGGGCCGCAATCGTCACGGTTTCCGGGTGCGCGGCGCCGTGCGCATTGGCGACGGCATCGGCGTACTGGTTGATCTGCGCCAACATCTCCCGGGTGTAGGGGTGAAACTGGTTGACGATGTAATCGGCCAGGAAATCCACCGCCCATTGGTTGTACTGTTCGCCGCTGCCGACCGCCATACGTGCGACCTGCGCCTCGTGTAGCAGCGTTTCCAGGCCGATCCCGTGTTCGGCGCAGGCCTGATCCACCGGCTGGCCGCCGCCGCAGCAGAAGTCTATGCCGTGCCTGGTGAACACGCTCGCCAGGCGGAAATCGGCCGCCACCCATTCGCCGACGCTGTTGGTCGCGCTGAGATTCTGTAACTGATTCACTGACATTGTTTGCTCCTCACGTTGTAAAACTGGGTTGATCTGGAATTGATCCATTCTACGACGAAGATCGGACCTCAGCCATAAGTTCACGGGCGGCTCCGAGCGCGCACTCCCACGCGCCTTCATGGCACAAACCATCGTTCCGGGCGTTTTCATAGCCCCGGACGCCGGCCTGCACATATGCCTCGCGACCGATCGAATCCAGATCAGGTCTCTGAATAACTGTCTGTAATCGGTGACGAACCGCTGCCAAATCGCTGTCCATGATGCACTGCTGGCTGAGGTGATGGGCTGCCTGGTATCAGGCTACGTTATTGTACCGTGAACGCGAGGAGCTTGTCTTCGACCTTTGTCACTAACTGGTAGGGTATCCTCAATTACCTCGATACGCCCCGACCCGATCCACCCGTCGCGCCAGATCGTCGGCCTGGTTGAAGTGGTCGGAAAATAACATCTCAAGCTCACGGATGACACGGATGAACACGGATCGGAGAGAAGACAAATCTGTGTTCATCTGTGCAATCCGTGAGCCGGGAATTATTCCCCATCATGGTGCATCCTCCAATCCGGGAAGATCAAGGCGCTGTCCGGCTCCATCTGGCGCTCTCACAAATAGCGCGCGATCGCCATGAAGACCAGCGCCGCGGTCGCCAGGATGGTGCTCCAGGTGCTGCTGGTCGCCAGCTTGGCCTGCAAGCGGCCCAGCTCGGCCGCTTGTTCGGGCTTGGGCGGGCCGCCGGCCGCGGCGACCTGACCGCCCAGCGCGGCCAGCTTTCTGGCCGTGGGGCCGGTAGAAAGCACGCCGAGCAGGAACGCCGCCAACCCTGCCAGCGAGCCGATGGTGAAGCCGATACCGAGCGGGCTGGCGATCCAACCCCAGGCGAAGCGGGAGACCCACCCGTAGAGCAGCAGGCCCGACAGGGTGGTCAGCAGCGAGGCCAGGCTCATGGCCTGCGAGATGGCGGCCATCGGCAGGGCGCGCTCGCCGCCCGGCCCGGCCTTGCGCACGCCCGGCAGCAACACCAACGCGATCATCAAGGCGCTGCCCGCCCAAAATGCGCCGGCCGCGATGTGAATCAGACGCAAAATGATCAAGATAAACTGCATAGAACCCTCCTGGTCATCAGATACAAACTGGCAACCTGGTATCTTTTCAATAAGTGGGGGCCGACGGGGGTCGCAGACCATAGGCATCAAGCTAAGCCTTTCGGCAGCTCACCGCCGGTCTGCGACCGGCGGTCGAGGCGCGGCAACTGCTCGCGGTAGGCCGTGTACTTCCCGGTCGAGCAGCGCCGACGCCCCATTACTGGCGACGGTCCCGCCAGAAGCGGCCAAACAAGCGGTCAAGGCGGGGTCGCAGACCCCTTACAAGCGCGCGATGAGACCAGAACGACCTTAGCTTGATGCCTATGGGGTCGCAGACCCCC
>VGOD01000368.1 GCA_016876015.1 Chloroflexota bacterium
TCTCCCGTCTCTATCTCCCGTCTCTATCTCCCGTCTCTATCTCCCGTCTCTATCTCCCGTCTCTATCTCCCGTCTCTATCTCTTTCACCTCGGGCAGCCGTTCATGGCGCGCAGCCAGGCATAAAGCCAACCCGCGCGACCGGCCCACCAGTCGCACCGCTCCGCAGTCCGCAGACCAGGCGGGCCGAAGATGCTCTCTGGCCCCACCACTGCCACAGCGCGGTAGCGGTTCGGACCGTCCGTCAGGATGGCCAGGTAGCCATCAGGGTAAAACGACCTGGCATCCTTTACTGTGACAGCGCGCCCGATCGCCGCGATCGGCAGCGGATAGCGTTCCCCGGTAGAGGCTTCGAGCCAGATGGTCATGCCGCCGAGATACTTCCCTGCCATCGGCTGCTTCAGCTCGCCGGGGTTGACGAGGCGCGCGGTCTCGCCGGGCTGCACGAGCGGCTGCACGAGCGGCTGAGCACGGCTGGCTTCGCCGCGCAGCATCCCCAGCGGCTCATCCGGCCCGACCGAGACCAGGACATACGCCGGCGCGCCCTGCGGCCGCGTGATCCAGAAAACCAGCGGCGCGGTGTCGGAAATCGCGTTGCGCAGCGCGGTGGAATCGCCCACCGACAGGAAACCGCTTTCGCCTTCACTGAGAATCAGGCGCGCGTGCACGGCCGGCTCCAGCGACAGGCTCGGCGTGATCGCCTCGGTGTAGATCGCTTCGAGCACGACCGCGCGCTCGGGCGGGCTTGCTGTGACTCCGACTTCGATCGCGGCCTCGACCGCGGGGCCGGGCAGACAGAGCGTGCGGCCGAAATAGATCAGGTTCGGGTTGCGCAGGCCGTTGAGCCGGGCCAATTCCTGCACCGTCGAGCCGTGGCGCTGAGCGATGGCGGTCAACGTATCGCCCGGCTGCACCAAATAGGGATGGGCGCAGCCCCCGGCCTGCGTCGCTGTGGCTGTCAGCGCCAGCAAAACCGCCAGGCAGAACAAGGCTGCGAGCACGCGTTTCATGCGGTTGTTGAGCATCATACGCTCCTCCTGACTGCGACCGCGTAGAAGCCAGGGTCGTTGAGCAGTTGCTGGACCGCAGCGGCGTTGGTCGCTGCGATCAGCCGCACGTTGGGGCCGATCCACCACAGCTCGGTGCGCAACCCCGCGGCAGGGGGCGCAGCGATCGTCGCCTGCCGGGCCTGCGTCAGATAGAAGGCCGCGAACGCGACGGCCGCGCTCGCGGGCAGCGCGGGCAGAGCCGGATCGGCGCCGGGGACCAGCGGCGCGATCGCGGACGCCGCGATATCTACCTGTCGCCACGTCGCGGCCTCCCGTCGCCACAGGCCATGGCTGGCCGTGCCCGCCAGCAAGGCGCCATCGGCCGTCCCCGCCAGGGCCGTCACATCTGCGCCCAGGGGCAGGCCCGGCAGCTTCGCCGCCTGCCAGTCGGCCGGCCCGGACTGGCAGCGAAATACGCCCGCGCTCGTGCTCGCGTAGAGGTCCTTGCCCGCGGCCGCCAGGCTGAGCACCGCAGCGCCTTCCAGCGCCGCCGCGGCGATGATCGGCTGCACCGAGCCGGCCTGGAGGTTGCCGTCCGCGCCGAATACCCCGCGCCAGACGCCAGCCCGGCCGCTGCCGATGAACAGGTCAGAGCCGCGCGCGAGCACGCTCGTCACCAGGTCACGCGCCTCGTCTTGCAGCGTCGCCAGCGTCCAACCCCCGCCGGCCGCATCCATGCGCCACAGTCCGTTGAAGCCCGCCACGCACAACGCCTGTCGCCCCTGCGCATCGGCCGGCCCGCAGGCCATGTCCAGGGCCAGGCCGCTGAACTTCGTGGCGAAGACGCCGAGGGGATCGTGAGGGTCCCACGGCGCGCCGGGCCGACCCCCGGCGGCGGCCTGGCCGCGACGCACTCCCTGTCCGGTCCCCACGTAGAGGTCGCCGTTGGCGGCTGCGGCCAGCGAGAAGGGCCGCAGGTTGATCGGCCAACCGCCCACGGGCTGCCAGCCCCCATCCGCAGGACTGCGCCAGTAGATCTCGGGGCTCAGGCCTGCGCCTGCACCCGTAGTGGAAAGCGCGATCGCATAGAAGATCGGCGGGTTGATCCCGGCCGGCGTGACCGCCAGCGCCACGACGCCGCCCAGCCTGCCGCCGTCCAACATCTGGCTCCAGTCGCCCCAGGTCTGGCCATCGTCGGCGGAACGCCACACGCCCAGGCGTCCCGCGGCCACCACGTCGCTCCCTGCGACGGCCAGCCCACGCACATCCCCGCCGCCGAGCAGCCGGCGGCCGGCCAGCACGATCGGCAGCACGCCGCCCCAGGCGATCTCGCCGGCGATCTGCTGCGCATCAGCGTTCGTCAGCAGGCCGTCCACGATCGGACCGAAAGTCGCCAGCCCGCCCTGCGGATAGGTGAACGCGTCGAAGGCCACGTTGTCGGCCAGCGCCGCGCCCGCCAACTGGCGCAAATCCCACAGCGCGCGTGCCCAAACCATGCCCGCGTCATAATCGTCCAGGTTGAAGGTCGTTTCGGCAAAGGGGTAGAGCTCTGGCGCAAGCAGCACGTCGGCGCCGGGAACGGTGGAGCCGCGGAACAGCGCCCAACGGCTGTCCCAGTCAGGCGCACCCGTCAGGGGATCGGTCGGAGGATAGGCCGCCCTGGCCCAGTGCGCGCTCACCGGCGCTCCAGCGCGTTCCTGCACCAGGCCGCCGCAGGAACGCGCAAGGTAGGTGGCATAGCCCTCCAGGATCGCGCGCCCGACCGGGGGCGTGTTGGCCTGGGCGGTGAACAACGTGTCCGCAACCAGCCACATGAAGGCGTGGGCCAGCTCGTGGTAGATCAGCTCCGGGTCGTGGGCCGGATGGCGCACCAGCCCACCCTCGGTCGTCAAACCCGCGCCCGCGTCGTGCTGGAAGATGAGGCGACCCTGGCCCGCGTCGAAGAAGGTCGCCAGGCTGGCCGGCCCGGCCTCGTGCAGCTCGGCCTGCAGCCGCCTGGGGTTGCCGGCCGGCCGGCTGAACGCGCCGGCCGGCGCTCCGCAGACCTGCTGCAGATACTCGAGGAACCGGGCGCTGTGGTGAGCGATGTTGCGCGCCTCGAAATCCAGGCCAGCCGCGGCGTTGGTCTGCCAGGCGGGCTGGCAGCGCACGCCGGCCGCGGTCTGGATGGCGACATCCATGTACGCGTCGCACGGGTTGCGGTTCTCCATGGCGACAGTCTGCGCCGGCAGATGGTCGGCGGCGTCGTCCGAGTCGCGGAAGACCGGCACGGGAGCCGCCTGGTGCGATCCCAAGAGATGGGGCCGGCCCAGAACCGCGCCCGTCTGCGCATCCACGAACACGCGCCAGGTCGGGGTCCAGACCGACGGCTGCACACGCGCCTCGTGGGCCAGGCGATAGTCGCCGGCAAAGGGCAACACGACCTTGTCGCTCTTCCTGGTTTCACCGATGAAGCGCTCCACCCAGGCCGGCCACTTTTGCACTTCCGCTTCCGAGATCGCGGCCGCCTGGTCGTCGGCCAGATAGTGCGCGACGGCTGACCGGGCGATGCGCAACACCTCGTCCTCGGCCAGGTACGGCGGCGCGTAGGCGTCCGGCGTCCTGGAGATGGGGAAGAAGGAGCTGGTGCAGGCCAGGTGCTTCCGATCCTGCCACTGGTGAACAACGACCTGCCCCCCGAAAACCGGCCACTCGCCGAGCCACTGCTGATAACGCACGTGGAAACGCAGCGCCGCCTCATCGGCCGCGATGACCGTGCGTTCCGACGTGGCAGGCGGCTGGCCCCCCGGTAGACGCCAGCGCGTGGTGACGACCGACGGCGCATCAGGCAGATGGTTGTACCGGTCGCGGCGACCGGCGAGCATGGGCATCACCCATTCTTGATCCAGCCACCAGTTCGCCAGCTCGATAGCCTGCCCGTCCTTGTGGCCGGGGCTGGATTCCAGCCAGCCGCGCACGTAGCTCGGCAGCAAGGTGGCGGGCGAACGGCTCAGCCGCCACCGGAAATCGCCGACGCGCTTTGCATAGAGATCACGATAGGTCCGCGTGGCCCCCAGCGATAGGTGGAGCTGCTCTGTTGCCAGCGCCGGCGCGAACCATCCGCCGTACCACCAGTAGTCGCCGGGGCGGGGCACGAGGATCGTCGGGGGGTCGCGCTCGATGTCAGCGGGGCTCGACCTGCCGACGGGCTGTTCGCGGCCAAAAGGGGATCGGGGCCTGGGCCGGATGATCGGCGCCCCATAGATCGGGGATGGCTGCTCTTGCATCGGGTGCCTCAATCTGTACGGCTTGACTCGTGATCAATGAGCTACGGCAGATCAGATGCGGAGATCACCCGCTCTGTCATCCTGGCAGTGCGTTTATCACGCCATCAGTGTAGCACAGCGGCGATGGATCAGCAAGTCGGTTGTCGAGTTTCGAACTCCAACACCAGGAAATGGCTCAACCCAAACCATTGCAGCGGTGTGTGCTCCAGCGCATAGAGCACGCG
>VGOD01000369.1 GCA_016876015.1 Chloroflexota bacterium
CGCTTCGGGCGCCACGGCGATTCTGACCGGCAATGGCTATTGGCTGGACTATAACGCCGGCGCGCCGAGGTTGCGAGTCGGGACGGTAAGCGGCGGCGCGCTCACGAAGGGCCTCCTGTGGGACGGCAGCGAGTTTACGGTCAGGAATGGCAATGGGCTGGTGTTAAACAGCAGCGGACTGCGGTTGCCGGTGGGCACGTCGGGGACATCGCTGTTGGCGTGGTTGGATGGGGCGAATACGCGCGGTCAGATTTGGAGCCTGACAGGTTCGTCGCCGACGTGCGGCTATTTGGGGTTGAATGCCTGGTATGACGGTAACATGCTTCAGCTCGGCTTACAGGCCGAAAGCGATGGCGAGGTGTGGGCGGAATTGTATCCGGCGATCATGAGCACGATGAAGGGGCTGATCATCGGCGGCGCCGGCACGACGCAGCCGACTTCGATGCTGGATGTCATTGGGGATGTGGAAATTTACAGCGACAAAGCCTATTACCTGGGCGATCCGACCACTAACGGCACATGGCGTTGGATTCGGGACGGCAACGACCTCAAGGCCCAGCGCCGCGAGAGTGGTGGCAGTTGGGTGACGAAACAGACGATCGCGGCATAGGAGGGGTGAGGATCATGCAGGTGGAACTGACGACCTGGGAACGGGTGATGCTGATTCAGATCATCGGTGGGCTGCGGGGTACGGTGGCCATCATTCGCGTGGCGGCGCGCCTGTTGGACATCCTGGAGTTTACACCCGCAGAGCGCAAGACACTTGGTCTCGTCGCTACTGAGCAGGGTTTGATCCACTGGCACGCTACTGAGCGTGCCTGGCCGATGGCCATCATGGCCCCCGAACAGCAGACGTTGTTACGCACCGCCGTGCAGCAGTTCGAGGGCTGGCAGACTACTGATCTGCCACATGTCGAAGCTCTGTATACCAAGTTGGGTTTGTCATTCTGAGAGTCGAGATGGAACTGACATTGCTGCGCCCTTTGCCGTCTGAGCCTGGCGTTGTTTCGCAATGGTTTGGCGAGAATCCTGCTCTGTACGCGCGTTTTGGCCTGGCCGGGCATAACGGTCTGGACTATGCCGCGACCGAGGGCACGCTGGTGTTGGCTGCTCATGCCGGCCGTTGTAACGTGGGTTACGACCCGCAGGGTTATGGCTGGCACATCCGCATCGGCGCTGACAACCAAGAGTGCTTGACCCTCTATGCCCACCTGAAGGCTGTGCTGGTATGCGAGAACCAATGCGTCGCCGCTGGCGAGACCATTGGTACATTGGGTTCGACGGGCTTTAGCACTGGCCCTCATTTACACTTTGGCCTCCGGTTGTTGCGAGGCCGTAACCCGGCCTATCGTGATTGGGTAGACCCGGTTCCGTTTCGGACAGGATGCTGAGGATATGCGAGCCTGGTTGACGAACTGCTTACGTCAAGTCCCTCATGGCGTGCAAGTGCGCAGACTGCTCGGTCTGATCGCACTGATCCATGGCAGCTTGCGGTTGTTACAGGCGCAGGCTGCCCTGTTGAGTTGGGGGCAGTCTGTGATCTTCGGCATTTTGCTGTTGGCCGGTGGTCTGTGGCTGCTCGCGACCAGCCGATGGCGGTCGTGTTGGGTGGGCCGTCTGGCGGCCGTGTGGCTGGCGGCGGTGTGGGGCGCGTTCGCGACGGCCGTGTGGTCAGGCAGTAATGTCAGCGGCGGCCTGGCCATACTGTACAGCGCATGTTGTTTCTACGAGGCAGGCAATACACGGTATGACCCCTGAGATTCTGTCTGTCATGGCGCTTTTGGGCGTGATCGGCCTGGCCATTATGTGGTGGGCCAGCCGGCGGACACGTCCTGACGCTGGTTTATGGCCTGGTTCGTGGTCCGAGGCTATCGAAAAGATGACTGCCAACGAACGACGCATCGGCGACCTGCAACACGAGTTGGACCTGGTCAAGCGTGAGAATCAACTGCTGAACGACGAAAACAGACGTTTGCAGGAGACCCAAAAGCTGCTCTTGCGTCAATTGGCGGATATGCAGCAGCGGGTGAGTTCACTGGAGCACGACATCGAAACGCTGCAGAAAGAGAAGACGCGCAACCAACCGGTGGCGGTCGGCGAGCTGCGGCAGACGCTGGCGACGAAGTTCGACGAGAACGAGCTGCGTGCGTTGGCGTTCGATCTGAGTGTGGACCTGGATGCGCTGCCAGGCAATGGCCTGTTGGCGAAGGCGACCGAGCTGGTCGCTTACTTCGATCGGCGGGGCCAGTTGCGCCGGCTGGCAGACGAGGTGTGGCGACTGCGGCCTAGTTGAGCATGTGATCTACCGGGCCATGCGTGCGATGAGCAGCCTGTAGATCATTTTCGACCAGCGCCAGATAGCGGCGCAAGACGGTCAGATCGCTGTGGCCCATGATCTGTTGCAGGGCATAGAGATTCATGCCGGCTCGCAAGCTCCAATGTACTCGGAATTTCTACGAATTTCATGGGAATAATTCCTAACCCCTTGACAAACTATAACATCCTGTGATATACTCCTAGTCAGTTAGGAAAAACGGCTGATCTGATAGGAGTAATCACATGGACAATTCCCCAACTGTAGTCCCCATCTCCGCGACCATCCGTGCCGATCAGCGGGAACGGCTGCTCTCATACACAAAACGTTCTGGCGCGATCAGCATCAGTGAGGCATTGCGCGAATTGCTGGACAAAGTCCTGCCGCCGTGGCCATCTGATGCGCAGATTATTGAGATCCAGGAGCAACCGGCATGAGACAGGCGCTGTTTTGCACGTGCGGGGCGAAGATGGGGATCAGTGCGGGGATGGGCGAGTGGGTGGAAGTCGAAGCAAGCGCAGCGTTCTTCACAGACGTGGAAGACTTCCGCCAACGCCTGGCGGAAGCCGGTTGGCGCGATTGACCCCTTCACCCGCGCGCGCACGCGAACGCACGCGGGTGAAAGCCGCCGTCGTAGGCGCGAACAACGGCGAGCCCGCCTGATGGCCCGCCCACCCCCCCGCTGGTCGGGACATAGGCCAGCAGGAGACCGCCATGCTGGAATATCGGATTCAAGCCGTAGCTGGTCGCTGTGACGGCGACAGCTTTATCGACTTCACGGCCTACATCTACGACACGATTGAGGATGAGTACGTGGATGATGTAGCCGGCATCATCTGGGTCACAGGAGCAGGAGTGGCGTTTGGCGACGGGGTGGTACCCGTCCAACGGTCTATCGGTATACGTTGGGCGGAACACACCCTGCACGCCACTTACCCAGTAGTAGGCGCGCAAATCGTTGTCCGACTCCACGGCCCGCACGGGCCGGAGCGAGTTGCGTCCGAGCTGGGCGTGACCTCAGGCACCTCCGAGGTGCAGTTGTTTTCCGAGGTCGTCAACGTGATTTTGTACCGTTGATGGCGGCCGGCCAGCCGGGAGCCTGACCCAATCCCGGCAACGGAGCCGTCCATGCCAACAACCCACGAAACGAAAGCCGCTCGGCTACTGGCATTCTACCGCCTGGAGGCAGACGGCCAGCTGACCGGAGTCAGCGACATTGAATTGGCGCGCGCCCTGGGCGTGCGCCGTGAAACCATCTGGCGCGACCGCCAGGCGATGGCACGCGCGGCGGCGATGTACGAGAACTGCCTCGCCCGCTTGCAGCGGATGCAGAGCGAGATCAAGCGGCTGCGGCAGGCGGAGCCGACGGTATACCGGCCGGCGGGCGAACGCTGGTATGGGCCGGCGGGCGAATTGGGCGACGCCGGGGTATCGGCGACGCGGTTGGCGCTGGCCACGGGCGACGAGACTGGTTGAGGGGAGGTAAGCAATGCTGGAGCTGGCGATCTTGTTGATCATGGTCATCATCATTTTGGCTGCTTGCATCGGCGGTTGGGGTGGCGGCAGCCGCAACAATCCAAGCTGGTAGGAGGCGACGCATGGTGAACGGCAATCCGTATGATGTGGCGCTGGGCACGCCGGGCTGGAAGCGCCGGCGCAATCGCATCGTGACGCAGCGGGTACACACACCGGACCCGGCGCTGCAGCCCCCGCTGCCCACGGCGTCACCGCGATCGGTGGACAAGGATGATCTGACGATCGAGCAGCGGTTCGCAGAGTGGCAGCGGGCGAATCCGGGCGTGATGGCGTTGATCCGCCAGCTGGCGCTCGCCCGCGTGGCTGGCGGACAACGGCGGATCAGCACGAAGGCGTTGATCGAGGAGTTGCGGAGCGCGTCGGTGGCGTTGGCCGAGGGAGAGCCGTATCGGATCAACAACGTCTTCACGAGCCGGATTGCGCGGGTATTGAACGCCGACCCGCAGTTGGCTGGTTTAATCGAGATGCGCCGGCTGACGGCGGAGTGAGGGCACCCAGTGGAACAGAAACGTAGATGTGGGTTGCTGCTGGCGATCCTGCTGCTGGCGATCACGTTGCCGTTGGCGACGCCGGCGCCGACCGCCGCGGCGTGCGGGGGATTCGG
>VGOD01000370.1 GCA_016876015.1 Chloroflexota bacterium
GTGCAAGAGGCCAGGGCCTTCTGCGCCCCGGTTTTGCGTGTAAGCAAATGGTAAGTCGGTCCTATTGAAATCAAACCGAAGGCTTGCTATAGTGGAAGAGCCATGAAAGATTCACTAACTGCGAAGCTGAGATCAGAGGCCTCGTCCGAATCAGGCCAGGGCCTAGTCGAAAGCGGCCTCGTCTTTGGGGTCTTGATGGTTATCGTCCTGGCCCTGATAGATTTCGCTTTCATTTTCCAGGCCTACATCGGCGTTGTCAACGCCGCGGATGTGGGCGCGGCGTATGGCGCCAGCAGCCCGAGCGCAGCCGCCAACCAGGCCGGCATTTCAAGCGCGGCGCTGGCTGACCAAAGCAACTGGAGCTGCGCCAGCCCGATTGTCACGAGCAGTACGGCAACGGACGCCTACGGCTATTCTCAGGTTCAGGTGACGGTCCGCTGCCAGGTGAGCAACCTGATAGCCATCCAGGGCGTCATCGGCAACGTCCAGGTTTCGAGCACCGCGGTGCGCAGGGTGCTGCAATGAAGCGCAGTTTGTATGAGTCTGGCCAGGCAATGATCGAATATGCGCTTACGGCCGTGGTGTTTTTTGCCATGTTGCTGTTTGTGGTGGATGGCGGCCGGGTACTCTTCAACTATGTGACGGTCAACCAGGTGGCTCAGGCGGGCGCGCGGTATGGTATCACGCATGGGGCCAGCTCACTCGCACCGGTGGGATCGGCCAACTACACGGCCCTGCAGCAGCACGCTCTGGGTTGGGCGACCGGTCTCAACCAGGCTGACCTGACGATCGCGGCGACCTGGTCTCCCGACAACCAGCCAGGGAGTACGGTCAGTGTGAATGTAACCTATATCGGACGCAGCGTTACCGGGCTTTTTTGGCGTGGACAGACCCTTACCTTGCGTGGGAAATCAACCATGGTGATTCAGTTCTGAGGAGGAGAGAGTGGCATCCCAGATGCGTAGAATGCAGATCACCCGTGAAGAAGGACAGCAATTGCTCCAGTTGGCGCTGCTGATGCCGCTGATGCTCGCCATGTTGGGGCTGGTGTTGGATTTGGGAAACGTCTATGTGCGCCACAGGCGCGTGCAGAGCGCGACCGATGCGGCGGCCGCGGCCGCGGCCACCGTGCTCTACCAGAGCGGGGTTACTGTCGCCAGCAACACCGCCTACTACTATGCCGCGCAACATGGCTACAACAACAACGGCATCACGAATACCGTCACAATCGCATCTCCGCCGACGACCGGATCCTATGCCGGCAACTCGCAGTATATGCAGGTGCGCATTCGGGAGAGTGTGCAGCCGATTTTCGCTTCCATGGTCTGGCGGGGTACCTTCCAGGTGACGGCAGCCGCTACCGCCGGCTGGCGAACCGCCCGGCTCGGGCCTTCAGTCCTGGTTCTGAAACTGAATGGCGAGACTTTCACCATGAACGGTAACAACCCAAGCTTGACGGTGAGGCTGGGCAATGTACACGTCAACTCGAACAGTGCAGGCGCGGTAGCACTGGGCAATGGCAACGTGGCCACCCAGGTGCGCGCCAGCATCGTCGGCAACTACACGACCGGGCCCAACGGCGCGTTTCGCGATCTGAACGGCGACTTGCAGGCGCCGCTTACGGGCGCGTCGGTCAAGCCTGATCCGCTGGCCAGCCTGCCTGCACCCAGTCGAACAGGCGTGCCGACCCGCTCGGTACCCAGCAAGTGCGGTACCCTTCAGCCGGGCATCTATCCGTCTGGGATCACGACATCCAGCGACTGCACGCTAGAGCCAGGGGTGTACATCCTGGATGGGGACTTCGATATCCGAGGTAATGCGAGGATCACCGGTTCTGGCGTTTTCATCTATCTCGCTCAGGGTTCGATCAAGCTGGCCGGTACGACCACCACCAACCTGTCGGCGCCGACCTCGGGGACGTATGGGGGCGTGCTCTTCTTCCAGGCCCGTAACAACTCCGCGACGGGGAATGTGAACGGCACCAGCTCATCGAACTTGCGAGGCACAGTATACCTCCCGGCCGGCGGGCTTGACCTGAGCGGCACCGTCCGCACGGAGGCGAATTTCGTGGTCAACACCCTCTCGGTGTCCGGCAACTCTAGCTTCACGGTCGAGGGATACGATGGTGTGGGGTGGACTACGCAAACCTCGGCTCTGGTGGAGTAGAGACAAGGATTTGGCTGCGGCCGACTCCCATCTGCGGCGTCCTGCCGCGGCCCTACAGATCGCGCCTCTGAAACCAATACACCGCCACGCCCAGCGCGACCGCCGTGTAGAGCAGCGCGTAGACCACCATCGCCTCGCTCGGCGCGGTGGCCGCGCCGAATGGCGTGGCATCCAGCCCCAATTCCCGCAGGAACGACGGCTGCATCAGGTAGGCCGCACGTTTCCACATCGCTTCGCTGGGCGCAAGGAGGCTGACGACGATCCCGACGTTGACCGCGGCCTCGTTGCGCAAGACCGCGCCGATCTGCTCGATCCAGCCGGCGATGAACGCCAACCCCCACACCATGAAGACCACCACGCCGTTCGTCAGCGTCGAGAGCCGCGTGCCGCCCAGGATAGACAGCGTCAGCATGATCAGCCCCTCCAGCACGATCAGCGCGACGCCCGAAAGCGGATTGCGCGGCGTGTAGCCAGTGATCGCCCAGACGATGGCCATCAGCGCCGCGCTCATGACGGCCGCGAAGACGGTCAGCATCGCGGCCAGCCCCAGCCACTTGCCGATGACGATCTCCCACCGTCGCAGCGGCTTGGTCGCGATCGTCTGGATCGTGCCAGAAGTGATCTCGCCCGCGATGGCGTCTACCGAGGTCAGCACCGCGAGCATCACCACCAGGAAGTCCACCCCATAGAGCCCGGCCAGCAAGAAGAAGTTGATCGGCTCCAGCGCACGCGCGAGCCCGCGCGACATCTGAGAGACGTCGCGCCACATGAAGTAGACGCCGGTTCCGAAGACGGCCAGAAAGGCCAGGCCCAAGAGGACCACGGCCCACAACAGCTTGCGCTGCCGCGCTTCCAGGAAGGCTAAACGGGTGATGTTCCAGATGTTCATGGAGGTCACTCGGCCATCACGCGCATGAAGAGCTCTTCCAGCGAGAGCCGCCGTGGGGCCAGGGAATAGAGCTGCGCGCCGCCCGCCACCAGCCATTGCGCCGCCGCTGGAATGACCTCTTCGCTCGCGACTGATAACGTCAGGCGCGTCACGGCATCTGCGAATTGCGAATCGCGAATTGCGATTTCGGATTGGGGAGCTCCCGGCAGCGGGTCGTGGGAGGTGGTCGGCGGTCGGTGGTCCACGGTCTGCACTTCGCCCACCGCGCCCCACTGCGCCAATCCCGCGATCAGCTCCGGCGTCAGGCCCGCGGCGCGAATTTCCACTTCCAGGCCGACGCGAGTCAACTCGTCGAGCGCGCCGCTGCGCACCACCTGGCCGCGCTTGACGATGGCCACCCGGTCGCAAGTGACCTCCACCTCGCTGAGGAAGTGCGAATTGAGAAAGACGGTGACGCCCGCGGCGCGCAGCTCGCGAATCAGGTCGCGTACTTCGTGCCGGCCCACCGGGTCGAGGCCCGAGGTCGGCTCATCCAGGAAGACGAGGGCTGGGTCGTTGAGGAGCGCCTGCGCCAACCCGACGCGTTGTAGCATCCCCTTGGAGAATTCCCCCAGCCGCGAGCGCGCCCGGTCCGCCAGCCCCACCCGGCCGAGCAGCTCCGAGATGCGCGTCTGGCGCTCGCGGGCCGGCAGGCCATAGAGCCGGCTGTGCACGTCCAGGAAGTCGGCGGCGGTCAGCCACGGCGGGAACCGGAAGTGTTCTGGCAGGAACCCGATGCGACCCATCACCGCGGGATCGCCGGGCCGGCGGCCGAGCACCAGCGCATCGCCGGCCGTGGGATGCACCAGGCCGACCAGCATCTTGACCGTGGTCGTTTTGCCCGCGCCGTTCGGGCCGAGGAAGCCGAACACCTCTCCCTGGCCCACTGCGAGCGTCAGGCCATCCACGGCCACGGTGGTCCCGAAGGTCTTGCGCAGAGCAGTGGTTTCGATGAGTGTGGGCATGGTAGGTGACAGGAGACAGGAGACAGGAGACAGGAGACCGGAGACAGGAGACAGGAGACCGGAGACTGGAGACCGGAGACAGGAGACCGGAGACAAGAGACAGGCTTGCCTCATCCGCTCGGCCCGGTCTCCTGACCGGGCCTCTCATCCTTCTCGCTCTCCCGCTCTGGCCGGTCTCCGACCGAGCCAGCGACGGCATATTCTTTACGCTCTCCCGCTCTGGCCGGTCTCCTGACCGGGCCTCTCATCCTTCTCGCTCTCCCGCTCTGGCCGGTCTCCGACCGAGCCAGCGACGGCATATTCTTTACGCTCTCCCGCTCTGGCCGGTCTCCGACCGGGCCAGCGACGGCATATTCTTTACGCTCTCCCGCTCTGGCCGGTCTCCGACCGGG
>VGOD01000371.1 GCA_016876015.1 Chloroflexota bacterium
GGTGTCCTGGGCCATTGCCTAACACTGGTTGCAGCTGACGGCCCCGCCGCGCAAGTACGTGGATGGCGAAAGTCACGGCGGCGGGGCCGCAGCTGAACCTGGCCGTTAGGCCCGCGTCCCTCAACAAGCGCGGCAAGCAAGCATGAGAAGAAAATGTAGGTCTACATGGTTTTCAACTTGTTGTCTGCAACCGAACTCGACCGAGCGGGATCGCTTGTTTCCCGATTCCAGAATGTCTCGCTGTTCCTGGGAAACTGGATTCTTATCGACCTGCGTTGCCAGGGCTTGATACATCCGCTCCGTCTCGGCATCGCAGGGGGGTGTCAAATCGCGGTGCGGCGTTCCGTTTCCAGTTCTTGGCTCTGCTGGTGGGCGAACTGCCAGCCGGTGAACTCGCGGCGCAGGCGGGCGGCCAGGCCATCCGGCAACGCGGCGCCATCCCAGAGGCGCAGCTCCGGCAAGTGATCCAGGAACTCGTCGTTCACATTCAGATGGATGCCCTGGCCAACGAGCAGGCCCTTGATGCGGTTGCTGTAGCGGGTGCGTTCGCCTTTCAGGGCCAGCAGTTGGCGGTGCAGGTGGCGCTGATCCTCGGCGGCCAGGCTGGGCACTTGCACCACGCTCCAGACGCGGGACTCCCCGCCGTGGTAGCGCAGCAGCATGGTCAGCAGCTTCTCGACGTCGAGACGATCAGTCTTGGTGTGCTTGCCGCGGCGACTGACCTCGATGCTGGCCGAATCCACGACCAGGTTGGTCACGTGCTCGTGTTCCAGGAAGCGGTGCAACCAAAAGCCGTCGCGACCGGCTTCGTAGCAGCTCACCACCGGCGCGTCGGCCGGCAGACTGAACCGTTGCTTGGCGAGTACGATCTCCTGCTTGAGCGCCGTCGTGTCGCCCGCATTGATCTTACGCTGGCGGGGCGGCTGGCCGCGGCCGATCGTGAAGCCGAGTTTCCAGTCCTGGTTGCTCAACTCGAAGGCCAGGTACAGGGTCGGTTGGGTGTCTTCGTTGTTGGGGTGGATTGCCTGTTTCATGGTACACTCCTTTTGGTTGAGCAGCTTACCATAAGTGCGCCGTCCGGCCAAGCCCCCATAGTATCTGACGCCTGCGGCGGTAAAGTCAGGGGTCGCGAGAGTACGTGAGCCGCAGGCGCAGGTGAACCTTGCCGTTAGGCCACCACACGGTTTGCCGCGAGAGCGATCTTGGACTATGATTCCATCCACAGCACTTCGCTTTGTGAAGTGCAAGCCGTTGGAGCAACTCAAGAGCCAGCATGAAGACAAAGACCGTGCCCCACCCCATACCCTATCAAGGGAGCAAACGTAATCTCGCCGCCGAAATTCTGCGGTATTTTCCGCCGAGGCTCACCACTCTCTACGAGCCTTTTGCCGGTTCAGCAGCAATAACCATCGCGGCCGCGGCAAACGGACTCGGCGACTATTACCACATCAATGATCTCAACAAGCCGTTGATGGATTTGTGGCGTGCAATCATTGAAACACCCCAACAGATCGTCGCGCAGTACGAGACTCTTTGGCAGGAGCAGTTGGACGATCCCCGTTCGTTCTATGACAAAGTCAGGGCGGACTTCAACCGGACAGGGAAACCAGACTTGTTTCTCTACCTTCTGGCCCGGTGCGTAAAAGGATCTGTGCGCTACAATTCGCAGGGGGAGTTCAACCAGAGCCCAGATAACCGCCGCCAAGGGATGAAACCGGAAACCATGCGTCTGCAGATACTAGGTGCATCCTACTATCTTAAGGGAAAAACCACTGTCTCCTCAATGAACTATCGGGATATTCTCGATAAGGCCACTCCGGCCGACCTTGTGTACATGGATCCACCTTATCAAGGGGTCTGCGGAAACCGCGACACCCGATACCTTCAGAACGTGCAGTTCTGTGAGTTCGTTCAAGCCCTGGACGAACTCAACCAAAGAGGTATCCGATACCTGGTCAGCTATGATGGGCGCACCGGAGACAAAACCCACGGCAAGCGACTTCCCGATGATCTGAACCTCACGCTCATCGAGTTGTATGCGGGTCGCTCCTCACAGGCTACTCTTCTTGGCAGGGATGACGTGACAATCGAGTCACTCTATCTCTCCCCAAGCCTGGCCGATGAACTTGCCCACGTTCCGATCGTATACCGATACACCAGAGGTGAGCAACTTTGTCTGATGGAAGGTCGCCCCAAGTGACTATGAATGATCTCCCGCACGATTTCGTAGAAAGGTGCAAGACCGTCACGGCAAAACGGCCACGCACGGTTATCGAACACATTCTGACGCACGGCTACATTACGACCGAGGATTTGAAGGAGAAATACGGCTATAACCATCCGCCCAGGGCGGCCCGCGATGTGCGAGAACAGGGTATTCCGCTGGAAACATTCCGGGTTACTGGCAGTGACGGACGGAAGATAGGTGCCTACAGGTTTGGTGACCCCGCAAGGGCGAGGTTCTCCAAGCTCTTCGGCAGAACGGCTTTCGCAAGAACACTCAAAGCAGAGCTCATCAGGCTACATGGAAGCCGTTGCGCCATCTATCTGGAGGAGTTCGATCCGCGAGAGCTTCAGATAGACCATCGGATACCCTTCGAAGTTGCAGGCGACAACGCTGGGGACATGAACGATCCGAAAACGTACATGTTGTTATGTGGGTCCGCGAATCGCGCCAAGTCCTGGTCGTGTGAGCACTGTGTCAACTGGCAGGAGTTGAGGAAAGCGGAGATTTGCCAAAGATGCTACTGGGCTTTCCCGGAGGATTACGACCATGTGACAATGCGGCAAGCGCGTCGAGCGGACATCATGTGGATAGGAGAGGAAGTCTCAGTCTACGATCGACTGAAGAAGCGAACCTTGGAACTTCAGAAGGGCATCCCCGGATTCATCAAGGAGATCATCGAGAAACACGTATGAACGCGGCTCATATGCGGCGGGGCCTGCCAAGAAACACCTTGACGGCGGGCGGTGGGGAAAACGACCGTTTGGGCTTCCCGTGAGGTGATTTGGCGACGCGACTCGTGCTGTGGGAGGTCAGTTGGGGCGTAACTGATCATGTAGCAAGGCCGTCCAGGGCGCCAAATCGCCAGGGCGCGGACGCGACAACGCCCCGGCATCGCGCATGCCAGGGTCAGCGCAGCAGGCACGCCCCGCCAGAGCTCAGGCCGTGGCGAGGGGGGGCAGTTCGTAGCCCAGGTCTTTAGCTTTGCGTTGGAGGTCTTTGAGCTTGCGTTCCTGCACCTGGGCTGCCAGATGATCGGCGCCTGGGTCTTTGTACGGTTGTTTGCTCTTTAACATGGCGTAGATGATGCGGGCCATCCTTCGGCTACGCTCAGGACAGCACTTGTGGGCCGTGGCCGTCACCGCCTGCGGCTTGCCTAACTTGCTACACATCCGCCGGTAGAAGGCGCCGAGAGCGCTGTCGCTGTGATGCAGGCTGCGCGCGGCCAGGCGCAGGGCCAGGGCGGCCCGATTGGCGCCCGGCTTGGTGCCGCGCTTGATGATCTTGCCGCCGGTCTTGGCGTTTTCGGGACACAGGCCCAACCAGGAGGCGAAGTGCTTGCTGGTGCGCCAGGGCGTCATATCCACGCCGGTCTCGGTCAGCACGGCTTGTACGGTCAGCACGTCCAGGCCATCCACGGTGGTCAGGTCAACGCCAGCCGGGCGATACAACTCGGTGCGCAGGTCAAAGCGCGGTTCGTTGCGGCGGCTGTGCGGCCGGCGGGGTGGCGGCAGGGGTTGGGCCACGGGATCGACCTGCGTTGCCAGGGCTTGATACATCCGCTCCGTCTCGGCATCGCAGGGGTGTCGCGGTGCGGCGTTCCGTTTCCAGTTCTTGGCTCTGCTGGTGGGCGAACTGCCAGCCGGTGAACTCGCGGCGCAGGCGTGCGGTCAAGCCGTCCGGCAACGCGGCGCCATCCCAGAGGCGCAGTGCGGACAGATGGGTCAGAAAGTCGCCGTCCACATTGAGGTGGATGCCCTGACCGACCAACAGGCCCTTGATACGGTTGCCGTAGCGCGTGCGTTCGGCTTTCAGAGCCAACAGTTGGCGGTGCAGATGGCGTTGATCCTCGGCGGCCAGGCTGGGTACCTGCACCACGCTCCAGACGCGGGACTCCCCGCCGTGGTAGCGCAGCAGCATGGTCAGCAGCTTCTCGACGTCCAGACGATCAGTCTTGGCGTGCTTGCCGCGGCGGCTGACTTCGATGCTGGCCGAGTCCACGACCAGGTTGGTCACGTGCTCGTGTTCCAGGAAGCGGTGCAACCAAAAGCCGTCGCGGCCGGCTTCGTAGCAGCTCACCACCGGCGCGTCGGCCGGCAGACTGAACCGTTGCTTGGCGAGTACGATCTCCTGCTTGAGCGCAGTGGTGTCGCCCGCACTGATCTTGCGCTGGCGGGGCGGCTGGCCGCGGC
>VGOD01000372.1 GCA_016876015.1 Chloroflexota bacterium
CCGGCCACGCGCGACACTTCGAGCGCCAACGCGACCAGGTTGTTGCGATAGATGCGCGGATCAGTGGAGCTACTCTTCTCGTTGAAGTAGGACTCCACGCAGGCAGGCAACGGCTTGCCCGGCTCGACCGCGCACTCCGGCCCGAGGATCAGGTAGTGCAGCTTGAGGTCGTCGCTGATATAGCTGGGGTTTACCGGCAGCCGGTGCACCTCGACACCAGGATCGGCTGCTGCGAGCTGAGGAACCGCCTGGATGCGCCGCTTGAGCTCTTCCTCGATGTCGTCCTCATTCAACCAACCCATCGCCTGGACGTGCATGTGCGTCAGGTTGGGCGCGGTGCCCAATTGCCACGCGTCGGGATCCTCCACGAGGAACCAGGAGAGGCCGCGCCATTTGCGCAAGCCCTCCTCCAGCGCCGCAGGGTCAACCAGGGGATGCGCCAACAAAGCCAGCAGATCGGTGTGCGCCGCGCGCTGTCCCATCGGCTGCGAATGAAGGAAGGTAGCGACAACGGCCTGCTCGACTTCGCGCGCCCGGATCGTCGGCAGGGCCGCCTGTATCTCACGTGCCTTGTCCAGCTCCCCGGTCAGGATCGGCGTCCAACGCTCACGTTCTTCGCAAATCTTGATCAACTCGTTCAACGCATTGGACATACCCGGGCCTACCGGAAGCAGCGCACTGGGCCCGACCAGGGGGGACGGGTCGCGGCCCTCGCTGTCGCGCAAGGCAGAAGCCAGCAGACGCAAGGCGCCGCGCGTGCGCTGGAAGCCGCTGATCTGCGTCCACTTCTGGTAGAGCACGTTGATCAGGTCGGGGTGAAACGGATAGCTGGCCATCAGCCGGTCATAAGCGGCCTGATCGCGCTGCGCCTCGCGCAGCGGCACGCGCTGCATGGCAGCCATGACCGCATCAATCACCGGCCGGCGCTCGGCTTCGCCGGGGACCTGCTCGAATAGCCGGCGACGCAACACCTCGGCCACGTCGTCACGCGCCACCGGATCCACCGGCTCGGCCAGGCGGCCGAAGACGTCGTTCAGCGCCTCCAGGCACTGGACGCCCGTCTGATCGTTGGCCTCGGTGCGCGAGGCGATGAGGGAGGCCACCAGCGCGGCGCGCTCCACCTTGGCCACCGCCTGGGTGAGCACCTGGTAGAAGTCTTTGATGGTGCCGAGCATGCGCGGGTTCTCGTTGACCAGCCCGCGGTAGTACCACACCGCTTCATCTACCAGCACCAACGCGCCCAATTTCTCTTTGATCGGCGCGCGCAGCAGGTCCACCAGCAGCGGCTCAGCCGGGACGGTGAAGCTTTCGTCATGGCCTTTCAGCCGGGCGTAGCCGACGTCGCCGGCCAGTTGGTAAGCCAGCGCGCCCCAGAGCGTCCGCACGCGCCGCGTCTTGCCCTCCGGCCCGTAGACCTCCAACCCTTCCTTGACGTCGAACTGGTCGCCGGGCAGGAGCGCCACCCGCGCCCGCGGGGCCTGTGTCGGGCCGGCGAACGCCAGGAACTCGCCGACCGTCTTGTGATCGGCCAGGGCTTGCCCCCGTTCGGCCAGGTGCAACAGGGTGATCAGGGTGTGGGTCTTGCCGCCGCCGTACGCGACCTGGAGCTGCAGCACCGGCTTGCCGCCCCCTCCCGCCAGCCGGCGCAGCACATCGCCGGCCAGCGCCTTCATGCGGAAGGTGGGATAGGTGCGGTCGAAGAACATGGCCGGCTCGCGGTAAACAAGCCGCGCCTCGCCGGTGCGCACGCCGTTCAGATCGGCGGCGAATTCGTCGAGGGTGAGGGCGCCGCGACGCACGTCGTCGCGCAGGGTGCAGAGTTGGTGCCAGGCTGCAACAGCCATCATTCCTCCTCTCTGCGGCGATCAGGCAAAGGGGTCACGATCAATACATTTTTCAAGTACGCATCCACGAGTTGCTCGAGCGCATGTTTCAGCCGCTTGAACGAACGAGACCGGTGTTCAGCCGACTCCAGGTCGAGATAGGCCGTCATGCGGGCTTGATCGCGGGTT
This sequence comes from Chloroflexota bacterium, assembly GCA_016876015.1. Taxonomy (GTDB): domain Bacteria; phylum Chloroflexota; class Anaerolineae; order CG2-30-64-16; family CG2-30-64-16; genus VGOD01. Next base: position 2,013 of record VGOD01000372.1, read on the forward strand.
TCCGAGTACTTCTGTCCTGGGGGAAGACGACGCTCGATCCAGCCTTTGGCGGAGTGTTCCGATTCTACGTTCCCCTCGTAGATCGTGCCTTCGGGCATGCCCACGACCGTTCCTACTGTCCCCAGGCTGGCCAGAAACCATGCTTCATATTCCCAACGCGCGACGACGATTGCAACCGGTTTGGAAGGGCGCATGGCTTGAATTCTTGCTGCCAGATGATGAGCAAATGCGGGAGCGCAGTCATCTTCCAGGGCGTTTTCTTCGATCAAACTCTGTGCTGCATCGTTGTCTATCAAGACCAGGACACCATCGCATTCAGGTTCCAGTAGGGCATAGCCAACAAAGCGTTCAAGCTGGTCGGCCGCGGTCAGATTGCCACATCCGTGGGCGTTCTTGGGTTTGGCGATGCTGACATCGTAGATCTGGTGGACTTCGTGGAACAGCCGGCGCAGAAGCACAGGCAGCGCAGCAACCTCGCCATCGCCTTCAACGATCGGGACAAGGGTCGGCATCCTGCTTTACTCCTCTGCCACGGGTTGTGCTGGCCGCAGCCCTTCGATACGGTGTAGCTCACCCGCAGTGAATAGCCGGCGGTGGATAGCTTCCTGCTGAGATCCGACGATAGGCGCAATCATTGTGGTCCCATCTGGGGCACGCTCGACAGCCCTGAGTTGGGCGGGCTCAAAACGGGAGAGCAGATCAGGGCTATGGGTCGTGATCAGCACTTGCGTGCGCAAGCCGGCCTCTTGAAGTGCCTCCGCCAATACCGCTGCCGCGCCTGGATGCACCGTCGCTTCCGGCTCCTCGAACGCGATCAGGACGGGCGGTTGTTCCTGGTACGCTGCCGCCAGGATGCCCAATACGTGCAGCGTGCCGTCGGACATGCTATCGGCTTGAAACGATATGTCACGGTGTCCGACAAATGACTCGCCAAAAACCAGGGCGACTTCGCGGCCATGCTGTCGGGTGGTGCTATCAATCTTCTGGATGGATGGGACGATGGCCGAAATGGCCTGGATGACCCGTTGATAGGATAGCGGGTCATTGTCGCGCAGCCTCTTCAGGACGCTGGCTGCATTGCTACCGTCCACCAGTAGTTGTGTTCCGCGATCCGGTATTTGCCAGGCCCGCAGAGTGTCGGCGCCGACGTGATAAATCCGAACGGATGTCAGGGCATTGTATAGCAGGGCAAACGATTCCAGGCCGGCCATGAGGGGCAACGCGAGACGACCTTCGGCAAGTTGCGGCTCGATCCCACCTGCCGACACCGTCCACATGCCATCCTCTACCTGATAGCGATGAGCAATCCGACCCGGCCCCAACAGCATTTCACAGCTCTCTTCCACCACAACCAGGCGCCTGGGCCGTTCCTTGCGTCCAAACTGGACAAAGTAGTGACCGGCAAAGGCTTCTGAGGCCCGCGACTGAATCTGAACCTCGAGCGCAATCGTATCGGGTCTGTGACCGGTCAAGGTGAGCACCTGGTCGAATCCGCCGCGATTCTTGAAAGCCTCCTGAGGCGACTTGCTGAGGGCTTCCTGCAAGAAGGCCAACGCGTCCACGAAGGCGCTTTTGCCGCTGCCGTTGGGGCCGGCCAACACGGTGACCGATTCCAGGTCTACGATAACCCTCTCCAGGCTCCGAAAGCCCCGCACTACGACTCGACTGATTAACGCCTCAGAAAACTGGCTCATTGCAGTCCTCCCAATTCGGGCTGAATCGCTTTTACTAACTCTGGCTTCCCTCGCCCCCACGCCACCACCGCCTCCAACAGCGTCCGCTCGCGGCTCTTCACCGGCGCCATCTCGAGCACTGCCTGGGCGATCTCCCAAAACAGATCGTTCTGCGCCAGGCCGCGATCTTGCGCGTAAGCGCGGAGTTTATCCGTGTCGCCCGAAGCCCATAGCCATAGGAGGCGGTGCAGCATGTCCACCAGCGGCAGGCCGCCATCGGGCCGCGGGTGGCCCAGATCAGGGCGAGTGCGCTCATCCCACTTCGCCAGCCGCACATCGCTGCCGTCCCCCTTGACCAGCAGCCCGCGCGGGCCGCGCAGGTCGTTCAGATCGAGTCCGTAGCCCTGCGAGAGCAGGATGCACTCGCCCACCGGCGCGTCCTCCAACCCAAACGAGTTGCGGTGGATCAGGTAGTAGCGGGTCCATTCATCCAACCCCTCGGTGGAGCGGCCGCGGAGGATCTGGCCCAGGGCGAAGTCGGCCACCATGCGGCGCACTTCGCGCAAGAACTCGCCCACGGTGAAGGGAGAGCCGTCCAGCCGGCGAACTTCGTCCCAGGCCGAATACGATTCCAGCGCCGGGCCGACCGCGGCCCACACGAAGTCCGGCCCGCTGATGCCGATGTCCCAGAAGTAGCGCAGACGCTCGGTGAT
>VGOD01000373.1 GCA_016876015.1 Chloroflexota bacterium
AGCGCTTACCGGCGCCGCCCTGCCCTTCGGCCGTTTCTATCCCGAACCTTGGCCGACTACGACGCCCACAGGGGGCTCCGGTTAAAAACCTACCCCTGAAAGGGGCCAGGGTGGGGGTGGGCCGGGCAAATAGCAACGGCCCCGCACCCTGCCGCTCCCACGGTTTGGTGCGGGGCGCTTGTTTGTGCCAATAGGCAAAGCCTGCTCCAAAACCTCCACTTCTCCACCGGCGACGCCTTCCGATGCGCCGCGTCCAGGCCTGTCCTGCGAAGTCCCGCGCAGTTTGCGGGGAGCGCAGTCGAAGGATCCGCCTGCGCCAGCGCCAGGTAGGTCTGCACCATGCCCGAAACTGCGGGGCACGCTGTCGTTTGGGAGAGTGTGAGCTGTTTCATCCGCACCCGAAACTGCGGGGCGCACTTCGTGTATGCTGCCTCCGGTCGGGATGCAAAGCGCGCAGGTCTGATAACGTCTCAGCCAGTGCTGACACCTGGGCTGCGCCTAACGTCTCAGGCGCTTTTTTTCTTCCCAAAGGGCAGCCCATCCGTGCGGACATGGGTAGAGGATGATCCGGCGCTTACGCGAACCGATGTCCTCACGGACGGCCTAAAATGCGTACCATGCGGACACCGGTAGGGGTAAAGTGGGCGAGAGGGGACTCGAACCCGTGACCTCACGGATGTGAACCAAGTGTTCGATCCCGCCCTCGCCAGATTACACGGTCAGGCCGTTTAGACAGACCGTGAGTACTCCGCCATTACCATCCGTGCGCACTATCGCAGCGTAGCGTCTCCGTGTGGGCTAACGATAATGTGCCGGTAGCTGGTGATAATCCCCGATAAACCCTCCTTATAAGGTGTGCGTCCGTGAGTATTGTGCTCTCAGCAGCGGACATCAGCATCATCCGGGCGAATACTCGTTGATCAGAATATCTGCTACCTGCTCACGCAGGATTGGCACGTCTTCAGTCGCCGTTACCCAGACAATGGGCCAACTCACCGAGAAGTAGGCATGCACGGCCAGGTTGCGAAAGCCTATGATATCCGTCCACGCGATCTGTGGATGCGCCTCTCGAAACTCGTGGGACAGCCTGGATGCAGCTTCGCCGATGATGATTAACTGGTGCATCACGGCGCTTTGGCGGACCTCGTCATCCATCCAATTGTCTTCGCTCATGCCCGTCAGGAAGCGATCGACCGCTCTCGCTGCCTCGACGATGTCCCTGAGGCAAAGCTCTTCATCTCGCATAGATGACCTCGGTGCTGTTGAGCACCTCCTGGCGGATCAAAGGTTTGAGCCCATCCTTGGGTACTAAGTCTACCGGGCGCTCCAATAGCGCCGTCAGCTCGCGCTGCATCCGCCCCAGTGCCAGAAAGCCGATCCTGGCATTAGGCTCGAACTCCACCAATAGATCTACGTCGCTATCCGACCGAAAGTCGGCGCGCAAGACGGAGCCGAACAACGCCAGAGACCTCACCTGGTTGCGGCGGCAGAAGTCGGTGATTCTTTCTCTTGGAATAGGGATTCGTGCTCGGCCCATGTCGTTAATTCCTCTCTTTCAGAAAAGATTATACCACAATGCTCAGATTATATAGGCGCGCCCAAATCCGATTTGGGCGCGCCTATATATTTGGTGCAAGCTCGTAGTATGCGCCTTTCCGGGTCCCTATCTGCACGAGCAGGCCTTTCTCCTCCATTCGGGTCAAGAGGCGTTTGGCCTGCTCAGAACCTAGTCGACATAACTCTGCGGCCTCGCTGCGCGTGATGCGACCCTGCGTTCGCACGTATTGCAGGATCATCTGCTCCTGTTGGATAGGGTCGAAGCCCGCTTGCCGGACGTAGTCGGCGCCCTGGCCGAGCCGCTGGTACACCTGTGCGCTCAACGTGTATGTCCGGCCGCGTGTGGCGCCACGGCCTTCGATGAGGCCAGCTTCGACCAGCCGCTCCAATACCGCGCGGGCGACCGATTCGTTCTTCTGGATCGCCGCGGCGATTGTCTGCACATCGATCCGGCGTTCCTTGCGCAGCCTTGCCAGGACAATCAATGCATCGAGGGGCATGCGGGTGCCGGTGCGTTCCTCCTCGGCGATAACCATCTGCAGGAAGGGAATGTCGGCCTGGGCGCTGCTCAGTTGGACGACTACGGTGACGGGATCGCTGCGGGAATAGTCGGGGGCCGGCCGCCCATAGCGCAGCAACCCCTCGTAGATCAAATCCACCCCGCGTCCCGTGCGTTCGGTCAGGCCGATCCGCTTGATCGCATCGGCCAGGAGCGGGTTGCGCGGCTTCGGCTCCACCACCAGCAGGTTCTCCAACGTGACGCCCTCGACAAAGCCGCCAGGATTGCTGATGACCAACCCGTCGGTTTCCCAGCGCACGTGGACTGCCCCCAGGCGCGTGTAGTCGCGATGGGTAAGGGCGTTGATCAATGCCTCGCGGAACGCGCGCTTGTCGAAGGTCGGAATCGGGACCCGAAACAGGCCAACCTGGATTTCGTCTTCCTGAACGCGGGCCTCGAACTGCTCCATGATCCGTTCGAATGTCTTCAGCAATGGCACGCGGTAGAAGTCGTTGACCCGCACCTGGGTGCCTTCGAGCACCTGAAAGGCCACCTCGTGCGTCGGCAGGTGCTCGCGCAGGGCCGCCTCCCGGCCGAGGATGAGGAGCCCAGCCACCGTCGGCACGCGACGTTTGCCCTCAGTGCGGACGAAGCCCAACGCGCCGTCCATTTCTTCATCGCTCAACGTCAGCAGCAGGCGATCGCCGCCGTAGCGTTCCACCAGTTGGCGCAGGCGTTCGCGCTCCAGGGGATCGAAATCAGCCTCGGTGGCTTGGGCAACGGGCAGCGCCGCGTAGTCGAGCACACCCAGGTCTGACTGGCGGCTGGCAAACTCGTGGGGGTGGAAGGGGACGCACTGCGGTGTGCCGTCAGCCTGCAACCGTCGCCGCTGCAACAGTCCTTCGGCAGTAGCGACCAGGCGCATAGATTTCGGGACTTCGATTCGGGCGATGGTCTTCCCCGCTTCCTGCAAGGCGATCACGCGCACGCTGACGGGCGGGCTGGTGCGGTTGGCGATGAGCGCGGCCAGGGTGGCCAGGTTTTGGTGTTCGGGATGGAGGCCGGTGATGGCGCCATCCTTCTCGATGCCCAGATAGAGCTCGCCGCCTTCGGTATTCGCCAGGCAGACCACAGCCGTGACTAGATCGCGGTCTGGAAGTCGGCTACGGTCGCTCTTGAACTCGACGGTGATAGATTCTTGGTCAGGGATGGTGCGATTCATGTTGGGCTCGCTTGGCAGATATGCTTTTTTTCGTACATCGCCATTATACCACGCACATCGTGCCGCGCGTCAACCACGCCAGGCAGTTGCGGAACCGACCTGAACGGATATTGTCTTTATCGGCCAGTAGTTCGGCTGGATCCTTTCCTCAGCAGGTGGCATTCTATCTGGCGTTGCGTAGCGTCAGCGGGAGGTATATTGTTTCCCCCACATTGATCCTAACGCTTGTGGTGGTGGTCAAATTCAGACTATCTGCGGCAGACAAGGTGATCGTGTGTTGGCCAACGGACAGGTCGCTCAGGTTCAGCATCTCTCCACGTCCTAACACTCCATCTCGATCGGACCGCCATTCGAGCGCCTCATCCGCGTGCAGCCATCCATCCTGTGGATCATAGGCGCTCCCAACCAGTGATATCGTGGTTTCCCAGCGATACCTGGCTCCCGTTGATGGGCTTTCTATGAACACCGTCGGCGGCTTCGGGGTGACAACAAATGCGTCACTGACGGCTTCGGCTGTGTTGATGCCGTCGGTGACAATGACCCTGATGCGAGACTGCCCTCCTCCCGGCAGTGCATCGAAGTTGGCAAGTAGCTGCGTGGTCGTGATCTTGGCCGCAAGAACGAGCCAATCTCGACCGTTGTGACTATACTCCACCGTATGGTATAGCGGGCTGCCATCCAGGTCGTTAGACTGCCAGGTGATCGTGTACAACCCCGAGATGTTCTGTCCGGCGGTGGGTGTGGTGATGTTGATTGTGGGGCGGTTGGGGCTGATGGGCACTACTTTCAGAACCTGCTCATCACGCTTGATCCGGAATGCCTGTGTTCCCGCAGGTATGGCGACCGTTACCTCGAAGGGAGCAGGGTCAACCTCGCGAGGTGGATTAGTCAAGACCACGAAAGAGACATCGAAGCCCTGGCTGGACAGAGTCTTGCTGAAGACATCTACAGCCTCGATGGTATACGTGCCTGTGACTGGCCCAGGTACGGGAGCGGCGAAGCGATACCATGGGCTCAATTCGACCCTGCCATCGCGGCTCATCCAGCCGAAGGCATTCACTACCTCCGTGTTTGTGTCAGCCGTTGCAGTGTGAGTGGCCGGTGAAA
>VGOD01000374.1 GCA_016876015.1 Chloroflexota bacterium
AATCAAAACCGCCGAGCGCCATAACCGCAAACTGGCGCAACGGTTCCCGCTCCTGGCCGATCAACTCGACATGGTTGGAGCGTGGACGCCGGAGAAAGTGCTGGAGGACGAACGCCGGTGGCGGGCGAAAATGGACGACTCAGAACGACGATTACGGGAAAAAGGCGACGTGTACCGCGGGCATGTCGCAACGATTATGACCGCCGATGTGTTGGCTGAGTATGATGACTACTTTCGGCGTGTGTTGCCACAGGACGATGGCGGATACTGGGCTGATTACTGGTGGCGGGCGCTGCGTGATTTGTGGCCGCAACAGGCGCAGCAGATGTGTCCGAATGCTCAATATCATGCGGTTTTCGCCAAATACGAAACTGCGTGCCGCACGTGTGGCCGCCGGCTAACATCGCTTCCACCTGATGCCTGCGGCGGTGAGAGCGTGGGGCGCGAGAGTAATCGTGTCGCAGGCGCAGGTGAAGCAGGACGTTAGGCGGCGCTGCCGCCAAAGGAGAAAAAATGGACGATAATAAGCCCTGGTGGTGGCAAGCGGCAGAGGAAATCCTTGCTGCGTTGTCTGACAGGCAAGGCATCGGAGATGAAATAGACGCCGTTCGTGACGACATTCGCGCAGAGATTGTTGAGGAAATAGCCGACATCATCATGGCTGCGCATGTCGCACACGACGCCGCCTAACATCAGTTCCAGCCGACTCGCCGGAGCTCGCCGCGGCGGAGGCTGATTCGTCAACCCGGCGAGCGGCTGAACATCACCGCAAGTAAGGAGGAATTTATGAAACCCAAGCGTTTTGCCCCTGGCATTTTCGTTGTGGATGAGATCGGAAGTCTGGAGGCAGAGGAATGGGTGCGACAGGATTACATCAGCAAGGGTCTACGTCCGCCTCCACCGCGCCGTCTGACATCGCTTCCACCTTCTGACGCCCTGGGCGTCTCGTCAACAACTGAGTTTTGTAGACACGGGCGCAGGTGAAGCCCATGCCGTTAGGCGGCGGCAGTCTAATCCGCGTATCCTCTCAATAATCCGGGGAAACGGCGGTCACAGACCGCCTACGAGCCTGCTTTCAGGGGGTCTGCGACCCCCATCGGCCCCCACTTATTGAAAAGATACTAACTGACAGCGTGAAGCGACCATGATCACCGTACTTACCAGCGGCGCTGCCAGCGCCGAAACGCTGATTGACGCCGACTACCGCGAGATCTACGACGAACTACGCGCCAGGGGCAGTCTGGACGCCTTTGTGCGCACCGTGCACAGTCAGTACTCAAAAGCCTGGTGGAGCAAATACGAGCGGGGCGAGTTGACCCTGACCTATTTGGCCCGGCAGGAGTTACGGCGGGCGGTCAGCTTACCAGCCTTACCCCCCCTGGTTGCGGATGTGATGGCGGAACACCTGAGTCCCGATGTCACGATCTATCTGATCGGCGAGGATACAGCAGGGGTAGTAGATCGGTCAATTTGGGTGCGTGAGGGAGTGACTGAACCGTTGATCTTCCAACTCAACGGCAACCTGCAAATCGTGAGCGCGGACCCGGCTCCCAAAGCCCTTCTTGTAACCGGGGTTACACGGCCCAGGAAGCCCGCCAGTCGCCGGGCGATACATTTGGATAGGGCAACGTGGGAACGCCTCGCTGCGGCCCGCAGGGACAGCGGAGCGACCTGGGCCGCGTTTCTGACGCAACTGCTAGAACAGAACAGCCACAGAATGAAAAACCCCACTGCTGACACAGTGGGGGCCGTGGCGGGGGGACCGACCACGGCCGACTGATTATAGCACAACAGGGGGGACATATGCAGATCATCACCGTAGTACCAGACGATGCGCGTGGACGGCACTTTTTGGGCTTTACGCCGCAGACGACGCCCGAACAGGCGCTGCAAGCGTTCCAGGCCCGTTATGGTCGCCCGCCGGCTTATCTGATCAACCAACCGAATATCCTGTTGGCGGGGCCGGCGCCTGGGCCTTCACAGACTACGCATCGTCTGGGGGCGCATTGACATGGGTCTGCGTTGGCTGCGGGGCTACGGGAACAGCGACGCGCCCACGGCTGACGCCGGGCTGCTGGAGACGCTGACGCCGGCGCGCGCGCCCGACGTGAAGGCGGACTTCGTGACGCCCGCGCTGCAATCGCTCTTTTCGGGCGGCATCGGTGGATTGGCCGGCGCGCTGATCGCCTGGCGCGCTGAGCAGGATGTGTTGTTGTGGGCGGCCATCGGGTTCGTGGGGGTCCTGGCGGCGGCGTGGGCCTTCTCGTTGGGTCTGGTGCGTGATCTGCTGTGGACCGTGGAGCGAGTGGGGCGGCTGGACCTGGACGGCGACGGGCAGGAGGGCAAGCCGGAACCTCATGCGATGGTCGTCAACGCAGATGTGGCGCGCCAGCGCGCTGCGCAACATGAGCGCCAACGCGCGCGCGTTATGCGCCTGGCAGACCTGCTTGAGTTTGTGCGCCAGGTTGCGATGAAGGGCACGAGCGAGCGCGCGTTGGGCATTCGACCGGGGACCGAAGCGCGCACGCGTTACCTGGCGACCCGTGACCTACTGATCGGTCTGGGCATTGCCCGTTGGAAGGACGCCGGCCGTCCACAGGCGGGCTGGACGCTGATCTTGACGGCTGACGAAGCTGTCCCGTTGCTCAAGAAGCATGTGATGGACGTGGTGTGATCAGGTCATGCTTGCTTGTGTGCTTGCTTGCTTACAGGTAAGCATAATTGAGCCAGGCAACTCAGCAGGGTAGGGAGGGAGGCGCATGGACCCCATCGGTGTTCTCATTGGTCTGGCGATGGGCGCTGTATGCAGTATACCTGTCAGTGTGCTGCTCGTGGCGCTGCTGTCGCGCTACAGGCTGGAGCGGAAACCATGAGCGAGTACACGTCAAAATCGGCCGGCGGCGGATGCCTGATCCTGGGCATCCTGGCGGCGTTGGTGCTCCTCGGGGTGCTGGCGTTGACGACCGCCACGACCGGCAACCTGGCCGATGCTGAGCGCGAGCGCACGGCGGCGCAACAGATTGCCGAACGCGAGCGCACAGAGCGAGCGCGCCTGGCCGAGGAGACGACCCGGCAGGCAACGCAGCTCCGGGCTGAACAGGATGCCCGCGTCACGCACATCCTGGCCGAGCTAGGATTCCTCGTGACCGCGGCGCTGCTGATCATCGTCGTATTCGGCGCCATGCTATTTGGCGCGACCTGGTTGGACGCCAAAGCGACGCGCAACACGCTGCTACTCATCGAGATGCAGCGGCAAGCGGCTATGCTGCAACTAACGCCCCCGGCGACGATGGTCGTGGGCCGGCTGCCGCAACGAGCGGTGGAGTATCATGAACGGTGAAGAGTGGTTCGGCCGTAACCTGTCTGGCAAAACAAAGCCCCTCCTGGGGGAGGGGCTGAGAGGGGGGAAGATGAGCGTACTATCGTGGTCGCAGCGTACCGGATTCAATGGCTCGGCGCACATCCACCAACCGAACCATCCACGCCTTGCCATTGATCTGGCGTCCCTTGACTCGCTCCTCTCGCACGGCTTGGGCAAGCGTCGGATAAGGAATGCCCGACAGTTCGGCCACTTCTCGGAGTGGCCGCAGCCAGGAATCGTCTTGATCTGGAGACCCTTGGATCTGGCCTTGAAGATCCTCGTGGCGACTCTCCATTGCATCACATGGGGAATGGCAAAGCCGATAAGCCAATGGGCAGAGCGGCAAGCCGCCATCGGTTGGCTGCTGTTGCCACGCCAGATAGACTTCCGACTGGGCATTAAACGGGATCGAAGTCGAGAACTTGCAGCGATACATGATAATCTCCTGTGTGCTGGTCTTTGACCCGACCAGCGGGGTTTTAGTTAGCGGCTGTAGTCGAAAGGCTCGACTACTACCACCGGCTCGCTGTCAAGGACGTGGGAATTGACAACGAACATCTTGCGCTCCCACCGAGCATCATGCTCCTGTTCGACAAATGCGACATTTTCTTGGCCGCGCGTGACCAGTTTACGGACAAAGATCCTAGCGTCGCGATACGCGATCAGGGCCAACTGGATCGCATCTGATTGCTTATCCAGTTCGATGAAGGGGAGACCTTTTCTGCGTGCCTCGCGATAGGCAGGGCGCAGGCTCTCTTGCAGTTGCTCGATTTCTTTTTCTGTCTTGGTGCGAAGGAGTTCTTCGGCTGTCATGGTTGCGTTCCTTTCGTGAGTGGCTCTTGTTTCTTATCTTGCCAGTAGTGTATCATATTTATTTATGATTGTCAAGAGGTTTCAAGACGAGTTTTCGCAGATAATTATTTCTGCCTTTCCGTAATTCCGCAACACTGCAACAGGTGTTGCGGTTTCGTGGGGCAGCCCGTCTAACCACGG
>VGOD01000375.1 GCA_016876015.1 Chloroflexota bacterium
GCTGGGATCAATACACCGCATCCTTCGGCAAATCCATCGCCGCCTACCTGGATGCGATCCGCCAGGGCCAGCCGCCGCCCATCCCCGGCCGCGCCGGGCTGCTGGAGCTTCAGGTCGAGGCCGGTTTCAAGCGTTCGATCGCTATCGGCCAGCCGGTGCGCCTGGCGGAGGAATTTCCGTTGTAGAGCTTATCCCCAATGAACGTGTGGCGCACCAGCTTCCCGATCATCGCCGAAGCCATCGAAGCGTTCGGGAAGCCGTAGACTTGGCTGGGAGCGCCGGAGCCTTGCCACGAATTACACGAATTTCACGAAGGAGGGGATAATTCGTCTAATTCGTGAAATTCGTGGCCGAAACCGTCTTATTCAATTCAGGAGACAGAGATGAGTACATTTGTCACACGAACCCTGGGCCGCTCCGGCATCGCGGTCAGCGGGCTGGGGATGGGGTGCTGGGCCATCGGCGGGCCGGCGTGGCGCGATGGCCGGCCGATCGGCTGGGGCGACGTGGACGACGCCGAGTCGGTGCGCGCGATCCACACCGCGCTCGATCTCGGCGTGACGCTGTTCGACACCGCCGACATCTACGGCGCGGGGCACAGCGAGCGCATCCTCGGTCAGGCGTTGGAGGGGCGACGCGACCAGGTCGTGATCGCGACCAAGTTCGGCCAGCTCTTCGACGAAGCCACGCGCCAGGCGATCGGCCGCGACGCCAGCCCGGCGCACATCCGCCGCGCGTGCGACGCCAGCCTGCGCCGGCTCAAGACGGACTACCTGGATCTCTACCAGTTCCACATCGGCGACTACGACCTGGCGCAGGCGGTCGAGGTGCGCGAGACGCTGGAGGAGCTGGTCGCCGCGGGCAAAATTCGCGCCTACGGCTGGAGCACCGACGACCCGGCCCGCGCCCGGCTGTTCGCCGAGGGGCCGGGCTGCGCGGCCATCCAGCAGCGGCTGAACATCTTCGACGGCAACCCCGAAACGCTGGCGGTGTGCGAGGCGGCGAACCTGGGCAGCCTGAACCGCGGCCCGCTGGCGATGGGCCTGCTCACCGGCAAGTTCACCGCGGATTCGACCCTCCCGGAGAACGACGTGCGCTTCGGGTGGGATTTCAAGGCGGGCACGCAGGCCGAACGGCTGCAAAAGTTGGCGGCCTTGCGCGATGTGTTGACGCAGGATGGCCGCACCCTGGCGCAGGCTGCGCTCGGCTGGCTCTGGGCGCGCAGCGGCGTCACGATCCCCATCCCCGGCTTCAAGACGGTCGGCCAGGTGGCGGAGAACGCGGCCGCGCTGCGCCGCGGCCCGCTGACCGTCGAGCAGATGCAGGAAGTTGAGCAGATTTTGGGGCGGTAGAACGGGGACGCGGAGAGCCTGCCCCGCTGTTCCGGGCACGACGCAGACCACGCGGACGACGCGGATGGACAGTTCGCGCGGCAATATCGGAGGTTCATGTGATCCAACGGCTCTCCCGGCGGCTATCCGCCCTCGCCAGGGGCTGGATCGTGGTCGCCACTGTGGTGATCTTTGTGCTCTTCTCGATCCTGGTGCTGCCGCGCGTCGCCGCGCAATCCGCGGCGCGCACGGGCGGCGCGAAACAGCCCGACACCTCCTTCATCTATTCGCCCGCCGATCTCTATCAGATGGCTGAGGCGTTCGGCCCCGCGGGGCGCCAGGCGTACATCCTGGTCCGGCTCACCTTCGATGTGGTCTTCCCCATCGTCTACGGCATCGTCCTGATCGCCGTCATCAGTTGGCTGGCCGGCAAGGCGTTCGCGCCCGGCAGCCCGTGGCGGCTGCTCAACCTGGCGCCCGTGGCGGGGATGGCGTTCGATTACCTGGAAAACACCGCCACGGTGATCGTCATGGCTCGCTATCCCCTGCGCACGCCGGTGATTGACCTACTGACGCCGGTCTTCACGTTCGTCAAATGGGTGTTCGTCGGCGGGAGTTTTGTCGTCCTGCTCGCGCTGATCGTGCTGGCCAGTTGGCGGTGGATCGGACGGCGGCCACAAGCCCTCAAGTGATATTTGACCTATCCGAACATCTGTGCTATGATGGCGTTGTCGAGGCAGAAAGGGCAACGCCCACGGCCCGCAGAGTATCTCGCGGCTTGCCGAAGGCGTCTAGGGATTCTTACTCTCAAGGAGGTCCTATGGAACCCCGAATAGTCTTCCACGACGCATTCACTGTGCTGGGCGTCCAGGAACGCGTCAACAACTCCGACCCCCAGTTCTACCATACGCTCTGGATGGAGCGTTACATGCCCCATGATGAGCAGGTGAAACCGCTCAGCACCGACAAGGCCTACTACAGCGTCTACTTCGCCCTGGATCAGCAGGAGTATTGCCTGGACGGCATGGCGGTGGCGGCTGATGCCGTGGCGCCAGAAGGGTTGGTGTTGCGCCAGGTCGCTGCCGGCCGCTACGCAGCCTTCGATTGCACCGTCAACACCATCGGTCAGACGTGGCAAGCCATCTTCGATGAATGGCTGCCCCGGTCTGCCTTCGAGATACCTCCCGACGCGTCCTCGTTCGAATACTATGCGCCGAACACCGAGACCGGGGATTCGCCCGTCATGATCTACCTGCCGATCAAAGATAAAGCGCTCTGAGAGTAAAGATTGGGGAGGCGTCTATGATCGAGTTACCTGAGGCGCTGCTCATCGCCAACCAGTTGAACGAAACGGTCCGGGGCAAACAGATCGCATCGGCGATGCGCGGCAACGCGGCGCACAAGTTCGCCTTCTACACCCGCGCGGCCGAGGAATACGCCGACCTCCTGAAGGGCCGGCGGATCGGCCCGGCGCGCGGGCACGGCGGCCTGATCCTGATCGAGGCCGAGCCGGACTATCTGCTGGCGCTCGGCGGCGGGGGCGAGCGGATCGCGCTGCATCGTGACGATAGCACGCTGCCGAAGAAGCATCACCTGTTGCTGCATTTCACCGACGGCGGCTATCTGACGGTGACGGTGCAGGGGTGGGGCGCGGCGATGCTGTTCCACGATTCGGAAGTCCCCGGCCATCCGTGGGTCGGCAAGCCCGGGGTCTCGCCGCTGAGCGACGCGTTCACCTACGAGTTCTTCCAGGAGCGGTTCGGCGAGTTGAAGGAGGGCGATCCGAGCAGCGTCAAGTACTTCATGATCAGCAAGCCGGGCGTGTGGGGCGTGGGCAACGGCTGCCTGCAAGACATCCTCTTTCGCGCTCGGCTCCACCCCCGGCGGCGGGCGCTCGACCTGAGCGAGGCCGAGCGCCGCGCGCTCCACGCCGCGATCCGCGAGACGCTGCACCAGATGGTCACGCTCGGCGGCCGCGACGGGGAGATTGACCTCTACGGCCGGCCGGGCGGCTATCGGCGCATCCTCAGTAGCGAGACGGCGGGCCAGCCGTGCCCGGAGTGCGGCGCGACGATCGAGAAGATCCAGTATCTCGGCGGCGCGTCGTACTTTTGCCCGAAGTGTCAGGTGTAGTGAGCGCACGCAAAGACGCGAAGAACGCAAAGGGTTGTCGCCCTGGCGTCTTAGCGCCTTTGCGTGAGATTCGTAATCCCCACCGGGATCACGCGCTTTCCCGCGATGCCTCAACCTGGATGCCGTGGGCGATCAAATAGCGCGTCACTTCCTCGAAGTCCGACAATCCCTCGTCCAGGAACGCTCTGTAGATCTGATACCCGCTGTACGTCGGCGTCCGGCCTTCCCGCGTCAGGATCGCGCACTTGTAGCGGATGATTTGCTGGCGTAGCCCTTCGGTCATGGCCGCCTGGAACCGCTGCATGTCGGCCACGCGCTCGGCGATGATCGTCTCGCTCAGCGACCAGATGTCTATCTTCCACGGCCGGCCCCAATCGCCGTACTCCACCCGCGGCTTCAGATAGAGGCCGCCGGGCAGGTCGGGCATCTTCGACCGCTGGAACACCACCTCGGCCACCAACTCCGACGCCGCGATCTGGCCGCCGATGCTGAAAAGCTGCGCGATGGTGACCGGCGGGATGGAGATGTCAATGTCCGGGTAGGCCATGGTGTCGAGGAAGTAGCTGCCGATGAACGCGACGGGGCCGTGGGGCGCGAGGATGGTGGGCAGGCCGATGGCGCCCATGACGCGGTCGGCTTCCTGGCGCAGTTTGGCTGAGCGGGCGAGTGGATTCATGAATTCCTCATAGTGGCCGTGCGGTTCTGTGGATAGCCGGTTCAACGGCGTAGGATAACATCGTTACGCGCCAACTGCCGGGATGGGCCGCGGCTCATCCCGGC
>VGOD01000376.1 GCA_016876015.1 Chloroflexota bacterium
GAGGGTTCAGCCGAGATCGCCATCACCGAATCCCGTAACCCTGCCACTGAGCATATCGACGCAGTGTCCACCCTGGAGATGGTGCGGCTGATCAACGCGGAGGATCAGCGCGTAGCGCTGACGATCGAGTCCCAGTTACCGGCCATCGCCCAGGCGATAGATCGCATCGCCGAGCGGATGCGTCGCGGGGGGCGGCTGATCTACATCGGCGCGGGGACGTCGGGCAGATTGGGGGTGCTGGATGCCTCGGAGTGTCCACCGACCTTCAGCGCGGCGGCCGGCCAGGTGGTGGGGGTGATCGCGGGCGGTGAGCACGCGTTGACCCACTCGATCGAGGGCGCAGAGGATGATCCCGAGGCTGGCCCGCATGACATCGCCGCACTGGGAGTGGCGGAACAGGATAGCGTGGTAGGCATCGCGGCCAGCGGCCGCACGCCCTACGCGTTGGGCGGCATGAAAGAGGCCAGTCGCCGCGGAGCGCTGGTCATCGCTCTGGTATGCAGCCAGCCGTCGCCCATGGCTGAGTTGGCCGCGATCGCCATCGCGCCGGTGGTCGGGCCGGAGGTGATCGCCGGCTCCACGCGGCTCAAGGCGGGCACGGCGCAGAAGATGGCGCTCAACATGCTCTCCACCGGCGTGATGATCCGGTTGGGCAAGACCTTTGGCAATCTGATGGTGGACGTGCAGCCGATCAACGCCAAGCTGCGCGCCCGTGCCCGCCGCATCGTGGAGCAAGCCTGCAACCTGTCAGCCGACGAGGCCGCGGCGCTGCTCGGCCGCTGCAGCGGCGAAGTCAAGACCGCCCTCGTGGCCGGTCTGCTCGGCCTGGCGGCCGACGATGCGCGGGTGCGGCTGGCCGCAGCAGATGGGGTGATCAGGAAGGCGCTGGCAGAACCCAGCCTGGCTCAGCCTGACCCCCACACTTTCGTTGGCGGGGGGAGCGGCTGAGGCTGTAAGGTTGTTGGTGTCTGGCAATTCCCTGTGGTAGAATGCTGGCCTTGAGATTTGTGGGAGAACAGCAATGACCATCCAGGTGGCGATCCAGGACCGATTTGCGCAGATGCTTGCGCCTTTGGGCGACTTGCGACAGGCTGTTGTGGAACCATGTACAGGGGCTCGTCCGCGCCGCCTACCGCCGCTGGCTCACCCCAGGCTTTTGCATCGACTACCTGGGCTTTCGCTGCGCCCGCTCCCCTAGATCTTTCAGGAGGCGCATGCGTATCTGTATTGACAGCAATCAGTTTGTCAATGGATGGCAAGATGGGTGAGTATCACATGCCTCACGGCGGGCTTCTGCTGGGCATGGACGGCGGCGGCAGCAAGACGGTCGCGCTGCTGGCCGACCAGGACGGCCGCGTGCTCGGCCGGGGCGCGGCCGGTTCGTCCAACTATCAGGCTGCGGGCGCGGCGGCCGCTCAGACCGCGCTCGATCAGGCCATCGCGGCCGCTTACGCTGATGCACGCCTGCCGGGGCCTACGTGGCCCCAGGCCAGCGATGCGATCAGCGCGGCGTGCTTCGGTCTGGCCGGCGTGGATCGGCCCGAGGATCGTGACCTCTTCGAGGCATGGACGGCCGAGCGGCTGCCAGACGCGCGCGTCATGATCGCCAACGACGCCGAGCTGGTGCTGGCGGCAGGCACGGCTGAGGGGTGGGGTTGCGCGCTCATCAGCGGCACCGGCTCCATCGTCTACGGCCGTGATTCCGCCGGCCGGACCGCCCGGTCTGGCGGTTGGGGCCATCTGCTGGGCGACGAGGGCAGCGGGTACGCGGTGGGCCTGGCAGCTCTGCGCGCGGTGATGCGCGCATTCGACGGTCGCGCGCCATCTACTGAACTCACGGCCGCGGTCCTCTCGCATTGGTCGCTGGCCAGACCGACCGATCTCGTGGGTCGCGTCTATCGCGAGTCGTTGGCGCCCGGCGAGGTGGCCGGGCTTGCCCGCCTGGTGGATGAGGCTGCGACCGGGGGCGACGCCGTGGCGCAGGCGATCGTGGACGAGGCTGGCGGGGAGCTCGCGTTGGCCGCAGCCGCCGTCGTGCAGGCTCTAGGATTGCAGGGGCCGACGCCGTGCGCGCTGGCCGGCAGCTTCATCGTCAAGGGCCGCGCTGTGCGGGCTGCATTTGCGGCAGCGGCGCAGCGCATGGATCTGCACCTGTCGCCGATCGCCGAGGTGCACGAGCCGGCGCGGGGCGCGGTGCGATTGGCGCAGAGCCTCATCGGGTGAACGAGAACGATAGCAATCCTATCTTCAAGGGCTACAACGCTTTCTCCAGCGCTTCTTCCATCTCCGCCCGCGTCAAGGCGATCGGGTTCGCCTTCATGCTGGAGGCGACCGCGGCCTTTTCAACCAACACGGCGAAATCAGCGCGGGTGACGCCGTAGGCGGACAGCCGCGGCGCCGTCAGATCGCGACATAACGCAGCAACCCACTCCACGCCATCCTTGGCCTTTGCAATGCTGTCGCCGGTCACGATGCCACCGATCTTGTGGTAGCGCCCAAGCGCGGGGCCGTCTGGCTGCCGCGCGATCAACGCGCGTACATTGATCGCCATCACGTGCGGCAGGAGCGCCGCGCAGGTGGGGCCGTGCGGCGCGGGGAACATGCCGCAGAGCGCCGCCGCGAAGCCGTGCACCGCCCCCAGGCCCGCATTGGCGAGCGCCAGCCCGCCGAACAGACTCGCCAGCGCCATCTCCTCGCGCGCGGCCGCGTCGTCGCCGTGCGTGTACGCGCGGCGCAGCGAGGTGACGGCGCGCGCCAGCCCCTCGCGACAGAAGGCGTCGGTCAGCGGGTTGGCGCGCGGGGTGACGAACGGCTCGATCAATTGGGTAAGCGCATCCAGGCCCGCGCCCGCGGTGATCTCTGGCGGCAGGCTGTGAGTCAGCTCCGGGTCCACCAGCGCCAGCCGCGGCAGTAGAAACGGGCTGCGCAGGCTCGCCTTGACCTTGTGCTCTGGCGAGGCGATGACCGCGTTGCGCGTGACCTCCGCGCCCGTGCCCGCGGTGGTTGGGATGGCGATGATCGGCAGCGCCGGCCTGGTCAACGGGTTGCCCCCGCCGATCCCCTCCATGTAGTCCAACGGGTCGCCGCGGTTGGTCGCCAGCGCGGCAATTGCCTTGCCGCCGTCCATCACGCTCCCTCCGCCGAAAGCGATCACGAGGTCGCACCCCTCCGCCAGCGCCAGCCGGGTTCCCTGGCGCACGATGTCGGTGGTGGGCTCTTCCGCGATGGCAAAGGTGACATAACTCAAGCCGTGCGACCGCAGCGCGGCCAGCAGCGGCTCTGCGCGCGCCGGCGTGCGGCCCGTGACGACGAACGGCCGGCATCCCAGCGCCTGTGCCGCGGCGCCGGCCTCTTTCACGGTCCCTGGCCCGAAAACGATGCGGTGGGTAGTACTGAAATCGAAACGCATGAGTTCTTCGCTGCTCCTGACGGGCGAAGGGCTTTCTAAAACGCCTCGCGAGTCTTGTCTCCTTACTCGAAGAGCGGCAATGACAACTGGCCGGGAGTAGAGTCTGACACCGGCGCACTGACGCCTTCTGTGAAAGCGAACTTGTCCTCGAGCCAGCGAACTTCAGGACAGTTGCGCGAATAGGTCTTGCCCCGTATCGCTTCATCTATCATGTCTTTGATGCTCGCAATGATCGCACGCTTGTCTGCCTCCGATACCCAAAAGGGATATGGGAGGCGCTCGAAGTCCTTGCCCTGGATGTTCTTGGTGTGGTTGATGACTTCCTTGAGAAGCCGATTGCACATAGCAGTCAGCGCCCACCCGAGGATGAAGAAGAGCTCATCGTGCTCGACGCCTGAACGCAGGAATGCGCAGGGCGCGCCGCTGTCCAGGATATAGCCAGCCGGCAAATAGCGGATGTGTATCCTCTGAGCGATGAGCTGCCAGGTCAGCCCCTCACGGCCGAAGTAGGGTTGTCCGCCAACGCCGTGCAGATACCAGTTGCCATTCCTCTTGAAGGTAAGCACTGCATCGCCATCATCTCTCCAGAACACGGCATGAGTCGGCGGTGAATAGACGATCGCACTGATGCCCTTATTGTAGTAGCAGTAGTCGGGATGCGGGAGCTCGATCTCGACGGGCTTGTCCAGTCCGATTGCCCTTACATTGCGTCTTGTCTCCCCCGCGGCTTGTTGTCTTCGAATCTCCTCCACCTTCCGCGGTGACAGCTTGCCCAGACGTGCACGACCCCTCTCTTTTTCCAGAGTTATCGGGTCAT
>VGOD01000377.1 GCA_016876015.1 Chloroflexota bacterium
CGGGGACAACGTGAACCTGACGGTGACGTTGATCGTGCCGGTGGCGTTGGAAGTGGGGTCGCGCTTTGCGATCCGCGAGGGCGGCCGCACCGTGGGTGCGGGCGTCATCACCAAGATCCTGGAATAGACACATGGCTACCGCAAAGAAAGCAAATCGGATCACTGTGACGCTGGCTTGCACGACATGCAAGGAGCGGACCTATACATCCGAAAAGAATCGCAAGAACAGCCAGTCGCGGCTGGAACTGAACAAGTTCTGTCCGCGCTGTCGCAAGCATGTCATGCATCGCGAAACCAGGTAGTCTTGTAGTCGTGTAGTCCCTTAGTCACGTAGCCTTCATGGCACATCGCGACTGACAGACTATGAGACCATCAGACTACGAAACCCAGTATAGGCGTGTAGCTCAATAGGCAGAGCATCGCTCTCCAAAAGCGAGGGTTGCGGGTTCAAGTCCTGCCACGCCTGTTTGAGTTCTGTCCTGGCAAGACACCGTCTCGGCATGGCTCTCTGCCCGCAGGTTGGCTGCATATTGATGGGCTGAGATAAGCTGGCTGTGTACGGTGTCTTGAACCGTAAGTGGCCTGTCACTCCGATGTCTGCGGAGGGAGGATGGCGTGAGTAAAGTCGCGGCCCAAAGGGCCCCCAAGATCTGGCAGAGAATCGTAGATTATTTCAAAGATACGCGGGGTGAGCTTCGCAAAGTGACGTGGCCCACGCGTGACCAGGCCACCAAGTTGACGGCGATTGTGCTGGGTGTGACTGTGGTGATGGCGATCTTCCTGGGCGCAGTGGACTTTGTATTTGCGACGTTAGTGCGATTGATCGTGGCGAGGTAGCTCGCGCAGTGAGGCGATAGAATAGCAATGGGCATGGATGAGTGGGAGGACAGCGAGCTGCGGCAGGCGTATGACCCGTTAGCGTCGCGCAGTCAGTTCGGCGTCGGCGGTTCTGCCGCGCCCGCCACAAACCCTGGCGACGAACCGATTGAAGATCAGCCAGCAGACGAGGCTGAGGCGCAGACCGAAGACCAGGCGCAGGCGCAGTGGTACGTTGTTCATTGCTATTCGGGCTACGAAAACAAGGTCAAAAAGAACCTCGAGCACCGGGCCGAATCCATGAGTATGCACAACCGCATTCTCGATATAGTCGTGCCCACGGAAGAGCAGATCGAGTTGCGCGATGGGCAACGCCGCGTCGTCGAAAAACGCATTTATCCCGGCTATGTGCTCGTTCAGATGCACCTGGATGAAGAATCCTGGTACGTGGTGCGGAACACGCCCAGCGTCACGGGCTTTGTCGGCATCGGCAACAAACCCACGCCGCTGCGCCAGGATGAAGTAGATAAGATCATGCGCCGTATGGAGGCCGAGGAACCAGTGCCCCAGGTGAAAGTCAAGGTGGGCGACAAGGTACGGATTGTTGAGGGTTCCTTCCTGGACTTCAACGGCACAGTTGACGAAGTATATCCCGAAAAGGGCAAGGCTCGCGTGTTGGTATCGTTCTTCAATCGGGAGACCCCGATCGAAGTGGATTTGCTGCAGATCGAGCGTCTGTAACTGGAGTATTAGCTCATGGCGAAGAAAGTCAAGGCAGTCGTCAAACTTCAGATCGCGGCCGGCAAGGCCAATCCGGCGCCGCCAGTCGGCCCGGCATTGGGCCAACACGGCGTCAACATCATGGCGTTCTGCAAAGAGTATAACGCGCGGACGGCTGCCCAGACGGGAATGATTATCCCGGTCGAGATCACTATTTTCACCGATCAGTCTTTCACGTTTGTGACCAAAACCCCGCCCGCGGTGGACTTGATCAAGCAGGCAGCGAGCGTGCAAAAAGGCTCTGACAAGCCGAACCAGGATATGGTGGGCAAGGTTACGCGCCAGCAGTTGCGCGACATCGCAGAGCTGAAGCTGAAAGACCTGAACGCTTACGATGTTGACCAGGCGGTGCTCATGATTGAAGGCACAGCCCGCAGTATGGGCATCGCCATCGCAGACTGACGCCAAACGCGGCGTTAGCGGCGTGGGAGGACGCGCCTGATCGCGTCCGTCACAACCACATCCGGACGAGTTCCGGCAAGGAGATCGGAATGTCTAGGCACGGCAAGAAGTATCTTAACGCTATGAAGCTCTTCGATCGGGCCACCTACTACGGCCCGAACGAGGCAGCCGAGCTGATCAAGAAGGTTTCATATCCCAAGTTCGATGGCACCCTGGAGGTGCACGTCAAGCTGGGTGTTGACCCACGCCACGCCGATCAGCAGGTGCGCAGCACCGTG
Organism: Chloroflexota bacterium; assembly: GCA_016876015.1. Classification (GTDB taxonomy): domain Bacteria; phylum Chloroflexota; class Anaerolineae; order CG2-30-64-16; family CG2-30-64-16; genus VGOD01. The sequence continues at coordinate 2,277 of VGOD01000377.1, forward strand.
CTCTTGCCCGCCGGGTTGGGCAAGCAGGTGCGCATCCTGGTTTTCGCCGAGGGCGACGGCGCACGCCTGGCCGAACAGGCCGGCGCCGACTATGTGGGGCTGGATGACATGATCGCCAAGATCCAGGGCGGCTGGCTTGAATTCGATATGACCATTGCCACGCCGCAGGTCATGGGCAAGGTGGGGCGTCTCGGTCGCATCCTGGGCACCCGTGGCTTGATGCCCAATCCCAAGGCCGGCACGATCGTGCAGCCGGATGATCTGCCACGCGTGATCAAAGAGGCGCGCTTGGGTCGTGTCGAGTTCAAGGTGGACAAGACCGGCAACCTGCACGTGCCCATCGGCAAGGTCAGCTTCACGTCCCAGCAGATCTTGGAGAACTTGTCGGCCCTGATGGAGGCGGTCAATCGCGCCAAACCTACAGGCGCGAAAGGCATCTACATCAGGCGGGTAACGTTGACTTCCACGATGGCGCCCGGCATTCGCCTGGATGTTGCCCAGGCTTCGGTGTTGCGGCCGTCGGCCTAGTCATCTGACGATCTACACAACCGCATAACTCACTTGCGTCGAAGACAGCAGGCGTCCTGAGTGACATAATGTGGCTTTCAGATGCCGGGACTCCCAAGAGATCCGGCTGTGAGCGTCGCACCTGCCGAGGCGGGGTTTTGAGCAATTCCAGCACGAACTGGGGTTCTGAGCCTCTGCTCGCCATCGGCGCAGGGGCTTTTTTGTTGCCAGTTCGTAACCGTGAAAGGAGGTTTTTCGCTTGGCTATCACACGTGAGAAAAAGGAGACCATCGTCTCCGACTATCTGGACAAGGTGCGCCGCAGCCAGGCTGTAATCGTCACCGAATATCGCGGCCTGACGACCAAACAGGTCGAAGCGTTGCGTCGCGAGCTGCGCGGGTGCGAGAGCGAGTTGGTCGTAACCAAGAATACGCTCTTGGCGCGTGTGCTGACTGAGTCTGGCATGCCGGCCCCCAAGCCATTGCTGTCGGGCCCGACGGCCGTGGCGTTCTGCTTTGGCGATGTGGCTGCGCCGGCTAAGGCGCTGACCAAAGCGGTCCGAGACACCAAAGTCCTGGTGTTGCGCGGCGGGTTGCTTGGGCATTCGGTGATTGACGAGACCGGCGTGCAGGCTTTGACAGAGCTGCCGGGCCGTGAGCAACTGCGCGCGCAAGTGGTGGGCGTGTTGCAGGGGCCGCTCAGCGGTCTCGTGAACGTGCTCGCGGGTCCCATGCGAGGGTTCTTGACCGTGTTCAACGCGCGGGTACAGCAGTTGGAACAAGCAGCTTAGGGCGCGTTGGACCGAAGACGCGCAACAAACGAAGAAATACAACTAAGGGAGGATATATCCATGACTCAAGAAGAGATGATTGCGGCCATCGAGAAGATGACGGTGTTGGAGCTGTCTCAGCTCGTCAAGGCTTTAGAAGCGAAGTTTGGTGTGAGCGCAGCAGCGGCGCCGGTGATGATGGCCGGCATGTCGGCTGCGCCGGCGGCGGCTGCGGCCCCGGCCGAGCCGGTTGAGGAACAAACCGAGTTCGACGTTATCCTCAAGGCCATTGGCGACAAGAAGATCAACGTCATCAAGGCGGTGCGCGCCCTGACGAACCTTGGTCTGAAGGAAGCAAAGGAGTTGGTTGAGAGCGCGCCGGCGACCGTGCTCACCGCTGTTTCCAAGGACGCTGCCGCAGACGCCAAGTCCAAGCTCGAGGCCGAAGGCGCCCAGGCTGAGGTCAAGTAACCCACGCCATTTTGAGGTAACGGACGCTGACCCGTGATCGCCCACGGCGACCGCGGGCCGCAGTCCGGATGCCGTATGACACAGAGCCGCTGACTGCGCTTTGCAACCAGCGGCTCTGTGTTAGAGGTCAAGAACACGTATCGGGCACCCAGGCTCAGCAGAGCGCCGCGCCGAGTCTGCTGGGCCTATGCGTGCGCGGCTC
>VGOD01000378.1 GCA_016876015.1 Chloroflexota bacterium
AGACCGAGCCACCGCGTACCCACAGCGGGCACGGTCAGGAGACCGGCCCGAGCAGGGAGACCGAGCCACCGCGTACCCACAGCGGGCACGGTCAGGAGACCGGCCCGAGCAGGGAGGGATGTTTTCACCTTGCCAAGCGCGCTTATTTGAGCTACAATCACGCCATGCCTGACGCCTATCCTCCCGAAAACAGCCTGGTGATCTACAAAGGCCGGCCGGCGCGCGTGAAGCGCGAGGCCGATAAGCTGGAGATCGAGATTTGGGGCGGTGAAGTCGCGCGGGTGCGCGTCAAGGATGTCACGCTGTTGCACCCCGGCCCGCTGCGCAGCCTGGCCGAGCTGGAACTCGCGCCCCGGTTCGACCCATCTGATGCGTCTCTTCCGGACGACGTGCTGACCGCCTGGGAGATGCTGGCGGGGAGCACGACCACGCTGGCCGAGCTGGCTGAACTGGCCTACGCCGCGTTTACCCCGGCGTCAGCCTGGGCCGCCTGGCTGCTGGTATCCGACGGGCTCTACTTCCACGGCGATGTGGACAAGGTGATCGCCAACACCCAGGAGGAGGTGCGCCAGAAGCAGGCGGCCCGTGCGGCCGACGCCGCGGAGAAGGCCGCCTGGAACGCGTTCCTCGGCCGGGTGCGCGCAGGCCAGCCTGTCCTGGCCGACAGGCCAGGGTACGCGGTCGAGGACGGCCGCTACCTCAAGGAAGTCGAAGCCCTGGCTTTTGGCCGCTCGGAGCGCAGCCGGGTGATGGCTGCGCTCGGCCGCGAGGAGAGCCCCGAAAACGCGCACGCGCTCCTGCTGGAGTTGGGCTTCTGGGATGAAACGGTCAACCCGCACCCGCGGCGGCTGGACCTGCCGCTCAGCGCACCCGACCTTCCCCTGCCCGATCTGGCGGACGAGCCTCGCCGCGATCTCACGCGGCTGGCGGCCTTCGCCATTGACGACGCGGCCACCGAGACGCCCGACGATGCGCTCAGCTTCGAGCCTGGGGCTGATGGGGGGTGGGCTGGGGGCCGGTTGTGGGTGCATGTGGCGGATGCGGCCGCACTGGTGGCGCCGGATAGTCCGTTGGACCTGGAAGCGCGCGGCCGCGGGGCCACCCTCTATTTGCCCGAAGTCCATGTGCACATGCTTCCACTGGCCGCCACCCCGCTCCTGGGGCTGGGGCTGGCGGAGGTTTCGCCCGCGCTCTCGTTCGGCCTGGACCTCGATGCGGAGGGCCGGGTGATCGGGACGGAGATCGTGGCCAGTTGGGTGCGCGTGACGCGGGTGACGTATGAAGAGGTCGAGGCGCGCATCGCCGACGAGCCGTTCGCAACCCTCCATCGCCTGGCCGAAGCATACCGTGACCAGCGACGAGCCAGGGGCGCGGTCGTGATTGACCTCCCCGAAGCAGATGTGCGCGTGGTCGAAGGCCAGGTGATCCTCAAACCGGTGCTGCCGCTGCGGAGTCGGGCGCTGGTCGAAGAGGCGATGGTGATGGCCGGCGAGGCCGCAGCCCGCTTCGCTATCGAGCGCGGCATCCCCATCCCGCTCGCCAGCCAGGAGCCGCCGGACACAGAAGAGCGGCCTGAAACCCTTTCAGGCATGTTCGCGCTGCGCAAAACGCTGCGCCGCCGGCAGTACCGGGTCAGCCCGGTGTCGGCCGGTGAAGAACCCGCCGGCCATGCCGGTTTGGGCCTGGCCGCGTATGCCCAGGTCACCAGCCCCCTGCGCCGCTACCTGGACCTGGTAGCCCATCAGCAACTGCGCGCGGCCCTGGGCCAGACGACCGAAGGGTCACGCGCGCGGCAGCCGCTGAGCGAACAACAGGTGTTGGAGCGCATCGGCGCAGCCGAGGCCATCCTGGGCAGCCTGCGCGAGGCCGAGCGGCTGTCGGAACAGCATTGGAAGCTGGTCTATCTGAAACGACAGGGGAAGTGGCGGGGCGACGGCATCGTCGTGGAGCAGCGCCAGCCCTGGCGACTGCTCCAGGGCAAGCGTAACGACCTGGTGGTGATCCCCGAGCTGGGTCTGGAGACGACCGTCCTGAAGGATGCTGGTGCAATGCACCTCGGCGCAGAGCCGGCGTTGGACAGCCGCGTCTCCCTCTCGCTGGCGAGCGTTGACCTGCCGCGGCTGGACGCGCGGTTCCGGCCAGAGATGTAGAAGGGCCCAACCTCAAACCTCTCCCAGCAAGTGCCCCTCGTAGATGCGCCGCACCACCTCCTCGATCTCCGGCTCTTCGATGGACAGATCGCGCACGCGATAGTCGCGGAATAACACGGGCATCAGCTCGGCCAGGCCGCCGTTTTCGTTCGTCACGCGGAACCACGCGCGACGGCCCTCTTGGCGCATGAACTGTGCGGCCGGCAACGATATGCTGGCGGCCGCGACCGCTGACGAATCGAAATCCACCACCAGCACCCGACCCTCGCCGAAACGCGCGCGCAGCTCGGCCAGCGCGCCGTCGTACATCAACCGGCCGCGGTCAATCATGATCACCCTTTCGCACAGCTTCTCCACGTCGCCCAGGTCGTGGGTCGTCAGGATGACGGTCGCGCCGCGCTCGCGATTCACAGCCTTGATGAACTGGCGGATGCGCTCCTTGGCCACCACGTCTAGCCCGATGGTCGGCTCATCCAGGAAGAGCAGCCGCGGATCGTGCAGCAGCGCTGCGGCCAGGTCGGCGCGCATGCGCTGTCCCAGGCTGAGGCTGCGCACCGGCGTCGAGAGAAACGGCCCCAACTCCAGGATCTCCTCGAAGGCGCGCATGTTCTGGCGATAGCGATCGGCCGGCACGCGGTAGATGTGGCGCAGGAGGTCGAACGACTCGATCACGGGCAAATCCCACCAGAGCCCCGTGCGCTGGCCGAACACGACCCCGATGCGCTGAACGTGCTCTTTGCGCTGCAGCCACGGCACGCGGCCGTCCACCGAGACCTCGCCGCTCGACGGCGTCAGAATGCCGGTCAGGATTTTGATGGTGGTGGACTTGCCCGCGCCGTTCGGGCCGAGATAGCCCACCAGCCCCCCGGCCGCAATGTCGAAACTGACGCCGTCCACCGCGTGCACGGTGCGATACTCGCGCGTGGCCAGGTTGCGCAACGCGCCCAGTCCCCCGCGGTGGTGGCGGTAGACGCGGAAGTCTTTGTGCAAATCGCGAACGCGAATCATGTGACCGTCCTGAAGGATGCTGGCGCAATCCTGAAGGATGCTGGCGCAATCCTGAAGGATACTGGCGCAATCCTGAAGGATGCTGGCGCAATCCTGAAGGATGCTGGCGCGATTCAGCTCCCTGTGCTCTGATAGCGGCTCACGCCCACGCGCCACAGCGCCAGCGCCAGCCCGAACATCAACAAGGCGACGACCGGCGACAAGAAGGGCAGCCAGGCGGGCAGCCCGAATGGATCAGGTTTGTCCAGCAGATAGAGCGCCGGATAGTAGTTGATGAACGCCATCGGAATGACAAAGGTGAAGATGCTCCGCAGCCACTCTGCGTAGATGTGCATCGGATAGCTGGTCATGAACTGCCCGCCATAGGTGAAGATGTTGGTCAGCTCGGCCGTTTGCGGCGTCCAGAAGGCGGCTGTGGCGCCGACGATGAAGATCGCCATGAAGAACAGCGCGCCTCCTGCCATGACCACGATCAAGAACAGCAAATCCGAGAAGTCCCAGGCCGGCCGCAGCGCCGACAGCGCGTAGGCGAACACCGCCGCGCCCTGGGCCAGCCGGCCGAAGCGGCGCAACGGGAACGCGCCGGCCAGCATCTGAAAAACGGTCCCCAGCGGCCGGATCAGCACGCGGTCGAAATCCCCGCGCACGACCAGCCGGTCGAAGCTGTCGAATGCGCCCGACAGCAGCTCGGAGAAGCTGAAGGAGATCGAAGAGAGGCCATACAAGAACGCCACTTCGGCCAGTGTCCAGCCCGCGATGTGCTCGAAGCGCGTCAACAGGACGGCGATGGCCACGAAGTCGAGCGCCGTTATGACGAGATTGCCGACCAATTCAGCGATCAGCGAGGCGCGATACTGCATCGCCGACCGCGCCTGCGCGCCGACCAACCGCAGATAGAGCCCGACCCTCGCCCCCATCTCACCCCCTCTTATCTCTCTGGAGTTACGGTATAAGAAGTTGCTGCTTTCTAGGACCAGGTTGCCATTCCATCGTGCCTAACCTTGAACGACGCGTGGCCAGTTGACAAAGTGCGGCTTTGCTGGTGCAATAGGGCTACTTTCAT
>VGOD01000379.1 GCA_016876015.1 Chloroflexota bacterium
GCCGGGCGATTGAAATCGCGGCAACCAGCGCGAAGCCTCCCTGCGGAGGCTACCCTCCAGTCGGCGTAGGCCGACTTCGCAGGCGTTGCTGCGGTTTCCAACCGCGTGCCGGGCGATTGAAATCGCTGCAACCAGCGCGAAGCCTCCCTGCGGAGGCTACCCTCCAGTCGGCGCAGGCCGACTTCGCAGGCGTTGCTGCGACTTCCAGTCGCCCGTCCCCCGCCAAATACGCCGACTTCCGCAAGCTCCTGGCCCGCGTGGCCCAGCACCCCAACCGGCGCTACTTCATCCTGAAGTCCATCGTCATCAACAACCTGTATGGCGTGGACATCATGGAAGAGGCGGCGGAAATCTGTAAGCTGCGGCTGTTCCTGAAGCTGGTGGCACAGGTAGAACGCGTCGAAGATGTCGAGCCGCTGCCCGATATTGACTTCAACATCCGAGCCGGCAACACCTTGGTGGGCTACGCGACGCGGGAAGATGTGGAGCGCGCGTTGACCACTGCCACCGATGGGCGAATGAAATTGATGTTCGAGGAGGAGTCCACCGCACTCCAACGGTTCGAGGAACGGGCGGCCGACGTGGAGCGGCTGTTCGGCCTGTTCCGCCAGCAGCAGACCGAGTTGGGCGGACAGGTGACGGTTGAAGATAAGGCCGAGCTGCGCCGCCGGCTGGATGCGCTGGATGACGAGTTGAACCGGGCGCTGGCGCGCGAGTACGGTGTAGAGTTGCCTGGCGACTCGAAGTCGCAGCTACCCACGCGAAGCCGACCTGCGTCGGCTGCCCCCCAGTCGGCGCAGGCCGACTTCGCAAAGGTTGCTGCGGTTTCAACCGCCGCCCTTGCCCCCCCCTACACCCGCTGGCTGGCATCTCACAAGCCGTTCCATTGGTTTGTGGAGTTCTACGGGATCATGCGGCGTGGCGGGTTTGATGTGGTAATCGGGAATCCACCGTATGTAGAGTACAAGAGCGTCCCGTATACGATTCAGTCAGCAAATGCAGGACTTGGGAATCTGCACGCAATGGTGACGTTGCGTGGACTCGAACTTCTGAGACAGGATGGCGGCTTAGCATTGATTGTTCCAGTAGCGCTTGCGAGCACGGAGCGGATGCTCCCTGTTCGAGAGGAACTCAGCCGAGAATCCTGTCTTTGGATGTGTCACTTTGACTTCCGACCAAGCAAGCTTTTCGAAGGAGCAGAGCAGCGACTGACGATATTCGTATGTCGTCGGGCATCAGGCACCGGCATGTTCACGACCAAGTACAATCGCTGGTATACGGAGGAGAGACAACATCTTTTCTCGACCCTTCGTTTCACTGAAGCGGGCAGTGGATACGCGATAAGACCAGTCTGGCCAAAGACAGGCAGCACTACTCTTCTCTCGGTCCTACAGAAAGCAGCCAGACAATCGCATCGAGTTCGCGAGTATGTCGGTACCGGAGTTCACCCCTTGTTCTACAAGAGTACGGGTATTCTATATTTCACCACTTTCACCCGTCTGGCTCCCGAGTGCTTCATAAACGACGTACCAACGTCCAGTTCTCGAGAAGTATCGATAGCTTTCCCGAACTTCTCCAGGCTGCAAGTGATGCACGCCACATTGAACAGCAGCCTTTTCTATGTGCTCTACGTGGTGCATTCCAACTGCAGGGATTTAAATCCCTCGGACATCCTTTCGTTTCGCATACCTGCCGACATATTTGAGGATCAGGAGCTATTGGGGCTTTCAGATCAGCTTCATGCCGCACAACAAGCCACGAGTCGCTTCATAAACCGCATGCAGCGTCTCACGGGACAGGTGCGTATTCAGGCGTTTTTCCCATCAGAATACAAGCAGGTCGTTGATCAAATCGACCGCGTCCTCGCCCGCCACTACGGCTTCACCGATGAGGAGCTGGACTTCATCATCAACTACGACATCAAGTATCGGATGGGGGAGGAGTTGGCAGCGGAAGAGAACGACTGAACAGGCGGGTCGTGTGGTATAATGACGCGCAATTGAGGTGAGTATGTATCGCTGTCAGGTGTGTGGCGCGACCGAAGCTCGTTCCGAGGTTGTGAGCGAAGTATTTCTGGTGGACCGATTGCCGGTGTTGGTCGAGGATATCCCTGCGGTTGTCTGCGCACGCTGCGGCGACGCGACGTTCAGCCGCGTGACAACCGAACGGATTCGGCGTATGGTCCACGGCGAGATGCGCCCTGTCAGAACTATGCGCGCCGATGTTTTTGCCTATGCGTGAGCCGATGGATAACTTGCGATGCGCTGATCGGCGCCGCTCGGCAGGGCGCTGAAGGACAAATCCTGCTGGCTTACGGATCTGGTCGAGGACAAGCAATGGATCGTTAAAAGAGACCGCCCACCTTGCGGTGGGCGTCGGCCCAGAGATGCTATCTCTGGGGGAGTAACAATACCTTCGCCAAATGATGGCCACCGACCGCCACTCTTGCTACTTCAGTGCTTGACTGCAGCGGAGCATTGGGGCACCTGGCGCAAGATGCCGGATTAACAATTCGGTTCGCCTTTTGCGGAGTGAATTCTAATGGTCGAGATTGAAGCATTCAGCCTGTTGAATGCACTCCGTTAACCCAGAAGTAGTAGGCGGCCTCTACCTTGAGTTGGCGAAGGTATTGGAGTAAGTAACACTTTATCACAGGCGGTGTACTTTGCCAAATTCGCACAGATTGGAGAGGCCGCCGCTATCCCTGGTCAGAACCAATCCCCGCTATCCCGCGGCGCTGCGCGCCTGCCCCGGCCCCATTGCGCCCGCGGCCATCACTGCGCTGGGCGACCTGGCCTTGCTCGACTGCCGGCCGCTGGCGCTCTTCTGCTCGGCGCGCTGCCCTGGCAGCCTGATCGTGCAGGCCTCCGACCTGGCCCATGCGCTGCGCGATCACGGCGCGGCGGTCATCGGTGGCTTCCACACGCCGGTGGAGCGGGCGTGTCTGGAGATCCTGCTGGGGGGCGCCGGGCCGCTCATCGTCTGTCCCGCGCGGGGAATGTACAAAATCATTCCTGCCGAGTTCCGCAAGCCGCTGGCGGACGGCCGGCTGCTCTTGCTCTCGCCGTTCGACGAGACCGAACATCGGGTCACCGTGGAGCTGGCGGCCGGCCGCAACCGATTCGTCGCGGCGCTGGCGAGTCGCGTCCTGTTCGTGCATTCAGCGCCCGGTGGCAGGACTGAGGCGCTGGCGCGCGAAGTGGTCGGGTGGGGCAAGCCGATATACACACTGAAGCACGCCGGCAACAGCTATCTGCTGGCGCTCGGCGCCGCGCCGATGCCAGCAGACGGAGCAGGGCAGCCAGAAATCACCACTGCACACAGCCATCCTGTCAAGTCAACGAACGAGCATTGCGATGCCCCCGCGCTGCCGGAAAAGGATGACATCCAATGGAAACCGTAGTCCTCCACAACGACACCCTTCGCCTTGCCTTCGACCGCGCCACCGGCGCGCTCGTGGGCTTGACCGCCGTGCAGACCGACTGGGAGATCCTCAGTCGGCCACATCTCGGCCTTTCCTTCCGGCTGCTCGTGCCGCTGACGAGCGACGACCCGGTTGACGTGGCCTTCGCTGAGCGCATGGGCCGGGCCTATGGCGAGCGGCGGGACAATCCGGTCTACGGCGAGAAGCAATCGCTCACCGCATTCGAACTCGCAGCCGGCGGCAAGGCCGCGACCTTCACCTGGGATGGCGTCACATCGGAGGTCGGCGGGCCGCTGCCGATCAAGATCACACTGGTCGTGACGCTGACCGATCGGCAGGCGGTCTTCGCCATGACCATCGCCAACCGCTCGCGACATGTCGTCGAGAACGTCTATTGCCCCTACCTGGGCGATGTGCAGCGCCCGGCCGGCGAGGAATGGTTCAAGACCTTCTCCTACTCCTACGCCACGGCGCAGGAGTGGCCGCTGTGGCCGACCTACAACAACATGCGCGGCTACTACGGCGTGGACTACCCCATCCAACTCAGCAACGCCAGCCACACCGCGGGCGCGCCGATGGCGCCGTTCACCCTGCTGCGCGGAGAAAAGCAAGGGCTGTATGCCGGCGTTCTCTCCTCCAGCGCCGAGCTGGTGGCGTGGAGCACCGAGCTGCGGCCAGGCTACGGCAGCTCGATTGACCGCCGTGTGCCAGAGGGCGAAACGATCGGCGGGCTGGACGTGGCGACGCGCTTCGCCGCCATCCACGCGCCCTACATCCAGCCCGGCG
>VGOD01000380.1 GCA_016876015.1 Chloroflexota bacterium
GGCCTGCGCCGCTCAATCGGACGCGATTGCGCAGGCGGATCGGCTGCGCGAGCGGGTAACGGCCTTGCTCGATGCTCACTTGGCCGCCCTTACCGCCGGTCGCGTCCACCGCGGCCTGGATTGCTTCGGCGGCTGAGACTGCTGTTGCGACTGGGTCGTGCGTGATCCGCGTGATCGCCCGATAGCCGGCCCGGTCCTGATAGACGATGATGCCTTGAGTCATGCGTCCTCCACCGTACTTGCCATCTGATTGTCCAGGAAGAGACTCGTCAGTTCGGTCCGGAAGCTCTGGATCATCTCTTCGCGAGGATTACCCGCGTGCGGCAGGTCTGCTTCCTGCATATTACTGCTGACCAGCGACCCGCGCCCGCGGCTGATGATGCCCGCCTCCGTGAAGTAGTTGATGTTATTGCCCGAGATGTTGTTTTGGCGGCACTGTTCGTCTTCGAAGACGCCCACCCGCAGTGTCCTGGCTTGGGGCCAGTTAAAGACGGTGTTGCCCGAAACGGTGAAGCCACGCGCCCTCACGAGCCGGATGCCGTCACACAGGGGGATGCCGGGCGGGAGATCGGCCTGGCGCGTGGTAAAATCGCAATGGAGCAAAACTCGCTATCTCCAGGCTGTCATTCTGAGCGGGTCTGCCCCTGATCTCTCGCAACGGCGTGACCCCAGCGAAGAATCTCCGTGCCGAGACGAGACCCTTCGCTAGATTCTCGCCGCAACTGACCTCTCGGGGCCAACCCGCTCAGGGTGACAATAGCGACTTTTGCGGTATTGCAAAAAATCAGCCATCCTGCAGCTCACGATCGAGGTTCAGCGCATGGCGCCGCAGAGCCAGCAGCGCATCCAGGCCGCGCGCCATGCCTACCAGGACATGCTGGCAGGTCTCATCGAGGATGGCATTCGAGAGGGCGCGTTTCGGCCCGTGGATTCGTTGCTTGCTACTCGTCTCCTGCTGACGATGGTGACGCCGATCGTGTTCACCACCCGGCCGACCGGCTCGCCCCAGCAGATGATGGACGAGGCGCTAGGGATCTTCTTCAGAGGAATCGAGGCGTAACTCCCTTTTTTTGCAGGCAAGAGCGACCGATAGTCGCTCTCAGGCCCCGAAATGGGACGCGGACGACGCGGAGGACGCTGACAAAAAACTGAATCGGTCCGCGTTGTCCGCGGTTTCCGCGTCGTCCGCGTTCTGATTTAGATCTCCGAGAAACGACTCGGTCAGGAGGTCGGCCATGACCCAACGATACGTGCTTCCCCTGAACGACCCGCAGGCCACCCTCGAAACCGTCGGCGGCAAGGGCGCGTCCCTCGCCCGCCTAGCGAACGCGGGCCTGCCCGTGCCTGGCGGCTTCCACGTGACCACGGCCGCCTACCGCGCCTTCGTCGCGGCCAACGACCTCCAGCCGGCCATCCTGGCCGCGCTTGACGGCATCAACCCGACCGATCCCGCCGCGCTCGAGGCCGCCTCCGCCCGCATCCGCCAGCTCTTCGCCGACGCGACCGTCCCTGCCGACATCGCCACGGCCATCCGTTCCGCCTATACCGCTCTCTCCAATCTCCAATCTCCAATTTCCAGTCTCTATCCCCCCGTCGCCGTCCGCTCCTCCGCCACGGCCGAAGACCTGCCGGAGGCGTCGTTTGCGGGCCAGCAGGAGACCTTCCTCAACGTCAGCGGCGCGGCCGCAGTGCTGGCCGCCACGGTGAAGTGCTGGGCGTCGCTCTGGACTGCTCGCGCCATCGCCTATCGCGCGCGGCAGGGGATCCCGCCCGAAAGCGTGGCGCTGGCGGTCGTCGTGCAACTGCTCGTCCCGGCCGAGGCCGCGGGCATCCTCTTCACCGCCGACCCGATCACTGGCCGCCGCGACCAGATTGTGATCAGCGCGGCGTGGGGATTGGGCGAAGCAGTGGTGGGCGGCCTGGTGACGCCCGACTCGCTGACCGTGGACAAGGCGACCGGCCGCGTGCTGGAGCGGCAGATCGCCGACAAGCAGGTGATGACCGTGCGGACTGTACCGCAATCCGCTGGATTGCGCCCCAAGGCAGGCACGCACGAGCAGCCGGTGCCCGAACCTCTGCGTCGCGCGCCGGTGCTGGACGACGCGGCCGCGGCCGAGCTGACGCGGCTGGCCGTGCAGATCGAGGCGCTCTACGGGATGCCGATGGACATCGAGTGGGCGCTGGCGCCGCTCCCCTCTCCTGGGAGGAGAGGGGCTGGGGGTGAGGTCTTCATCCTCCAGGCCCGCCCCATCACGGCGCTGCCCGCCCCGTCACCATCAACGACTACCTCTACATGAGGGTCGCGTTTACGCCGCACCAGTGGTGGTGGATGCTCACCCGGATGATGGCCTCCTTCCCGCGCATCATGCGCCAGGCGTTGCCGCTCTGGCGCGATGAGATCCGCCCGCGCTACGCGGCGACGGTGGCGCGCTGGCAGGGGCAGCCGTTGGAGGGTATGTCCACCGCCGAGCTATGGGCCGCGATCCAGGAGGTAGACGATGCGGCGATGCTGCACCTGGCCTCGCTGTTGGTAGCGACCACGGGCGCTTCGGCCGGCAGCGAGATGCTCTTTACCCGCGTGTACGAGAAGCTGATCCGGCGGGCAGGGGATCCGGCTGCGCCGACCTTCCTGATGGGCTACGACAGCACCCCCATCCGCGCCGAGAAGTCGCTCTACGACCTGGCGCTGTGGTGTCGGGAGCGTGGCGATCTGGCCGCGTATCTGCGGGAGACGCCGGTCGAGCAACTTGTCGCTGACCTCGCCGGAATAGAGGCTTTAGCCGGTATCTCTGGGCAGTGGGAGCAACCGGCTAAAGCCTCGAATCCAGACGAACTCCCCGATTGGCCGGAGTTTCGCGCGCGCCTCCACGCCCACCTGCGCGACTACGGCCACATCATCTACACCCTGGATTTCGGCCGGCCGCTGCCGCTGGATGACGTTACGCCGATGCTGCGTTCCATCAAGATGTACCTGGCCGGCCAGGGGCTCAACCCACACGAGCGCCAGGCCGCGGCCGAAACGAAACGTATTCAGGCGGGCCAGGCGACGCTCAACCGGCTGCGCGGGGTGCGCCGGTGGGCCTTCCGCAAGACGTTGGGGCTGGCGCAGACGATGGCCGCGGTGCGCGAGAACGCCATCTCCGACATCGGCCTGGGCTATCCCCTGCTGCGCGCGATGCTACGTGAGCTGGGCTGTCGCTTCGCCCAGGCGGGCGGCATCGCGGGCAGCGAGGACATCTTCTGGCTGGAAGCGGAGCAGGTGCGCCAGGCGGTCGCGGCGCTGGAACGCGGCGAGCCGGTGGCCGACATGGCCGCGGACGTAACGCGACGCCAGGCCAGACACGCGGCGCTCAAGCACGTCACACCGCCGCCCACGCTGCCGCCGCGGAAACGGTACATGGGCATCAACATGGCGGAGTTCACACCCGCGGCCGCGGAGAGCCAGACCGGCAATCAGCTCAAGGGGATCGGCGCCAGCGTCGGTCGCGTCACCGCCCCGGCCTGCGTCCTGGCCGGCCCGGAAGATTTCGACCGGATGCGGCCCGGCGATGTGCTGGTGGCCGCCACCACGACGCCGGCCTGGACGCCGCTCTTTGCGATGGCCTCGGCCGTGGTCACCGATATCGGCGGGCCGCTCAGCCACGGCTCCATCGTCGCCCGCGAGTACGGCATCCCCGCGGTGATGGGCACCGGCGTCGCCACGAAACGCATCCGCAGCGGGCAGGTGGTCACGGTGGATGGGGGCGCGGGGATGGTGGATTGGTAGATTGGGGCGCGGTAGATTGGTAGAGTGGTAGATTGGGGCGCGGTAGATTGGTAGAGTGGTAGATTGGTAAACTGGTAGATTGGTAAACTGGTAGATTGGGAATCGGTAGATTGGGGGTTGGAGATCGGGAATGAGCAGCCACACCAACTTACCAATTTACCCACCTACCAACCTGCCAATCTACCAACAGGAGCACTCCCATGTCACGCGTCAGCAACCGCAAAAACATCACCCTCCTCGCCCTGACCCTGGCGGTGGTGATGCTGGGGTTCGGGGTGGTGATTCCGGTCTTCCCGTTCTACATCCAGAGCATGGACGCGAGCGGGGATGAGCTGGGGCTGCTGATCGCGATCTCGCCGTTGATGCAACTCATCTGCGCGCCGATCTGGGGGAACATCTCGGATCGCATCGGCCG
>VGOD01000381.1 GCA_016876015.1 Chloroflexota bacterium
TTGTCGTCCCCTGTCCTCTCAGTGTTCCCTTCAGCGAGGAGACGCCTATGCCACGTCCCTTGAACGACTCAACCTATCTGTACGGCTTCCACGATCGGGGCGGCGAGCAGAACATGCTCGACGCAAGTGTGGGCGGCTGGGTGCTGGTGACCGAGGAGGTGGGCTACGACCGCAACAACACGAGCGGCAGCAACTACACCGACCTCGTGAGCCGTGAACTCGGCGTCATCGTGCGGTTGAATGCGGGCTATGCAGTCGTAGGCACGCTGCCTTACGAACGCGCCTACGATGACTTCGCTCAGCGGTGCGCCAACTTCGTCCGCAGCTCATCGGGCGCGCATCTCTGGATCGTCGGCAACGAGCCGAACCATCCGATCGAGTGGCCCGGCGCGGATTGGGATTGGAATCTGAATCCCCCACAGCCCAAGCGGCCCGACTCCAGGGGCGAGCCGATCACCCCCAAACGGTATGCAGCCTGCTATGCCAGGGTACACCGGGCCATCCACGCGACCCCTGGCCATGAGAAGGATCAGGTGTTGGTCGCCGCGCCCGCGCCCTGGAATCCGCTGACCACCTATGAGGGCAACGCCAACGGCGATTGGGTGCAGTACTTCCGGGATGTCTTGAGCGAGATCAAACGCCTGAAATGCCCCTGCGATGGCATCACCCTACACACCTACACTCACGGCACGGAGCCAAAGCTGATCTGGTCCGAGGAGAAGCTGAGCGCGGCCGGTTTCCAAAAGTACCACTATCACTTCCGGGCCTATCGCGACTTCATGGCCGTGATCCCTGAAGAGATGCGGTCTCTGCCGGTGTACATCACCGAGACCGACCAGGGAGATGTGCCGTGGCGCAACGAGAATACCGGCTGGGTGCGCGCGGCCTATTCAGAGATCGCGGGCTGGAACCAGGTGAATCGCCAGAAGATTCGCAGCCTGCTCCTCTACCGCTGGCCCCAGGTCCCCGGCGATCGCTGGGGCATCGCGGGCAAGGAGGGCGTGGTCGAGGACTTCCGTCAGGCGTGCGCCTTGGGATACCGGTGGGAGCTGAACCTGGCGGACCGGGTGAAGGCGCTCGAAGATCGCGCTGCTGAACTGGACTCCGGCTTCCGGCTGGCCGCCAGCCTGACGGCTGAGGCTGCCAGAATGCTCCGAACGGCGAGCGATCTGGCCAAGGAGATCGCGGAGGCGCTGCGCGTGGTTGGACAGGTGGACGCCATCGAGCAGAGCATCAAGGCCATCGAGAACGCGATCCCGCCCGAAGATGATGAGTTCGCCAGACAGATCGAAGACATCAGCAGCCGCCTGCCGGCCAGTCCCACGCAGACCTATGGCCACCGCTCGCTCACCGACATCCGTCGCGTGATCGTCCATCACACCGTCACCAAGACCGATGTGACCCCGGAACGGATCGCGCAGGCGCAGGTGCACCAGGGCAGGCCCGGGATCACCTATCATTTCCTGGTGTATCCCGACGGCAAGGTGTATCAGACGCAGCCCCAAGAGGCCGTGACGCCCCAGACGCTTTCCGCGGCCGCCAACGCCGAGGGCATTGCAGTGGCGTTGGTGGGCAACTTCATGGCCGAGGCGCCGTCTGCTGCGCACCTCGACCGCGCGGCCGAGCTGATCGCGTGGCTGCTGCGCAAGCGCAGCCTGCCCATCGAGGCGATCGCCGGCCGCAGCGAGATAGACACGACCGTCGGCTCCCCTGGCGCCACCTGGCTGAAGGCGGAGCCCAAGTACAAGTTCGCGCTGATGGCTGCGGTCAAGGAGTACCTGGACGCCTCAGATGGCTGCGAAGCCAGAGTCCTGCGGCTCACCCGCCGCGTGCGCGATCTCGAAGGGCAGGTCGCGATCCTCCAGCCGCAGGCCGAGCAACTGCCAGGCTGTCAGCAGCGCGTGGTTGAGTTGACGAAGAAGCTAGAGGAGTGCAAGGCCATCGTCCAGCAGTGCCAGGGCAAGGTTCCCAAGCCGGCCATGGTAGATGTGATTGGCGCTCTGCCGAAGCATCCGACGGACAGATACGGCCGGCGGCCGCAGAAGATCACGCACCTCGTCATCCATCACACCGAGACCGAGCGCGATTGCTCGCTTGCGACGCTGGCGAGCTACTTCGTCAACATTCAGAAATGGCCCGGCATGGCATATCATTATGTGGTGGCGGCCGATGGCGCGATCTACCAATGCCAGCCCGATGACGTCATGTCGTTTCACGTGGGCGAAGCGAACGGCTACTGTCTGGGGGTCAGCCTGATCGGTTCTTTCATGCCCACCTTCCGCGATAAGCCGCAGCCGCCGGATCGCCAGTTGCCGACCCCGGCGCAACTGGCCAGCGCAAGCTGGCTGATGGCCTGGCTGATGCAACAACATGGCGTGCCCCTGGAGCGGGTGGTCGGTCACAAGGAAGTCGGCGGAACAGAGTGTCCGGGCGATTTCTGGACCGATGGCCCAGCCTGGAAGTGGACGCTGCACGAACAGGTCAAAGCCGTGCAGCGCGGGCAGTTTGCGCCAGCCGGCCAGCGGATGGAGCACTACCTGTTGCTGTGGGACCACGGCAAAGAGGGATGGGCGAGCGTGGACTGGCAGAACGCGCAGGGCTATATCGCCCACTTCCGCCCCACCGCGGGCTTCTCCCCGCGTGATGCCATGCTCGCGCGACACGTGGTCATCGTCGGCGGGGATGCGGGTGTGAGCGGCGTGGACGAGGCTGCGCTCATCGCGGCCGGCTGCCAGGTGCATCGGCTGGCGGGCGCGAACGAGGCCGCAACCAAGGCGCTACTCGATGGCCTGGCGGCCCAGAACACGCTTTGGCCCGGCGCGCAGCCGGCGCCGGCCAAGTCGCCGCCGCCCCCGGCGGTCAGTCGCGGGGACGAAACGCCGGTTGACGCCTGGAACGCCCCGCGTGATTGGCTGCCGACCGAAGGCGCGCCCCCAGACATGGGCGACCGGCGGCCGCGCATACGCTACACAATCCGGTGACGGGGGAGGTCCACCATGAACAAACTCGGCTTCTACGTCGAAAAGAGCACGGTCGAGTTCCTGCGCGAGGCGTTGAGCCAGGTCAAGCCGCCGACCATCCTCTGGCACGTGGGCGATCGCGGCCTGCTGCAGGAAATCCGCAGCCACCGCGCGCCGAACGCATTCATCATCGGCCGCTGGCCCCTGGACCTGGGCGAACAGGAAGCGATGCTCGACAGCCCGGACCCGGACGCGCGCGGCCGAGAACTGGCCGATCGTATCATTGGCTACGACTTCGGCTACGCCTTCGAGAAGGGCGCCAATGACCGGCTGCTGATTGACGCCTGGATGAGCCTCAACGAGGTCCCGCGCGGGCCTGCCAGCTTTCCCAGCGAGCAGGTGGATGAGCTTTTCAAGCGCCGCGCCTCTGCGTTCGACCGCTTTCAGGTTGCGTTCCGCAAGCGTCTACAAGAGAAGGGCCTGGAGGCGGTCGCATTCAACTTCGCGGCCGGCAACTTCATCAAGCCCGAACACTACCTGCAATGGTTTCCCCTGACACTCGCGGCCTACACCTACCTGGGTTTCCACGAATACGGCTGGCCTACCCTGGAGCCGCAGCCCGGGACCAGCACCGCGGCCCTGTTCTATCGCACGTGCATGGAGGGCATCCGGCAGAAGCACGGCGCCCGCCATCAGGTCATCATCACCGAGGCCGGGCTGGCGCGCGGCTACAAGCACCCGCACGATCCGGCCGGCGATGTCGGCTGGCTCTACGAGAAGGACGCCATCCCACAGGCTCAATACTGGAAGTCGCTCAAGTGGTATAACGCCGAGCTGTGCAAGGACGACTACGTCAAGGGCGCGTGTCTCTTCGAGGTGGGGCACGCGGGCGGCCGGTGGGAGAGCTTCCGTCACCTGGGCAAGGACAACCAGAGCAACGCAATTCAGATCATCAACTGGATCGAGAAGTGCCTGGTCAAGGAGAGCAAAGACCCGGAGTGCGACGGAGGAGGCGGAGGAGGAGGCGGCGGCGGCGGAGGAGGAGGAGGAGGAGGAGGAGGAGGCGGGGACACGAGTGACCTGCGGGAACGCGTGGCTGCCGTCAAGGCTCTCCTGACCACGGCCGATGGCCAGGCGCGGGCTGTCATCGAAGATTCTGGGCAGGCGCAGCGCATCCTGACCGAGTTCACTCCGGACCCAGCGCCGGCCGC
>VGOD01000382.1 GCA_016876015.1 Chloroflexota bacterium
GAAGACGGCTGCCTGGCCCCCGTGATATTTTCTGGCGACCACCAGATATTGTCGGACAGCGCCGTTCACTTCCGATTTGATTTCGCGCACGGCCTGTTGCGCCGGGCAGGCAAAAAAGCCCCGTGCGAACTCAGCCAGATCCGGGCTGGTGTGCCGAAAGCCGACATTCTGGCCCACGATGGCTTCAGCCGGCAGACGGAGCATCTCGGCCAGGTGTTTGTGACCCCCTGGTATTTCAGATCTGAGCCGATCCAGGAGACGGCGGTCGGTATGGCATCGAGGATGGCTTGCAGTTGATCCCTGGTCTGGCGCAGTGCGTTCGCAGTGTGCGACTGTTCGGCCATATGCAGCGCGGCCTGGGGTTCCAGCATGGAATCCGCCTCGTGCAACGTGACCGACCGCCTGTTTTCTAAGACCGGTGGATCATCGTCGGCTGCGCGAGTTAGCAAGCGGTCGGGCAGAGCGTTGTTCACGGCCGTTCTCCACAGAGGGCGTATTGGGTGGGCAGGAAGCGATCCAGCTGGAGCCTGGGCAGTGGTCTGCCATTCGTGCACACTCCGTTGCGAAAGGAATGCAACTACAATCAGCCGCTCTTTGTGTAGGGCTGGATGGTTTGCACCCCTGGGATGAAGCTATAGTGTCTCTGGTTGAACGTATGCAGCGGCACGCCCAAAGCAACAGCGGTTTGGCCTATCAGCACATCCAATACCCCCGCATTGTGGCTGAAGCGATACGTCGCAAAGACATCCAGGGCCTGGTCACAGTCCGTTGAAGAGAGCCAGACCACTCCATAAGTCGCTAACTCGCGCTGCACTCTATCCTGTTCCGCTTTGTTCCGACAGCCTTGAATCAGCTCCATCACGACGTATCCAGACACCGCCAATTCTTCGTCCTCATGCAACGCATCAAACCAGGCCACTGCCGGGATATTTGCGCAGCAAATCAACCAGCACATCACTATCGAGGAAAATCATAGTGGACGTCTCCGCGCCTCTGGGCTTGCTCACGCAGTTGGCGTGCATAAGCTGCGCTATCGCCGATATCATCTCGATCTTGCCACATGCCGATCAACCCTGACCGGCGGAGATGGCGGACGGTCAGACGAGCGCGCGGCGAAGGCGTTGTGGGTTGCAGGAACACGATGATCTGAACAGTTTCTCCCTTCCTGTAAGGTAAGCCAGTGATCAAGACTTCCCCTTCTTTGGCAATGATTTGTCGCACCGCTACTGCTTCCATATCACCACACTCCCTGATCTGCTTCTTCAACCGGTCGAACGATCGAGCGCTCAGCCGCGCCCCTGGTGCGTTCGCACCATCGGTAAGCCTGGTTCCGTGTTTACGTGGTTCGGGCCTCGGTCTTCGCTCTCAAGCCAAATCCGTTCGCGAATCGTCATGCTCCGATTATACCCCAGGCTCTGCCCGCCGACAAGCGACAATTCGCCAACAACGCCGGGCGTTTGCACTGGTTTCACAGCTCCACATCATCTATCGCGTTCTGCGCTGCGAAGGCCCCGGCCTCTGCCACGGTGTCGAACTCCCTTGCCACTTCGTATGCGTACCAGACGCGCTGTCCGTCCCTGTTCAAGGCGATCAAACGGCGCTGCGCCGTCCCTTCATCCGGCGGCCACAGCTCCAGCAGGCAGATCGCAGAGTCGCTGGCTTCCCTGCACTTCGCGCAGCGGCTGGGCCCTTTCTTGCAGTGCGCCGTGCGCACCCTGCGGATGATCTGGCGCGGCATCCGTAATCTCCTCCATCCCTCGTTGACCCGCCCGCGGTCACTCCCCTGTCGCCAGTGCAAAGCTGAACCCGGCTGTGCGGTTGGAGCTGGCCGGCGTGCGGCCGGCCTTGTTCAGGCTGCGGACGACGTAGGCGTAGTTCCGGCTGACATCGTCGAGCGCGCCGGTGTGGATATGATGCAGGATGCCGGTCGCCGGCTCGACCTCCGCCTGTTGCGACCCGGCCGCGGCCGGCTCAAAATAGGGCGCCTGGCTCCACCAGACCTGGTAGGCCGCGCTGTTGGCCGCGTTGTGGGTCCAGGACAAACGGATGTCGCTGCCGCTGCGCTCGATCGTCACGATCACAGGTGCAGGCAGCGAATACTCATCCGCGCCGATGTCGGGCCAGGCATCGCGCGGCTCAGCGTCGAAATCGTCAGCCGTCGCGCCCGGCGTCTGGCCCACATTGATCGCCGGGCTGCCGGCCACAAGATAGGCGTCGAAGGCGTCAATGGCGGTGTTGGTCAGGCCAGGCGGCCGGTCGCAGATGTCGTGGCTGCCGGGGCAGGCGTCGTGCTTCACGTCCGCGATCACTGAGTAGTCCACGTCGAAGGGGTTGGCCGGGAAGGTCTCTTCGTAGACCAGGCAGGTCTGCTCCCAGAGCTGCGTGAAGTCGGTCTGGCCCTGGAAGATGTTGTTGCGGAGCAGCACGCGCTCGGCGCCGGTGCAGCCGCCGGTGCACTCGGCCGTCACCAGGCAATCCCCCTCGCTGGTGAGGGTGTTGTTTACCACTGTGGCCGCATCTCCTGGCCCCAGGTCCAACGAGAGCGCCGTGCCCAACGCACGGCAGTTGTCCACGTGATACGTGAACGGCTGGCCGTCGAAATAGCCGCAGTTGCCCACGATGATCGAGTTCTCGACCGTCACCTGGCCTGTGGTCTTGATCTGGTTGCCGGCGTTGCCCTCGGCGCGGGTGCGGCGGATTTCGATGCGCGCATCGGGCCGGCGGGTGTAGAGCAGATCGAGGCCGTCCGATGTGTTGTAGAGGAACGCCGAATCCTCGATGATCCAGCGGCCGCCTGTCTCGCCGGTTCCCACGCCGTCGCCGTAGCCGCCCGCGGTCTGCGCCCAACAGCCGGTGGGTTGCCCGGCCGGATAGGTCTCGCCGCAGCCGTTCCATTCGACCGTCCACCGGGAGAAGCGCAGCACGCCGGTGTTCGAGTCATCGCCGTCAATGTCGCCATCCCAGCCGACCAGCCCGTTGCCCGCGATGCGCACGTCCTCCACCAGCCAGTCGGTCAGACGGCCGGCCCGAATCCCAGCGCTCGCCAGACCGTGGATGTTCAGATCGTGCAGGTAGACGTTGGCGGAGTCCTCGGCATAGAGGCCGGTGGCGGCCCAGGGGCCGAATGGATAGGCTTCGCGCTCGCAGGTCAGCGCGGAGCCGCCGAAGGCGTGCGCATGGAATTCGACGCACGAGGAATGATCGGTGATCTCCAGGCAACCGATCTCGACATGGCTGCTGTCGGTCAGGTTCAGCAGTTGGTCGGCGCGCTCAGTTCCCCAGAGCTCCGGCGGATTCGCGCATCCCGTGTCCCAACCCGCGCCCAGGATGCGCGTCCGCTGGCTCGCGTTCGGCCCGGATGGGATGGGGGGCATGGTGCAGCCCCACGGCCAATCGCTCTCGCACGCGTCCGCGCCTGGCGCGCCATAACCCAACATGTAGCTGCCCGCTGCGATGATCAGCGTGTCGCCGCCCGCGATGCGCGGCGCGCCCTCCGGCGGCAGCGCCTGGAAAGGATGATTCCACGCGCAGGGCTGGCCCACGCCGCTGCCGCCATAGGGAGCGTTGACCGCGCCAGTGCAGGCTGTGGCCGAACCGCCATCCGGCCGGACGTAGTAGGTCGCGGCGGCCAGCCCTGATCCGGCAGCGCGCAGGCGCGGCGTGAGCCCGGTGAAGTCAGGCAACTCCACCGCGCACAGGATTTGCCACGCGCTGGCAAGCGCCAGGAGCAGATGCACTATACGAGTGGGCGACACGGCGACCTCTCAAACCCATGCAGACGACCGCCGCCGATCGTCGATACCCTGGATCATTGAGAAAACCCGCGGGTCATTATCGCGCCGAACGCGCCGCGTGTACAGTGGGATACGAGTACCTGTTCTGAAAATCGCCGCCCGCCGCTCCGGTCTCGAGGCTGTGCGAAGCCTCCTTTAGGATTAGCCGGTCTCTGCCGCTGACCACCAAACCGGCTAGAGCCTCGAATCCAGCCCGCCTGTTTTTCATGCGCCGTCCCACAGGGAGGCTTGCCACCACTGCACAGCCGATCCTTCGGCAAGCTCAGGACAGGCTCGGCGTCGGCTGGCTCTCGTCGCCGCAGGGCGCCTTCGCCAGCGTTGCAGCGACCGTTCGGCTGAGCTCACGACGAAGCCTC
>VGOD01000383.1 GCA_016876015.1 Chloroflexota bacterium
CCATACCTGCCGGACAGTATTCTGCCCGGAAGCCGGTTAGCCGAAACTAGAGTATTCGCTGATTCGCTGATTCGCCCATTCGCTCATTCGCTGATTCGCTCATTCGCACATACACCGTCGTCCCGCACCCTATCTGCGACTCGATGGTCAGCGTGCCGCCGATCAGTTCGGCGCGCTCCCTCATGCCATAGAGGCCCAGACGGTTTTCCAGCGCGCCCGCGCGGAGCGCCTGCTCGGCGTCGAAGCCGCAGCCGTTATCCTCGACGATCGCGGTGAGCTGGCCATCGCGGCGTTCGAGCAGGACGCTAACGTGGGTGGCGCGGGCATGCCTGGCGACGTTGGTCAGCGCCTCCTGGATGATCCGGTAGAGCGCGGTCTCGACCTCGGGCGCCAGCCGGCAGTCATCCAGCC
The DNA here is from genome assembly GCA_016876015.1 of Chloroflexota bacterium. Taxonomy (GTDB): domain Bacteria; phylum Chloroflexota; class Anaerolineae; order CG2-30-64-16; family CG2-30-64-16; genus VGOD01. The sequence goes on from VGOD01000383.1 coordinate 412, forward strand.
CGATGATCTGTGTCTCCACCGGAATCCTGAAGCGCGCGGTGTAATCGGCCGCGTAGCGGCGCAGCGCAGCCGCCAGCCCCAGGTCATCCAGCACCGATGGCCGCAGCTCCAGCGCCAGCCGGCGCACGTTCTCCAGGGTGGCTGATGCCACGCCCCGCAGGTCGACCAGCCGCGTGTGTAGCTCCTCGACCGACGGTGATTCTTCGACGTTGCGCAGACCCACCATCACCGAGGCCAACGCCTGGCCAGTCTCGTCGTGCAGCTCGCGAGCGATGCGCTTGCGTTCTTCTTCCTGCGCGCTGATGATCTGGCGCAGGTAGAAGGCGCGCATCTGTTCGCGCTCCAGGCGTTCAGCGTCGGCGCGAGCCAGGTCGGTCGTCATCGTGTTGAAGGCGTCGGCCAGTTCGCCCAGCTCGTCGTCGGCCCAGCGACCCACGCGCGGGCTGAAGTCGCCGCGGCGGACGGCCTCGGTCGCTGCTACCAGTTGACGCACCGGCCGGGTCAGCAGCCAGGTGAGAAAGATGGCGGTCGCGATGCCGATCAGCGACACTATGGCGGTCGTCAGCAGCAGTTGCCGGGTCACGCTTGCGATGGCGCCGTGCATCCGCGCTTCCGACAAGCCGACGCGCGCCGTGCCCGCCTTGCCCTCGAAAATAGGCACGGCGGTATCCCACACGACACCTTCTTCGGTCGCGATCGCAAGGGTATGGTGGTGCGCATCGGCTGCAACGGCATTGGCGTTGACCAGGCCGGCCGGAAAGCCGCCGCCGAAGGTATGCGCCACCACGCGGCCATCCCGGTCCAGGACAAACGCATAACGCACATCCGGGTTATTGGCCCGCGTCTCGCGCAGCAGTTGATGGATATTGTACAGGTCGTTGATCAACAATGGATCGGTGGCCCGTGCGGCCAGATCGCGGCCCAGGCTCACCGACTCTTCCTGCAATTGGGCCAGAAGCGTGCGAGTCAGTGTGGCGCGCACCTGCAATGTGACCCCGGTGCCCAGCAGCAAGACCAGTCCCAGCACCATCCCCAGGATCTTGACGCGCAGGCTGACCGCACTGACCAATGCCCATGCACGGGCGAAGAGGGAAAGGCGAATCAACGAATCAGTGAATGAGCGAATCACCGCATCACCGCATCACCGTATCACCGTATCACTCGTGACCTGCTGCGCCGTTTCATACGCGGCGTCGTTGATGGGAACGAAGCGATCGAAGCCCAGGGTTGCCAGGATCGCCGGGCCGGCCGGGTCATCTTGGAGGCCGATCAGCAGGTCGTAGAGCTGAGCGCGCAGTTGCGGCCGGATGTCAGGGCCTACGACGACGGGCGGGATGCCGAACGGCGGTGAGCGGTGGATCACCTTGACCTTGCTCGTCAATGAGGGGTCGCGCGCCACGGCGAAGTCGTACACCAGGCTGTCCACGCCGGCCCCATCCGCCAGGCCATCGGCCACCGCACGAACGGCGTTGTCATGGCTGTAGGTGAAGAAGATGCGGCTGAAGAAGGTCTCGGGCTCGGCGCCCAACGTGTGGACGAGGCTGGTGGGATAGACCCGGCCGGACAGGGACATGGGATCGGTGAACGCGAAGACCTTGCCGCGCAGATCGGCCATGCTGCGGGCCGGACTATCGGCCGGCACGATCAGGTTGGAATAGTAGACGGTTGCGCCGGCTACCTGGGGGGCCGCCAGTAATTGCATGCCAAAGTCACGCCTGCCGGCGATGTACGCACTGGTGCAGACGAAGGCCACGTCCACTTCTCCGTCACGCAACAAGTCGTTGACCTCCATGTAAGTGCGACGCTGCACCATCTCGACCGGCCGGTTCAACTCGCGGCCCAGGTAATCCAGGAGCGGCGTGTAGCTCTCCACGTTGCCGCGTGGGGAGATAACTGCCGCCACCGCCACGCGCAGCGGCACGACCTTGGCCGGCGGGGTGGGCGGCAGCGGGCGCAGATCATGCAGGCGCACGGTGGGGCCGGCCGCGGGCGCAGCATAAGCCGTGCAAGCTGCGATCAAGAGGGCGCAGCCGCACAAGAGCAGGAAGCAAATCAAGCCGGGGGCAGCGGGTTTCATAAGCGCATCCACAAAAACAGATTGTCGTCGGTGTAGATTGTACCTCTAATGCGCGGATTTGTATAGCTCCGGCAGCCTGCGTCACACCAGACGACAAGCGTTTCATCAGTGTGCTCGAACGAGAGCCTGTCCTCAGCCCGCCGAAGGATCTCCCGACCGACCGGATTCGTCCCAACCCGGTACCCCAGTACCGACTTTTCCTTCCAAACTCGGTACTCCGCCCCGATGACAAACTGCGGGGTGTGTGCTATGCTGTCACCAAATACCTGATACCCAATACCTGATACCCAATACCTATCCCATGACCCGCGTCCTGCTCGTAGACGACCAATCCTCGTTTCGCCGCCAACTGCGCCGGTTGCTGGCGTATGCCGGGCTGACCGTGGTCGGCGAGGCCGGGGACATCGCGGAGGCCGAGGCGCAGGTGCAGGCTCTGCAGCCCGACCTGGCCGTGGTGGACGTCATGCTGCCCGGCGTCAACGGGCTGGAGGGCACGTCGCGGCTCAAGGCGCTGGCCCCTGGGCTGCGGGTGATCCTGGTCAGCGCGTATGCCGATCGCGGCGATCTCTTCCGCGCGGCCGCGCAAGCGGCCGGCGCGGAGGCTTTCGTCGCCAAAGACGACCTTGACGTAGGCGTTGTGTCTGCATGGAGGAGTTGATCCGATGTCCGAGATGTCATCCCAGCCCACCCCGAGCGCAGCCTGCTGGCAGACCGCGTCTGAGCTGACGGTGGCCGTCCGCGAGCGCGCCAGGCCGTGGTTCGAGGCTGTGCTCGGGGAGCTGGAGGAAACACGGTAATGATGAGCGTCACACGCAAGGAACAGGAGGCGCTTATGAAGAAGTCAAGATGGGCAGTCTTGAGCGCATTGGTCGCCAGTCTGTTGCCGATCGGAACCGTTCTGGCCCAAGGCGGGCCGGCGCTTCCCTGGTCGGCCATCGCCGGGGGCGGCGGCCATGCGACCGCCGGCGCGGTGGCGCTGGACAACGCGATCGGCCAGTGGGCGGCGAGCGTCGGCGCCCAGATCAGTTCGGGTTTCCTGCCGGGTGCGACTTCCATGCCGGCCGGCCGGCAGTCACACTATTTGCCGTTGGTGGTGAAGCGATAGACCTTCGAGGTCGCCAGATAGACCTTTGAGGTCTCGGAGACCTCAAAGGTCTGAATGTATGGAGGTTTCCCATGAACCGCAAACACCTCATCCCCCTGCTAGCCGTCGCGCTGACGGTCATCTCGCTCGCCGCGTTCCTCTCGCGGTCGGGCCAGGCGAGGAGTGCGGCGCAGGGGTCGGATGTCGCTGAGGCCGCGCCTGCCGCCGTACAGACCGCCGTCCCGGACAATCTATGGATCAACCTGCAGAACGGCTTGCCCATTGCGGCGACCTACACAGGGCTAGAGTCCGCTACGCGCATCCTGACAGAGGGCAGGGCGGAGCCGTTATCGTTGGTGAGCGCGGACTTCGACGGCGATGGCACGGACGACCTGGCGATCGGTTACGCCGACGCCGCGGGTGGGCTGCTCGTCGTGCAGGCCGGCAACCCCGACTTCATGTATCCCGACAGCCTCGCTGCCAAAGCGCACCGGGCCACCGGGACATTCGTGGA
>VGOD01000384.1 GCA_016876015.1 Chloroflexota bacterium
GCCTTGGCCTCCAGCCGGCGACGGGTCTGCTCGGCGGCGCGGCGCTGGCCCAGCCACTCCTGCAAGCGCGGCCAGCCCGCGATCAGCGCCTCGTGGGCGATGTCAATGCGGCGGCTGGGGTCGCCCGCCTCGCCGGTTGCCGTCAACAGGCGGCTGACGGTCAGACTGGCCAGGGTGGCGTCGAACAGGGCCGGGTCGTCGCCGCTGGCGCGCAGTTCCTCCACCGTCTGCTGGCGGCGGGTGTCGGCCCGGCCCTCGCCGAACTGCACCAGGCGCAGGAAGATGCGGCGGGCCAGGGGCTGGGCAGCCTCCGGCAGGTTAGCGTAAACCAGGCTGGCGCGGCGATCGATCGCCACCTGCAGGCCGCTGCGCCCGTCCCGCGCCATCTCCTGGTAGGCTTTCAGCCGCAACTGCCGCTCCTTGACCTTGTCCCACAGCAGCAGCAGCGTCTCCTGCACCAGCGGCAGGCTGCCGCGCTCGCCGGCCGCATCGGCCACCAGTTTGACCGCCAGCGCCTCGTCCACCATGACGCCCACGCGGTTGGCCGGCTCGACGATGGCCGCCCACAGCTCGTCGTCGCCCAGGGGCGGCAGCTCCAGCCGATTGGCCCGGATCGGCTGCCACAACGAGCAGGCCATCAGCTCCGGGTAGAAGTCGGCCCGTGCGGTCAGCAGGATGTAGAGATTGGGCTGGCCCGTCAGCGCCGCCAGCGCATTCAGGAAAGCCTGCCGCTCATCCGCCTCGGCCAGGGTGAAGAGCTCCTCGAACTGGTCCACGAAGAGGAGGGTGGGGAATGGTGGATTGGTAGATTGGTCAATTGGTAATTGGGCGACTGGAGATTGGGAAGGCAGGCCGAGCAGCTCAGTCAGGGCTTGCATGGGCGCGGGGTGGCCGGCGGCGGTGCGGCGGTCGCTGGGCCGCAGGGTCTTGATCGCCCATTCGCCGGCGCCGGTGCGGCGGGACCGGCGTAGGGCGGGGATGACGCCGGCGTAGATCAGCGACGACTTGCCGCTGCCCGACGGCCCGATGATCGCCAGGAAGGGGTGCTGGCGCAGGCGCTCCACCGCCTCCTCGATCTCCCGCTCGCGGCCGAAGAAGAGGTCCCGCTGCGCCTCGTTGAAGGGAACCATGCCGGGGTAGGGGCAGTCGGGCGTGGGCAGCACCTGGCGGATGTCGAAAAGGCGGTTGTCGGGCGAGCGGCTGAAGAGCACCGGGATGGCCCACTCCCCGCTGCCAGCCGCGCTGAGCGCGACGCGCGCCTGGGTGAGGGCTGCATCCACTGGCCGGCCCGCGGCCAGGGCGGTGTAGAAGACGCGGGCCAGCTCGATGGCGCCGGGGTCGCTGATCTCGGCCTGCATGGCCACGGCCGCGGGCACGCCCTCGCGCACCAGCGCCTGCGCCGCGCCGGTGAAGACCGATTGCCCGGAGGCGAGCGCGCCCTCGCAGGCGTTGAGATAGGCCAGGCGCACGGCGGGATGGTTGCGCAACAGCTTGGCCAAGTCCCCGCTCTGCACCAGGTGGGGCCGGCCGCGGACATCCGCCAGGGCCAGGCAGCCGGCCTGGGCGGCCTCGTCGAAGACGCCGTGGCCGATGAAGTGGAGGATGTGGACCGGCCCGCCCAGCAGCCGCTGCTGCAAGGCGTCGAGGGTGGGACTGGCCAGCCGCTCCAGCACGAACTTGCCGTCCGCCACCAGGCCGGCCAGCGCATCCTGGATCGCCTGCCATTCCCGTTCCACGTCCAGCGGGGGCAGGCCGTCCGGGCTGGCGAGCAGGGCCAGCACGCGCAGGGGCGGTTCGACCGGCAGGGCGGAGCGGGAGCGGGGCAGGGCCAGGTAGCGCAGGATGGGCGAGGTCTCGCCCAGGCCGACGAAGTGGCCCTGGGCTGGGTCGTAGAGGGTTTCCCAGGGCAGCAGGGCCAGCTCGGCCGCATCCTGCTCGAAGCGCAGGCGCAGCCGCAGGCCCGCACCCTCCCCGGCAACGCTGGCCAGGCTGGCGGCCAGCAGCGTCCCCACCTGGCCGCCGAAGATCGCGCCAAAGAGCTGGCTGCCCAGGCCGGTCAGGTCGGCCGCCGGGCCGGGGTCGTCGGCCGCGCCGATGTGGCGTTCCGCGCCGCGGGCCACGCCCCGCGCCAGGCCATCCAGCCGCGGGAGCGCATCCGCCGCAAAGGGCGGGTCGAAGAGGACGCTCTCCTCCCCCGCCGGCGCGTCCACGACGATGGCCCTGTAACGCGCGCCGGCGCGGGTGAGGAGGAGGTCGAAGTTGCGGTAGGTGGTGAGGGTCATGGGCGGGCCTCGTCTTCTGTGTGCGCCAGCCGCGTCGCGTCGTTGACCGCAGTGGTCAGCCGCGGGATGCCGCCGGTGTAGGCATCAATGCCGATGAGGACGGCGAGGGAGTGGGTGAAGTCGGTCATGGGTTGATGTCCTCGGTCATCCGGTGACCACCACCGCCTCCGCCGGCCGCACGACTGTCGCTGCCACTTCAACCGTTGTCCAATCGCTGAACGCCTCCTCGCTGCCCGGCACGACGTGGGCGGCGCGGGTGTGGACGCGGGCCATCAGGCGGTTGAGGGTGTTCGGGCGCGGCGGGAAACTACGCGTGGCCGGCGGCAGCGCGGTGACCGGCAAGTCGTCCTGCTGCAAGAGTGTGGCGTCGGCCTCGTCCGTGCTGACGATCAGCTTGAGGATGTCCCGCGTCTCGGTCACGCCCTGGCGCCAGAGGGCGTCCGGGATGAACAGGTCAATGGTCTTGCGCAGGCGGCCGCGCACCAGCACCGTGGCCCACGCCTCCTCGCCCGGCTCCAACCACACGCCGCCCCGGGGCAGCAGCCCCGTGTAGACGCTGTAGTCCTCAGTCAGGTCCAGCAACATGCAGAAGAGGCGCTGGTCGGCGGTCGTGTTGTGCAGGCGCATTTGGAGGCGCGGCCAGCGCCAGCCGCCGTCTCCCTGTTCGTACGCCAGCCGCAGCCCCGACGACGTGTCCAGCAGCGCCAGTTCGCCGCCCGCCTGCTCGCGGAAAATCTCCAGCCGCACCGCATCCCGCGGTAGTTGCGTGGCCGGGTTGGTCAACCGGGCCGTGCTGACCCAGCGGGCGATGTGTTCCAGCCGCCGCGCGACGATCATGGCGCTCCCGGCGTCCAGGCCAGGGGTCTCTACGGCCAGGCGCAGCGCTTCCGTGGCCCGGCGGATGCGGTAGCGGCCCGCCGCGGCGTCGGCCTGCAGACGATATTCGGCGCCAGCCACCTCCGGGCTCTCCCGCGCCAGCAGCGATGGGCCGCCGTCTGGACCGGCCGTCGCCAATGCCCGGCGCACGAGGTCCAGGGCGGCCGGGTCGCCCTCGAAGGCCACGGCCAGGGGCGGCAGCGGCGTGCTGGTGATGACCGCCTTGTAGGTGGTCTGATAATCCAGCGCCGCGCCGTCGGTGCGGGCCGGCGCGACCCGGCTCTGGCCGGGGTAGACCCGGAGCACGCTGGCCTGGCCGATGGCTTGCCTGGGGTCGCGCAGGCTGGCCGGGCCGGCGTCGAAGGGGAAGAGCGCCAGTTGTGTCGTGTCGCCGCCCTCCGCCGGCTGTGGGATGCCGTGCACCGCGCCGGCGTCCACCACCCAGCCCAGCTCCGGGTCGGCGCTGAGGGTGAAGGTCGTCGGCGCGGCCGGGATGGCCCCGCCCAGGAAGGGTTGCTCCAGGTCGGCCGGCTCGCTGGCTTCGAGCTGCGGGTGCTGGTCGGCCACCCGCTGGGGCACCAGGGCGTTGACGCGCTTGAACAGGTCGCGGTAGCCCAACGTCGCGCCGCCCTGTTGCAGGGTGTCTTGCAGGTAGTAGGAGAAGGCGCCGCGGCGCTCCAGGCCGGCGGGGCCGGGGAAGTACGTCTCTTTCGCTGTCTGCTCCGGCCGGCAGGCGGCCAGCAGGATGTGCCGGCTGGAGGCGATGGCGGCCCAGGGCATGGCCGGCTTGCCCGCGCCCGTGCCTTGCCCCTGGAGGCCGGCCGCTTGCTCCGGCGTGACGATGTAGCTGGCGATGGGCCGGGTGCGCTTGTCAGCCCTTTCCTGCCGCGCGATCACATCCTCGGCGTCGCGCGTGCCCGAGCCGGAG
>VGOD01000385.1 GCA_016876015.1 Chloroflexota bacterium
GAACGTGCGCCAGCACCGATGATGCAGCAGCAGGAAAAGCCCGGCCGCCGGGCCGGCGAAGCCCAGGCTGGCGTGCACTCCTAACCCCAGCCCGCCGCACAACCCCGCGACGAACAATGGCCGCGGACGCCCTGTCTCGCGCCACGCCAACAGCCCGACCCAGACAGCCGCCAGGAAAGCCGCGCCGGGCGTGTACACCTCCGCGATGATCGCCTGCGACCAGAAGGTGCAGGAGACCGCCAGCGCCAACGCGCCGCCGAGCGCGGCCAACCGGCTGCCGGAGAGCAGCTTCCCACCGGCGTAGACCAGGCCAACGGTCGCCGCGGCCATGACGGCCGAAAAGAAGTTTACGCGATAGACGATCTCGCCGATGGGGAAGAGGGTGATGAACAGCTTGCCCAACAGCATGTAGACCGGATAGCCGGTCGTATGCGCGATGCCCAGTTGGTAGACGAGCACCTGGAACTCGCCGCTGTCGCCCGGCAGCAGCCAGGCCGCCAGGGTGCGGGTGTAGAGAGCCAGGCTCAGCAAGCCCGCGAGCAGCGCCAGGGCGAGGTCGAGGCGGCCAAGACCGGGCGCGACCGCCGCGGTCTTGGCCGGGGTTGGCCGGCTCGCCATCTAGCCCTTCAACCCGGTCAGCGAAATCCCCTCGATGAAGGTGCGCTGCGCGAAGAAAAAGAGGATGATGATCGGCGCAGCCGCCAGTGTGCTGACCGCCATCAGATAGGGATAGGCCTTGGGCGCCATGCCCACCTGCGAGAGCATCTGGCGCAGTTTCTGGATACCGAGCGCCAGCGGGAACATCGTGTACTTGTTGATGTAGATCAGCGGACCCAGGTAGTCGCCCCACGTGCCCATGAACTGGAAGAGCGCCACCACGGCCAGCGCCGGCTTCGAGAGCGGCAGGATGATGCGGAGCAAGATGCCCAACTCGCTGGCGCCATCCACGCGCGCCGCATCCGAGAGCTCTTCGGGGAGCGTCATGAAGAACTGACGCAACATGAAAATGAAGAACGCATTGCCGAAGAGCGCGGGGATGATCATCGGGTTGTAGGTGCCGATCCACTTGCCGATGCCGGCCTCTTCCAGCCTGCGGAAGATGATGAAGAGCGGCACCATCGTCACTGTGTACGGGATCATCATGGTCGCCACGCAGAGCGCAAATAGCGCGTTGCGGCCCGGCCAGCGCACGCGCGCAAAACCATAGGCCACGAGGGCTGATGAGACCATGGTGAAGACCGTGCTCGGCAGCGCATAGCGGAAGACTGAGTTGAAGGTGTAGAGCGTGAAGTTATCGGACCGCCAGGCATCCAAGAAATTGTTCCAGAACGCCGGGTTCGGCACGAGCACCGGCGGGATGCGATACACCTGCGGATCATCTTTCAGCGCCGAACTGATCATCCAGTAGAGCGGGAACGCGTAGGACGCTGCCAGTGCAATCAGAACAGCATACTTCGCGAATCCAGCCGCCAACCCAGCCGGAGTCACGCGGGGGCCACGCCTGGCGACGCGCGGCGCGGCGGAAGTCGTAGCGACTGGCGTCATTTCTCACCTCCGTAGAACACCCACCGGGCTGAGGTGCGGAAGAGACTGACGGTGAATGTTGAGATCACGATAAACATGATCCAGGCCAGCGCGCACGCCTTGCCCATCCGAAAGAGCTCGAATGCGTTGCGCCACAGGTGCATGGCATAGAACTCGGTCGAGGCCATGGGGCCGCCATTGGTCAACAGGTAAGGCATCAGGAAAGTCTGGAAACCGCCGATGAAGCCCATGACCATCGTGTAGAGGATGATCGGGCTGCACATCGGCACGGTGATGTGCCAGAACCTGTGCCAGGTATTGGCGCCGTCCACGATCGCCGCTTCGTACAGCGTGCGCGGCACATCCTGCAGCGAGGCCAGGAAGATCACCACCGCTGTGCCCTGCGCCCACAGGTGAATCACGATCAGCGAGGGCTTGGACAGTTCTACGCTCGACAGGAAGGGGATGATCGGTTGGCCGAGCGCCTTCAGAAAGTTGTTGATGACCCCGTACTGGTTGTTGTAGATGAAGAGCCACACCATCGCCGAACAGACCGCGGGGATGATGGATGGCACGTAGAAGATCGCCCGGAAGAAGGAGCGGCCGGCGATCTTGGCGTTCAGCAGATTGGCCATCAGGAAGGCGGTGGCCACCCCTAACGGCACGCTGAGCCCCACATAGTAGAACGTGTTGTAGACCACGGTCCAGAACCGGGCGTCGTCCGTGAAGATCTCGACGAAGTTGTGGAAGCCGATCCACTTGATCTGCGTGATGAAATCGTAGCGATTGAAACTGTAGTAGAGAGAGGAAAGCAGCGGGTACGCAGTCCAGATCAGAAAGCCGAGCAGCCACGGCGACACAAACGCCAGTCCCGTCAGCAGGCTACGCCGCTCTGAACGCGACATCCCTCCTCTCAGCCTCAAGCTCGCAACAGCCATGTTGTTCCCCCTTGTAGATAATCCGCATCCGGCTGGCACGGGAAAACATGAGCGCCTGACACCTCCCGGCATCAGGCGCTCGCGTCACTCTCGACCACGTTAGTGGGAGGATGTTTTGACAACCAAGATACAGCGATGGTTCGTCAGATCACATCGGCAGGCCCTGGTTCTTCCACTCAGCTTCGGCGCGCTTCTGCATCTCTTCCGTGCCCTGCTTCGGGGTGATCTTGCCGCGATAGACCATCTCGCGCACTTCGCTCCACTGACCCCACAGGAAGCCGTGCAGCGGGCAGCGGCGCAACTGATACCAGTCGGTCGCCTCGTTGGCGCTCTTGAAGTAGAACTCCAGCCCAGGATAGGCGTCTGGCTTGATCTTCTGAACCCAGCTCTTCTTGCCGACGATCCAGCCGACCTGCTTGAACAGCACATCCAGCGCGGCGTCGGTGAGGAAGAACTCGGCCAGCCGGAACGCATCTTGCGGCGCTTTGGACTTCTTGAAGATGGCAAAGGTGTGGCCGCCGGCGACTTGGATCTTCTTGCCCTTCAGCGGATCAATCACCAGGGTCCACGAAGCCTTGTTCTCTTTGGCGACTTCCGGCGCCTGCACCGTAGTCTCGCCCGGATGCCAGTAGCCCTCGATGATCATGGCCTGGACGCGCGCGTTGTACGCGCCGCCCCACCCGCCCATGCCCTCGGCCTGGCGCAGGCCCGCGATCTGGTCGGGCCCCATCAGGTCGTAGTATTTCTTGGTGGTCTCGATGTATTGGACAATGCGATCATCGGTGAAGCGGAACTTCCCGTCCTTGTCGTCCCACCACTTGAAGTTGGTGGCGACCTGGATGCCGTCGGGGTCGCCGCCCATCGCGTCGTAGGGATCGAGGCCAAACTGTTTCAGGTTGCCCGCGGCGTCCTTGACGGTCAGGGCCTTGTGCCATTCGAGCGCCTCGGTGAAGGTCGCTGGCGGCTGATCCGGGTTGAGGCCAGCCTTCTTGACGAGCTCCACGTTGTAGTTGAGGCCATAGTCCAGGTAGCTCTCGAAGGCCGGCACGCCCAGCAGCCCCTTGAAGGTCCAGAACTTGCAGAAGTCCCAGATCGCGGGGATGAAATCGTCCTTCTTGATGTACTTGCTGGCGGCCACCAGCGGCTCGCAGTCGAGGAAGACATCCTTGATGGCGAGCTGGGCATAGCTGATGTTGGACGCGGCCTCGGGCGGATCGCCCGCGGCGAGGGCTGTGGTGACCGGCGCGTCGCCCGTGTTGCCCTTGTACTCGATGGTGATGCCCTTGCAGATGTCCTGGAATTCGGGCATCTTCGACCACACGTCGTCCTGGAACAACTTATTCATGTTGCCCCAGGCCACCCAGAGCCTGACCGTGACGGGCGCCTTCGCGGCCGGCGCCTGCGTCGGGCTGGCCGGCTTGGGCTCGCTCTTGGCCGGCGCCGTCGTAGGCGCGGGCTGCGGCGCACATGCGGCCAGCAGCGCGCCCGTGGATGCGACCGCAGCCGCTTTCAGAAAGTGACGCCTGGTGATACCATTGCTTTCCATACTGCCTCCTTGCTGAAGACTGAGAGTAGGATGAGAGAACTGATGCCTCGTCTGGCTGCTTGCTGGCTTGTAG
>VGOD01000386.1 GCA_016876015.1 Chloroflexota bacterium
CAGCGGTCAGCGCTGGGGCCGGCGCGGGTTGCCCACCGCACGCGGCCAACAACCCGGCCAACAGCAGCGCTGCGCCGATCAGCAAGGCGGGTCGCGAACCGAGATGAGTGGACATTTTTCCTCTACCGCCTGCGCAGCGCCAGGCCGACGCCCGTCAGACCCAGGCCGGCCAGCAGCAGAGCCACCAGGGGCGCGCCGGTCTTCGGCATAGTCGCCGGAGCAGCCGGAGCAGGCGCGGCCGCTGGGGCCGTGGCAGTCACCAACGCGTAGTTGCCGCTGCTCTTGGCCTGATCGAAGACGCCGGTGCTGACGCCCTCGACGATCGCCCAAGCCGGCAGGCCGAACTGCATGTTCCAGGCATCGTAGCCCAACATGCGCAGCGCGCCGACAGCCTGGCTGGCGGTCTGCCCGGTGTAGCAATAGACCACGATTTGCTTGCTCTTCGGCAGTTTGGCGAGCATTTCGGTCTTGAAGAGGTTGGCGACCGTCACATTCGGCGCACCCGCGATATGACCCAGCGCGTAGTCTTCGGGCTTGCGCACGTCAATGATGAATGGATCGTTGCTCTTATCGCCATCGTTCAGGTTCGCAAACACGTCGGCGGCCTTGATGTTCTTGAACCCGCCGGGGAAATAAGCGATGGCCGCATCCTGGATAGTGGCGCCCAGCGGCTTCGGGGTTTCGCCCGCGGCCGGCAGTTGCGCGACATCCTTGGTCACAGGGTACTTGCCGCTCTGCTCTGCGGTGAAGGCATATTTGATCTTGTCGTTCGCGCCCCAACCGGAGATACCGTAGAGCAGGTTGTAGGCGTCGAAGCCCAACATGCGCAGCGCGGCCGTCGTCTGGCTGGCGGTCTGGCCGGTGTAGCAATTGACGACGATTTGCCTGTTCTTCGACAGTTTGGCCAATCCCTCGGCGCTGAAGAGGTCCTTGGCGGTCATGTTGATCGCGCCTGGGATGTGGCCATTGGCGAAGTCTGCGGCTGCGCGAATGTCAATCAGGTAGGGGTCGTTGGACTTGTCGCCGTCGTTGAGGTTGGCGTACAGATCTTTGGCGGCGATATTCTTGGTGCCGGCGCTGAAGTACTTGTCAGCCGCGGCCTGGATCGGATCGCTGGCCTGGGCCAACGCAGTGACGGCGGTCAGGCTGACCAGCATGGCGACGATCAGCATGACGAACAACAGGCGATGTTTCATGGCGAGTTCCTCCTGGAAAGTATGCAAAAACGATCGCGCGTTGTGCACGATCTACCGTCGCAACGATAGCAGATATCTCTTATCATGATGTATGATATGAATCAGATGACCTTATACGAGATGCTTATATCATCGTATCGCAGAACTTATCAGGACAGAACTTATCAGGACAGTTGTTCATGCGGCGCGCGGCGCCATGGGGGATGAAAAGCTCACGCAAAGACGCCAAGACGCAGAGGCGGTCAGAAGAACTCAACGATCCTTTGCGCCCTTTGCGCCCCTTCGACAGGCTCAGGACATGCTTTGCGTGAGGCCAGCCGGGCGATTTTCAGGACAGAAGTGCACAGTTTGGCGGTCGCGGGCTGGCCATTTGGCGCGGCTTGGCGACCGCCAAACGCCTGTGGTATAATCCACCTCGTTGTGGAGTGAGCGTGGGATGCGTGTTGCGACGGAAGACGGAGCTCTGCGATATGAACACGAGCGCCTCATCACCAGTACAGGTCGCCATTGCGCCTGGCCGTGCAGCCTGCCCGCCTGGGGATCGAATGCCGCGCGCATCGGTCCGGCCGGCCGGTCCGCCTCCTCTCATGGCGGGCGATCGCCTGACGCGCGCGGAGTTCGAGCGGCGCTACGAAGCGCACCCTGAGATCAAGAAAGCCGAACTTATCGAAGGAGTCGTTCACGTGCCATCCCCCACGCGCTTTGAGAAACACGGTCGTCCTCATAGCGATGTCATCACCTGGCTGGGTCTCTATTGCGCTATGACGCCCGGCGTCCGAAGCGGCACGAATGTCACCATCCGCCTGGACTTCGAGAACGAGGTGCAGCCCGATGCGTTGTTGCGTCTGGATTCTGCCCTGGGAGGACGTTCACGCATCACTGACGATGACTATCTGGCTGGGCCGCCGGAACTGATCGTGGAGATCGCCGCTTCGAGCGCGTCCTATGACCTGCACAACAAGCGTCGCGTCTACCAACGCTCCGGCGTACAAGAATACCTGGCTTTGCAGGTCTATGAGCAGGAGGCGACCTGGTTTGCCCTGTGCGAGGGAGTCTATGAGCCGCTCCTCTCAGACGCGTCCGGCATCCTGCGCAGCGAGGTCTTCCCCGGCCTGTGGCTGAACGTCCCCGCCTTTTGGGCCGGCGACCCTGCGTCCCTCCGAGAGGCTCAGGGCTCAGGTCAAGGTCTGGCGGCCGTGCTGGCGACGTTACAGCAGGGGCTCGCCTCGCCTGAACACGTCGCGTTCGTCGCACACCTCCATTCTCAACCTTGACCTTAACCTTGACCTCCACCGCGTTGGGAGCGATCGCATGGAAAACCTGGTACCGCATTTCATCGAGCTGATCCGTCGTGCATCCACCGATCTGCCGGCCGACATGGAAGATGCGCTCCGCCGGGCGCGCGCGAGAGAGGAGGCTGGCTCGGCCGCACAGAGCACGCTCGATACGATCCTGGAGAACGTCCGGCTGTCGCGCGCCGAGTCCACGCCCATCTGCCAGGACACCGGCACGCCGATCTTCTACGTGTACTATCCCACCGGGTGGTCCACGCTTGAGCTCAAGCGACAAATCCGGCAGGCGGTGGCCGAAGCGACGGCTCGATCTTACTTGCGTCCGAACTCGGTGGATACCCTCACCGGCAAGAACCCCGGCGACAACCTGGGCCAGGAGTTCCCCTCTTTTCACTTCGAGGAGTGGGAAGAGGACTACCTCAAGGTGGATCTGATGCTCAAGGGCGGCGGCTGCGAGAACGTCGGCGCGCAGTATAGCCTGCCCGATACCCATCTGGGCGCCGATCGCGATCTCGAAGGGGTGCGCCGGGTCGTGCTCGATGCGGTGCAGCAGGCGCAGGGGCTGGGGTGCGCGCCGGCTGTCATCGGCGTCGCAGTCGGCGGCGATCGGGCGTCCGGCTACATCAAGTCGAAGGAGCAGTTCTATCGTCCGTTGGATGACGAATGCCCCAATGCCCGGCTCGCCGCGCTCGAAAAGAGATTGGTCGAAGAGGCGAACCAGCTCGGCATCGGTCCCATGGGCTTCGGCGGCAAGACCACGGTCCTGTCGGTGAAGATAGATGCCCTCGAGCGATTGCCTGCCAGCTATTTTGTCACCGCCTCCTATATGTGTTGGGCCGATCGGCGCCGGAGCCTGATCTACCGCGATGGGGCAGTGAGGATCACTTAATACAAGGGGGATACCGTCCGTTCAATGCAGAACGTCAACAACCCACAGACACCCTCTTTCCCTCGGGTAACGATTCTCTTGGCCAGAAGCGGCGGCGGCCACATCAGCGCGGGGCGCAGCCTGAGCGAGGCGTTCGAGGGCCTGGCGGATGTCGGTTTCTTGAACCTGATGGACGACCACGCGCCCTTCCCGATCAACCGGTTTTCTGTTACCTACGGGCCATGGGTCAACTACGCGCCGTGGGCCTACGAGATGGTCTACCAGGCTTTTACTTCGCGGCGGCGCGTCGAGTTCCTGGAAGATGCCGCCTATCCGCTCGTCAAGCAGCGGATCGCTAAGGCTCTGGCGGCGTGTTCTCCCGATCTCGTCGTCAGCGTGCATCCGATCCAGGTCAGCGTGCCGTTGCGTGCGCTGCGCGAGATGGGCAGTCGCGCGCCGTTCATCACGGTGGTCACCGATCCGGTCACGCCGCCGCTGGCCTGGTTCTGTCCCGATGTTGACCTGTGCATCGTGGCCACCGAACAGGCGCGCAAGCTGGCCCTGAGCTGCGGCATGAGTCCCGATCGCGTGCGCGTCATCGGATTGCCGGTGCGCCGGGCGTTCTGGGCCGCGCGCGATCAGTCGAAGCCCGCCGCGCGCACGCGCGTGGGCTTGGCGGCCGAACGCAAGTTAGCATTGCTCACGGGAGGCGGCGCAG
>VGOD01000387.1 GCA_016876015.1 Chloroflexota bacterium
TGGGGGCGGCAACCGCTGGAGCGCATCATCGTGACCGCGTGCCAGAAGGCGCGCTTACCCCTCATCAACCGCTGAGCACCGCAGCCATAAGCGGCGCCGCGGCCGGACGGTTTGCTCACCGCCCAGCCGCCAACCGATACCCGCGGCCGGCCGCGCTGAGGAGGAGCGCCGGCGCGGCCGGGTTCGGCTCCAGTTTGGCACGCAACTTTGGTCTTCTCCCCATCTTGTGGTATCCTATGGCCGGCAGCCTTTGCTTCATGGCTATGCTCCCGCCCCGCGGCCTTTGCTGGCTGGCGCGGCGAATACTCTCCACCCGGCAGCCGCCTGATGGCTAATGTGCAAAGCACACGACATGTGGTAGACGATCAAGGGTTACCCAACGTTGGGCCGGCGCCGTTTCACCTGCCGCAGGCAGCCTACGGGCTGATGTGGCAACCATTGGTCCTCCATCTTCGCAACCCGTTCCGCCTGTCCTACGGCGTCAGCGAGACGCGCCGCGCGTACTGGATTCGCCTGCGTGACCCAGGAACCTTCGAGGCTTCTTCCGAACTGGCCGGTCTGGCCGAGACTCCGGATGCGGGATGGGGCGAAGCGGCCATCCCGCCCTACTACGGCGTGTCCGATGAGGCGATGGTTGCCTTCTGGGAGGCGGCCGGCCGCCGCGCTGATCCTTTGCCCGATGACCCGGCCGAGATCGAGAGCTGGGTCGGCCGCGCGGGGCCTGCCCCAGCCCGCTGCGCGCTCGATCTGGCCTTGCATGACCGGATTGCACGGCGGGAGGGCAAACCCCTCCATGCGCTGCTGGGACTGCCAGTGCCGCCCCCACTGCCCACAGCCTTCACCATCGCCATTGCCGAGCCGGACGAGATGGCCCGGTTGGCCGCGGCAGCGGCGCCCTATCCGATCCTCAAGATCAAGCTGGGCGCTGACGCGGCCGGCGATGAGGCGCGGCTGGCGGCCGTGCGCGCGGCCCGACCTGACGCCCGCTTGCGCGTGGATGCCAACGCCGCCTGGTCGGCCGGGGACGCGGTGGAGCGCGTGCGCAGCCTCGAACGCTATGACCTGGAGATGATCGAACAGCCGACGGCCAAAGACGACATCGCCGGCCTGGGACAGGTTCAGGCTCGCATCGGTCTGCCGGTGGTGGCCGATGAGTCGTTGCAGTCGCTGGCCGACCTGGAGGCGCTGGCCGCGGCCGGCGTGCAGGGGGTCAACCTGAAGCTTCAGAAGCTCGGCGGGCTGGCGCCCGCGCTGACGGTCCTCGGCCGGGCGCGCGACCTGGGGCTACGGATCATGCTCGGCTGCATGATCGAGACGTCGCTGGGCGTGACGGCCATGGCGCATCTGGCCAGCCAGGCCGAATGGCTGGACCTCGACGCGCCGCTGTTGATCTCCAACGATCCGTTCGCTGGCTTGCACTATGGCGAGGGCGCGACCGTGCACGCGCCCACCAGGGCGGGCATTGGGGCGGTGCGGGTTTGATTTCAGATTGGTAATGGAGGGGAGCGGCGCGATGCGATTCTTCGATGCGCACTGTGATACAGTGATGCGCGTGTTCGATGCTGATCTGGATTTCGTGCAGGGCCGCGGCCGCGGCCACATGGATTTGCCGCGCTTGCTGGCGGCCGGCCATCGCGTGCAGCTTTTTGCGGTCTTCGCCTCGCACAACTATCATGCCAGCCTGGATGTGCGCGCGTATGCCGAGCAGGCGATTGGCGCCATCCGGGGCTGGGTGGATGCTTCGACGGGGCGAATGCGCCTGGCGCTGTCGGCCGATGATGTGACCCAGGCCTGCGCGTCTGCCGATGAGCGGGAAAGCGACGGCGAGAACGTCTGGGCGCTCATCGGGCTGGAAGGCGCGGACCCGCTGGAAGGTCGAGCCGAGAACCTGGCGCGCTTTCACGAGCTCGGCGTGCGCAACGTAATCCCCGCATGGGATGACAACGCATTCTCCGGCAGCTCGTTCGGTCAGGGCGGCCCGCTGACGGCCGAGGGCTACAGGCTGATCGAGGCGGCCGAGGCCTTGCGCGTCATGGTGGACGTGTCGCACCTTTCCGACGCCGCGTTCGATCAGGTGCAGCAGATCGCCAGGCGACCGTTCATCGCCAGCCACTCCAACTGCCGCGCGCTGTGCCCCAGCCCGCGCAATCTGACCGATGCGCAGATCCGTGCGCTGGCCGACTGCGGAGGGGTCATGGGGATCAACCTTTCGCCCGACTTCCTCGCGGCCGACTATCACGTTCGATGGGAAGCGGTGATGGCGCCGCTGCGGACCGCCGCGTTGGGCCCGGAAGCAGAGGCGCGCGCGGCTGCGCGGCAGAAGCTGCGCGAACAGGTCGGCCCGACGTTGCGCGCCATCCCGCTGCCGCCGGTCGAGTGGGTCGCACGTCACGTGCACCACGCGATCCAGGTTGGCGGCGAGGAGTGCATCGGTCTGGGCGGCGACCTGGACGGCGTGGCCGCGCTGCCGGCCGGCGTCACGGGCGTCGAGAGCTATCCGCTGATCGTAGAGGCGCTCGACGCGGCCGGGCTGACCGCCGGCCAGGTGGAAAAGGTCTGCTGGCGCAACATGGCGCGCGTGTTCGTGGAAGTGATGGCGTGAGGCGTCAAACGTCAAGCGTCAAGCGTCAAACGTCAAACGTCAAACGTCAAACGTCAAACGTCAAACGTCGAAGGCAAATCAGCGATCCAAAATCCAGAATCCAAAATCCGTATCTTTTCAATAAGTGGGGGCCGACGGGGGTCGCAGACCCCCTGAAAGCAGGCTCGTAGGCGGTCTGTGACCGCCGTTTCCCCGGATTATTGAGAGGATACCAAAATCCAAAATCCAAAATTCACCATGCCTTCTTCGTTAGCCGTCGTCATCGTCAGTTATAACGTGCGCGAGCTGTTGCGTGCGTGTCTGCGCGCGACTTTCGCCAGCCTGGCGCGCAGCCCGGAACTCGCGACGACCGTGTGGGTGGTTGACAACGCCTCGGCCGACGGCAGCGCGGCGATGACCGCGGCCGAGTTCCCACAGGCGAAGCTGATCGCCAGCGATGTCAATCTCGGCTTTGCAGGCGGCAACAACCTGGCTTTGCATCGTCTCGGCTTCGGCGGCGCTGAGGTTGGGGTGGACATGGTGCTCCTCCTGAATCCTGACGCCGAACCGCTCGACGATGCGATCGGGCAGATGGCGCGCTTCCTGGTTGAGCATGAGCAGATCGGGGGGGTGGGCGCGCAGCTCCTCTATCCCGACGGCCAGTTCCAGCACGGCGCTTTTCGTTTTCCGGGCCTGTGGCAGCTCTGGTTCGACCTCTTCCCGCCGCGGCCGCGGCGGCTGCTCGATTCGCGGCTCAATGGCCGCTATGACCGGGGGCTGTATGCGGCTGGCCGGCCATTTCCGATTGACTTTGCGCTCGGCGCGGCGCTGATGATTCGGCGGGAGGCCATCGAGGCGGCCGGCTTGCTGGATGAGGGTTACTTCATGTATGCCGAGGAGGTGGATTGGTGCTGGCGCATTCAGCGCGCGGGTTGGCCATTCTACAGTGTGCCGGCCGCGCACGTCATCCATCACGGCGGCGCCAGCACGCGCCAGTTCCGCGCCGAGTCGTTCCTCAATCTATGGCGCAGCCGGCGCCGGCTCTATGCGCGTTTCTATGGGCCGGTTCGCCGGCGACTGGCGGTGCAGATCGTGCGCCTGGGTATGAGGGCTGAAATCGGCCGCGTGCGCGGCGCGGCAGGCCGCGGCGAGATTTCGGCCGCGGAGTTGCACGACCGGGTCGCCGCGGCTCGTCAGGTCGCGAGCTTGTTCAAGAACATTCGTGACGAGTAGCCCGCGCTGGCTCGGTCGGAGACCGGCCAGAGCGGGGCTTGTTCAAGAACATTCGTGACGAGTAGCCCGCGCTGGCTCGGTCGGAGACCGGCCAGAGCGGGAGAACATTCGTGACGAGTAGCCCGCGCTGGCTCGGTCGGAGACCGGCCAGAGCGGGAGCTTGTTCAAGAACATTCGTGACGA
>VGOD01000388.1 GCA_016876015.1 Chloroflexota bacterium
GCGCCCCCCAGCCGCGAGTCTCATCGAACAGGTCGAGCCGCGTCGGTGTCACGCGCAGGGCCAAACACAGAGCATCCGGCTGCGCGGCGGACGCCCAACCGGGCAGCAAGGCGGCCCAGTTGGGAGAGGCGATCGCCTCGCCCGCGCCTTCGATCTGCAGCCAGCGTAACCACCTCCCTGTTGTCCCCCCTGGCAGGGGGGACGGAAGGGGGTCGTGGACGACGAGCAGCACGTGGGGGTCTTGCTCGATGTAGTAGGCCACGTCCGCCCAGCGGGGAATCAGGCACGCCACTGCCAGTCCGCAGTCGCCCGGGGTCGCGGGCAGGAGGCGATACCGCACCGGCATGGCCCACGCGCCCTGAGAGCCGCTCGTACTGAGGATGCACACATCATGTGCGGCGAGAAACGCGGCCATTTGAGCGCGAAGTTGGTCTAGCATGGGCCTGATCCGGAAGATTGATACGCTGTCCTGCGCGCCAGTATGACACGCCGGTGGGGGGATGTCATCACTCGAAAGAGTGATTTGCGCGCCAAGTGGTTTACATGCCAGGCGATGGACGTGCCAGGCACTTCGGAAGTGCCTGGCACGTGTGGGATCAGAGCAATTCGCGAGCGCGGGCGGCGGCCTGGCCGCGAGAGGCGACGTTTAGCTTGCCCAGGATGTGGCTGACGTGGCTCTTGACGGTGTGTTCACTGAGGGCAAGCTGCACGGCGATCTGTTGATTGCTGGTGCCTGCGGCCAGCAGCCGCAGCACCTCGACCTCGCGGGGGGTGAGGGTTTCGCCGGTGGCGGGCACGGGGACGGGGCGCAGGACAGGGGCCAGGCCCAGCGCCTCCAACATCGAGGCGGCCAGGGTGGGCTGCACCCCGGAGGCCAGAGCCAATTGCAGGAGCGGCGCGGCCGCCGCGCCTTCCAGCAGCAGCCGGCCCGGCATCCCCTGGCGCTGACACTCGGCCATCAGAGCGGCGTACCCGGCCAGGGCCTCGTCGGGCCGGCCGCGGCGCAAGCGCAGGTGGGCCAGCCAGGCCGCCGCGGAGCCGAAGCGGAGGCTGGTGCACACTTGCGCCTGATGCTCCGCGACCGGCCACAGGATGCGTTCGGCGTCGCGGCCGCGGCCCTCGGCGATGGCGGCGATCCCGCGCAACAGGCTGCGCAGCGCCTCGACCACGCCCCACTCCCCTGGGATGTGCGTCGTCTCCATCTGGCCCAACCAGTGGCGCAGCTCGGCGGGCTGGCCTTGGTGATAGGCCATGACCCCCCGCAGGTAGAAGAGCGTGGTCACTGCGGCCTCGCCGTGGGGAAACTGCAAAAAGAATGCGTGGGCCTGATCCAGCGTGCGGGCCGCGGCCGCGTAGTCGCCGAGCGCCAGGTAGGTCTGTGCCAGCGCCCAGGTCGCCTCGCCGCCCAGGTACGACACGCCGCCCAACTGTTCACCCAGGGCCAGCGCCCGTTCAGCCGAACGGATCGCCTCGGCCGGCCGGCCGCGCAGGAGGTGCACGAGGGTGTGGCGCGCCGCGGCCGCCATGCTGGCGGTTGTCGCCTGGCCGGGGAAGCAGCGCGCCGCCTGCTGGCAGATGCGCTCCACCAGGTCAATCGCGCCGGGCAAGACGGTGAACTGGCTGACGCAGTGAATCATCTGCGCAGCCCAGACGTCGGGCGCGTTCGCCGCCTCGGTGATCGCCAACGCCTGCTCCAGATGCGCCTTCGCCTGGCTGCACTCGTCCTGCGTCACCTCCGCGATGCCGCGCACCATTAACAGTTGGACGCGAGAGGCCGGGCCGATCCGCTGCGCCAGGGCGTGCTGACTCACCTCGTGCACGCGGCCGTAGCGCGCCGACATCACCAGCGGCGGCACCATGTCGGTCAGCGCCGCGATCTGCCCGGCTTCATCCCCCGCCGCCTCGAAGCGCCGCAGCGCGTCCTCCAGTAGCTCGATGGCAGCCAGGGGCTCCCCGCGGTGCCAGGCGCACACCCCCAACAGATAGGTCAACCTGGGATGGACCGCGCGCGCGGCGGCCGGCAGGGCGTTGATCCATCCGGTCACGGTTGCCAGCAGACCCTGCTCAATGGCTCCAGCGCCGACGGTTTCGATGAGAGTCGCAGCCTTCTCCCACATCGTCGCAGTCAGGTAGTGGCGCAGCGCACGGAACGGGTCCGGCTGCGTCTCCGCGGCGCGGCGGTGCAGGTCGCGCACTCGCTCCGGCATCTCCTGGGCCAGCCGTTGGCGCAGGAACTCGGCGAAGAGGGCGTGGTAGCGGTAGGTTGGGAGGTTGGTAGATTGGGAATTGGTAGATTGGTAGGTTGGGGGAGGGAGGCTGGACAGGAAGAGGTTGCGGCGGTGCAGCTCTTCCAGCGTTTTGCCGGCGTCGGTGCGGCCGGTGACGGCCTGGCAGCGGGCTGGGGTCAGCTCGGCCAGGATGGAGGTTTCCAGCAGGAAAGCCCGCACGTCCGGCGACTGGCGGTTCAGCACCTCGTCGGCCAGGTAGTCGAAGATGTAGCGGTCGGTATGGGCCAGGTCGCGAATGAAGGCGCTGCGGCCGGCAGGGGATGGCATCCGCTCGAGTGAACCGGCCAGCAGCCGGAGACCGGCCGGCCAGCCCTCGGTGCGCTCATACAGGGTTGTCAGGTCCCCGGCCGACAGGCCGAGGTTCAAGTGATCGTTGAGGAACTTGTCTGCTTCCTCCACTGAAAAGCGCAAATCAGCGATGCGCAGTTCGGCCAGTTGGCCGCGCGCCCGCAGACGGGCCAGCGCGAACGGCGGGTCCTGCCGTGTGCCGATGACCAGGCGCATGTTCGGCGGCGCACGTTCCAACAGGTAGTCCAGCGCCACGAAGACGGCTGGCTCGCCGATCAGATGCAGGTCATCCAACACGAGGGCGAACGGCTGCGGCAGGCTGTCGCTGATGTTGTTGATCAACCCCGCCACCCACTGGCGCATCTGCAACGCCTGACTCGGCGCCGCTCGCAACAGCCCGCTCGCGATCTCGCCGTGGGCTGGTGGCAGCGTCCGCAGAGCTTGCACGAGAGCTGCCAGGAAACGCGCGGGGTCGTTATCCTCTTCATCCAGCGCCAGCCAGGCCACTCGATTTCCGATTTCGGATTTTCGATTCTCGATGGTAAGGTCGTGGGCGGGCCTCAATCCAGAATCGGTAATCGAAAATCCGAAATCAGTGAGGAGGGTCGTCTTGCCGTAGCCGGCCGGCGCGGAGACGAGGGTCAGGGAATGGCTGGCGACCGCGGCCTCGAGCGCGGCCAACAGCGAGGGGCGCGGGATCAGGTCTCCCCGCAGCAGCGGCGGGAAGAACTTCGTTTGAGCCAACCAGGCCGGGGAGGGTCCTTCTCTTTCCATGACACGCCCAGTTGCACCAGCGCCTTGCCGACGATCAACGGGCGGTATTATATCACATCAGTCCGGCCGCCAACAACACCGCGCGCCCGGTAACATTATCATTTGACTTGACACGCACCTGACCGGTTCGTCCTCTCTGTAGAATGACCGTATCCGCTAACTCTTGACCGGCATTGCAGCGGGTGGCGCGGGGTCAGGACAGTTGTTCATGCCGCGGGCGGCGCCACGGCGGATAAGTCGCCACGTGCCAGGCGCTTCGCAAGTGCCTGGCACGTCCACAGCGCCTATTTTCAGGGCAGTTTTTCATGCCGAGCGCGGCGCCACGGCGAGTGAAGATGTAGCGCAAGATGGCATCTTGCGCTACGTGCCAGCGATTTTCAGGGCAGGGCAGGGTGCTCCTACGGCGTTCCCGGCGTCAGCCCGAAACTGAACTCCGCCACGCGGTTCGAGACGGTCGAACGGTGGCCGGCGGCGTTGAGACCGAACACCTGGTACGCGTAGTTGTGGGCCACGTCGGCCGCCGCGCCCACGTGCCGATAGCTGGCGGCCGGCGCAGCCAGCCAGACGCAACTCATGCCGGATGGGGGCGCACCGCAATCGGCTCCCGGCGTGAAGTAGAAGC
>VGOD01000389.1 GCA_016876015.1 Chloroflexota bacterium
TAACTCGCGTTGACTGCCGGCTGGCGGGCGGCTCAGATAGTATTCGACGTGAAATCGGGGCTGCGGCAGTGTATAGGTTAGCTTGCCCGCCGTGATCTGCCAGGGCTGCATCAACAGTTGGCCGGTTGTGCCCTGCATCGTCGCCCCTGGACCGGCCCCAGGGCGGGCTGGATCTCGCGCGCGCCCCCAGGCAAGGGCAAAGCGATCGCCTGGGGGAAAGTCACGGTGTCACTGAACGTACCCGCCAGGATCACCAATAGACCAGGATCGTCGTATTCCGGCCACAGTTGCAGAGTCGCTTGCGTCAGCGACAGGTCAGGCGTCTGAGCAGCGGCAGACGCGGCCGCCGATAGGAGGCTCGCCAACGCCAGCGCCGCCAACAAGGCCACGATGCCATGACTATTCCGGACGGTCGAACGCTCCCGCACATCGTTGTTTGCTCCATGAACGTTCTATGAATTAACGGTGATTGCCGGAAACGAGAGACGTGTGCTATACTCTACCCTGGCAGATTAAAAGGCCGAACTACTCGGCGGCCAGCGCCCAGCCCGCCCTGGGGCCGGTCCAGGGGCGTCACCGGCAGTCATAACGCCTTTCGGTCGTGGCCTGGCAGTCAGGATACGGTAAGGCGTGATCTGCCCGCTCCGGCCGCGGATCGGCCGCGGCCCCAGCGATTCGAGAGCGCACTGGCCCGCGATCAATTCACGGGTGCGCGGGCCGATGAGGATTTCGTACGATCCGGCCATCTCGTGCAGGCGTTGTGCCAGGTTCATGGCATCACCGATCGCGGTGTAGTTCATCAGTTGCGGCGTGCCGATGTTGCCGACGATCACCTCGCCCGTGTTGATGCCGATGCGTACAGACAGCTCTCGACCGGGCACCGCAGCCGCCTGGAATGCGGAAACCATGTCCAGCCCGGCAAGCATAGCCTGGTATGCGTGATCTACCTGCGGCGAAGGCGCGTTGAACAAGCCAATGATGCCGTCGCCCATGAACTTGTCCAACGTGCCGTCATGCGCCTGGATGGCCGCAGCCGCCAGTTGCAGGTAGTGGTTCAAGATTTCCAACAACTGCTCAGAAGGCGTTGACTCAGCCAGAGGCGTGAAACCCTGGATGTCGGCATATAGAATCGTGATTTCCTGGCGCTTGCCGCCCAGGGATGGCGGCTCTGGGCTTTCCATGAACTCGGCCATGACATCGGCCGCGATGAACCGCTCCAGAAGCTGGCGGATACGTTCGTTGGCTCGCTGCAATTGCGCCTGAAGCTGGGCGTTGTCTCGTCGCAGGGCTGTTTTCTCGAGCACCTGGCGAATGCGCACCCGCATCTCGCGCAGTTGGAACGGCTTGCTGATATAATCGTCGGCGCCGCCGAGCATGGAGTCAATAGTGATCCGCTCCGAGGTCAGGGCGCTTACCATGATGATTCCCGTCTCGGCGTCGTTTTGGCGGATTTGCTTCAGCACATCCAGGCCATCGCGGTGCGGCAAGACGATGTCCAGCAGTATCAGCTCGGGCCTGGTCTGGTGATACAGGGCCAGAGCTTGCTCGCCGTCGGTCGCCTCGATCACTTCACAGCCGTCGGCCTGCAGGATCTTGCGCACCAGGCGCACGGTATCAGGCTCGTCGTCCACCAACAGGACCACCGGGGTTGCGGTCATAATGCTGTTCCTCGTCTTCGGGCTGGCAGGATGACGCCGGGCCATCTCCGTGTGGACGGACATGCGCCTTACGCCAAGTGGATGATTATACCATAGGGCGGCCGACAGGCAAAGGCCGCGGGACAATCTATCATGCAAGAAGATGAATCAGACCCACACTGGTACGGTCCTCTGGGGCGCGCGGGCAGAGGCGCCGTTCGCTGGCTGCGCGGGTCTTTACAGCGTTGGTTTGTGGCGCCGGTTGCGGCGCTCGCGTTGGTGTGCGCCCTGGCCGGCGGCGCGCTCGGCGCCCGTCTGCTGTTGGCGTGGGCGGCCGATAGTCGCGAGCGGATGTTGAACTCTTTCTGCCAGATGGCGATTGGCGTCGTCGAGGCGCGCGCCGGAGAGATGGCGGATCTGTTCTCGCTCCCCAGTTATGCCGAGACATCGGTTGAGCCTTCCACTACGGAACCGAACTGGGGCTATGTTGAGGCAATCCAGCATATCCGCGCCGACCTGGTCCAGGCAGCCGCCATCACCGATATCTTCGGTCGTGAGATGGAGGAGCGCAGTCCGGCGCTGCCATCACACCACCCTCCCGGCTCAGCAGCGTCCATAGCATCGGACCAGGCCGTTCAGCACGCGATTCAGCGCCTCATGATGTCGGGACGTGAGAGCGGCGCTGTGGAACTTGGGCTGACAGTGGACTACACCGATCCTCTGATCTTCGGCGTGGCGCGCCTTGACCAACGCGAACAGGTCCGCGGCGCGCTGGTGTTGGGGATGCAACTGCGCCGGGTGCTGTATGATCTCAAGCCGTCGAGTGACGGCTTTTTGGTGGTTTACAATCTCGCCGGCATTCCGATATACAGCACCCGAAACGCTGGCGTCAGCGCGCTCGGAGATTTCTCGCCTCTGGCGCTGAACGAAACACTGAGAAGCGGCGAGCCTTTGCCGCTGCAAACCGCCAGGCTGCGCGGGTCAGGCTATGTCTATTCGGTGCACCCCCTGACCGTGCGCGGCGAGCGCCTGGGTTACCTTGGCGCGTGGGAGCCTGCCAACTCTTCGGGCCCGGCCGGATGGCAATGGATTCTGTGGGGGGTGATCCTGGCGACGCTGGCGGCCGCACTCGGCCTGGGCTCATGGCTGGCCAGCCGCGCAGTTCAGCCCGTCACCGACATGGTGGCCGCGGCGCAGACAGTCGCCTCCGGTGAATTCACGCCGGTCTCGACGCAGGGGGCTATTGGCGAACTGGGGCAACTGGCTGAAGCGCTGAATCACATGGCGGGTCAGGTGCATGATCAGACGCAAGCGCTACGAGAACAGGCCCAGGAGGCGAGTTATCTGTTTCAGGCCAGCGCGGAGCTGGGTCGTAGTCTCGATCTGGATGAGTCAGCGCGCACCGCGGCCGAGGCGATCTATGGCATCGGTGGGCTCTCCTATGTCGTGGTCATGTTGGGCCGCGGCGAGCTGGGGCCCTATACCTGCCGGGCCGTGTGGGGTCTGCCGAACGAGATTGCCGTCCAGATGATTGGCCGGCAGTATGCGGCGCCTTTGTGGGGCGTCATGGCGCGCGCGCTGGTCTCTCGCCAACCGCTGACCATTGATGATGTGGTTGCACAGAACCGGCCGCGGCCAGGGGAATTCGACTGGGATGTGGGCGCGAGTATGCTGCTTTTCCCGATCAGCGGCGCAGATGAGGTATCGGGCCTGATCCTGGTCGGCGCGGAGCAGCCAGGCCACTTCAGCGCGGGGCGCTCAGGCGACATGGTGTTCACCCTGGCCCGCATCGCCTCGCACAGCATCCTGAACGCTCAACTGTACCAGAGCGCCCGCCGTTTTCAGGAGCACCTGGTCACCTTGCAGATGATCAGTCGTGTGGTCGCATCAGCCCGAGACGCCGAAGCCCTGTGGGATGTTGTCTTACGCGAAGCGATGGAGCTGCTCGACGGTGAGCCGGCCTGGCTGTTTCTGCAAGACGCCTCGAACGGCAAGGGGCGTTTGCACAGCCGTCCAGACCCGGCGGCCATCGCGCAGTGGAATTCGGTACACCAGGAAGCGATCGCATGGGTGCTGCGGGCCGGGCAGCCGCTCTTCTACGATCCAGAGCGTCCGCTGGCGCCATCGCCGTTCTTGATCCATACCGGCCCGGCCATCTGCACGCCGCTGGAGGTTGATGATGAGACGATCGGCGCGCTGGTCGTCGTGAGTCATGCCCGGCAGCGTCCATTCATGGAAGACGATATGATCGTGCTGCGCACGCTGGCCAACAGCGCAGCCGCCGCGCTTCGCA
>VGOD01000390.1 GCA_016876015.1 Chloroflexota bacterium
AACACCCGCATCAGCCCCCGATCAATATCGGTCAGCTTCATTCCTCAGCGGATGGGTTGAAGCTCGCCAGCATGCCCTCCGGCATCAACAGGCGGGTGTTGTTGGCGTCCGCCCAGCGCCGCACATCCAGGCTCAGGTATCCCCTATTGCATGTAGTGTTTAGCGGGGCTATTTTAGGCGACTCGTCTCCAATAAGTCGATTCCGCTTTTTGCCTGCAAACCGTGGGAAGATGCCTCGAAATCCGGAATCGACTTTTTCGGCGCACTTTTGGCCTCTAAACACTACATGTATTGGTATTCTTTGAGTTAGTTTTCTTGAAATACTGTACAAATATGCAATTGGATTGCGGAATTGTACAAACCTTCGCTGCGCCGAACCTGACAAACGACGGGCGCAGATCCCATCGCGCAAAGGGCCGATCGGCTCTCGTGCTGTTGCTGATCCGTCTGTCGTCCCTCCTGCGATCCGTCAGCCCACCCACGCTGCCAGGTCACGGTCAACTTGCGTCAAATCCAGCAAACGCATATCGAGCGCTCGCCAGTTCTTGCCGGTCGGGGGGGCGCTGGCGATTTCCTGGGCAAACGCGTGGCTGGCATCAGTCCAGCCGGCCCGGGCAAAGCCGAGATAAGAGAC
Source organism: Chloroflexota bacterium (assembly GCA_016876015.1). GTDB lineage: Bacteria > Chloroflexota > Anaerolineae > CG2-30-64-16 > CG2-30-64-16 > VGOD01. Next base: position 635 of record VGOD01000390.1, read on the forward strand.
CTGCCATTGGCCCTGGTTGGGCACGACCTCCGCCGTCTTTTCGACCAGCTCGGTCAGGACACTGCGCCCACTGGGTTCCGGCCCCCACTTGCACTCGCCCAGCGCCAGCGTCTTCGCCATCGAGTTGACGCCCACCACATCCATCCTTCGACTTCGCTCAGGACGTGCCTGCGCGGCGCGCGTCCAGGCTATGCGCCACCAGGCGCCGCCCACCTGATCCACCAGCACGGGCACGGCTTGCTGCGCGCTGGCGCGCAGGAGCCATTCCCGGCAGAGCTCTTCCCAGGTGTTGGCGCCGATGAAGTCCCGTAGATGACGCTTGATCTCCGCCAACGACTGCTCCTGGATACCCAGGGCCAGTTGCGACTGGCGGCTGGCGAGGAAACGATAGTAGAAGCGCAGATAGGGGTCCACGATATGATAGCGGCCCAAACGCGAGCGTTCCGCCTGCGTGACCGGTACGCGACGTTCCACGAAGCCCGCATCCTGCAAGATGCTCAGATATTGGGAAACGTGGCCCTGCGCCAGCCCGCTGAAAGTCGCGATCTCGCCCTGCGTACGCGCATCGTTGGCGATGGCGCGCAGAACGCCCACGTAGTTGTGCGGCTCGTTGACGAAGTCCTGCAGCAGCAGGCGCGGCTCGGCCTGCATCAGGTTGTTGGCGGTCAGCAGCTCGTGGCGGATGTTGTCTGAGAGGGTCGCGGCCGGGTCGAGCCGCTCCCAGTAGGCGGGATCCCACCCCAGATGGCGTAGATCGCCACCCGTTCGTCGGCATCGAAGCGGGGGAAATAGCGCGCGGTCATCCCGAAGGGCAGGGGCAGCAACCGTAGTTGGGCGGTCGCCCGGCCGTAGAGCGGCGCCTGGTATGACAATGTGTGCCGTAACATCATCCCGAGGTGTGAGCCGCAGATCACCAGGAAGAGATTCGATCGGCTGAGGGTCTGATCCCACAGATTTTGCAGTTGGCCGGCGATGCTGGGATCGATTTCCAGCAGATAGGTGAACTCATCGAGCAGAAGCCCCAGCCGCTCGACCTGCGCGAGCGCGGCCACCTGTTGCCAGGCCTGTTGCCAGTTGGCGTAAGTGAAATCCTCCGGCGCCGGGGCCTGGGGATTGGCGAAGTTGTAGACCGCCTGGGAGAATGAACGCAGTTGGTCGCGGGCTGAGGAGGGTTCGGCGACCCAGTAGAGCACACGCCGGGCCGCTTGCTCCTGTCCCGTTTCCCCGCCGCCGCTCTGTCGCAGCCAGTACGTCAGCAGCCTGGTCTTGCCCACGCGGCGCCGGCCATAGAGGATCAGCAGCGTGGCATCCGGCCGCGCCCAGAGGCGGTCCAACAACTGCAGCTCGGTCTCACGACCCACAAACGATGGTTTCATCGGCATTATACCTTATCTTTATGATAATCTACCCGTATAATACAGATGATCCGGCCGGGTGTCAAGCGACGGCGAGAGCAAAAGGCTGCATTCAATCCATCTTGTTGCGAGGACTGGGCCTGCAGCGGATTACGGCCGCCAGCTTCAGCGCGTGTCAATCGGGGATGTGGTCCAGGTGGCGCCAACTGACATACGCGCCAGCGCTGGTCTGCAGGGACTGTTCCCCACCATAGACCACATAGCCTTGTTCTTCCGGCAGGCCCGCCAACGGTCGCCAGTATTTGAGGTTGTCGAAGTAGCTGATGGACAGCGTCTTGCCGGACTTGATCTCGACCGGCGTGACTTTTTCACCGTTCACCAGCAGGCAGTCAATCTCCTTACCATGATTGTCCTGCCAGAAATAGGGGGGGCGAACTTCCCCGCGATGGACGTTGCGCTTGATGAACTCCGTGATGATCAGGTTTTCGAACAGAGCGCCCTTCAGATAGTGCAAGGTAACCTGGCTGGCGTCGCGAACGCCGAGCAGCGAACAAGCCACCCCCGTATCGTAGAAGTAGAGCTTGGGCGCTTTGACCAGCCGCTTGTTGAAATTGCGGTGGTAGGGTTGTAGCCGATACAGGATGTAGGAGCTCTCCAAAACGGAGAGCCAGGCCCTGGCGGTGTTCGGGCTGACGCCGGCATCGCTGGCCAGGCCGGCCAGGTTAAGCAACTGCCCGATGCGGCCGGCGCACAGCCGGGTGAACTGAATAAAGGCGTTGACATCGCCGATGTTCTTCAGCAGGCGCACATCCCTTTCGACGTAGGTCTGGATGTAAGATGGGTAAAAATCGGTGGGCGCGAGGTCGCGGTCGTAGATGCGCGGGTAGCGCCCCTTGAAGATCAGGTCTTCGTACGGCTCGGCGCCCGGCGCCAGCTCAGCCAAGGATAGCGGCAGCAAGTGTAGCACGGCCGTGCGTCCCGCCAGGGTCTGGCTGATCCGCTCCATCAACAGGAAGTTCGATGAACCGGTCAGGATGAACTGCGCCTGGCGATTCTCATCCACCAACCGCTGGATGTACGAAAACAGGTCGGGCGTGTTTTGGATTTCGTCCAGGATGGCGCCGGCCGGGTAGTTAGCGAGGAATCCCCGCGGATCGGTCAGCGCGATCTGGCGGATGTCCGGCTCCTCCAGGGAGACATACGGCATTGCCGGAAAGGCGGCCCTGACCAGGGTGGTCTTGCCGGACTGGCGCGGCCCGGTGAGCGTGATGACCTGGAATTTCTGCGCCAGGGCGACGATTTTGATGGTGAGGGTTCTTGTGATCATGGCAGCGCTCCATCTGTCGCAAGATTGAGTCAGGCGACAGATGTATCATAGCACGGGTTGTACAAAAATGCAATTCAACTGCTGAATTGTACACACCTAACGGCCTTTCCTGAAGAACCGCGAGCGCAGCGCATTGCCCTATGATTGAGCCTCGGTTTTGCCCTTGTCTTCCACCAGTCGCCGCACACCCTCCGACCGGTTGCCGCCGCCGATCCGCTCCAGCAGCCGCCAGGCGGACGCGGGCAGGGTGATGCTGTGCGCCTCGGTGGCTTCCCCCGCCGCCAGCGTCTTGCGACCCACGACCCCGCGCGCCCCGCCGGGGCGATCGGTACGCGGTGCGCGGGCCAGAAGTGTGGAGAAAGAGGTAGGTTCGACCTCGGTCGCCGAGACATCCGCCGCGCCGTGCTCACGTCCAACGTCCGGCGCGATCACCCGCAGCGCCTGGACGTAGCGCCAGCGTTTCCCCTGGACGACCTGCCAGCCGAGGCGCACCGCTAACCGCACGCCTCGACGCACATCAGCGGGCTGAATGTCACCGCCAAGCGCAAGGAGCAGGCGATAAGGCGCGGGGGACTGGTACCAACCCGTCGTGCCGTCGAAGGTGAAGTCGGCC
>VGOD01000391.1 GCA_016876015.1 Chloroflexota bacterium
AACCCCTCGGCCGCCGGGCGGTCAATTGCCCGTAACTGCGCGAAGTAGGTCGGCGCGAAGCCCAGATCGGTGGGATCGCTGGCGTCGGCCAGCAGCGTGTAGCCGATCGGCAGCGGCAACTGTCCCTCCGTGACCAGCTTCCACGACGTCTCAATGGCGTCGCGGGCCGGTTTCTGGAAGAGCGCCGCCACGGCTGGGTCGAAACCGACTTCCAGCGGGACGGTGCGCCGCACCAGGGCCGGATCGAGCGCGGAGCCCCAGGGGTTGCAGGCCAGCGCCACCTTGCAGCGGCTGACCGGCGCCCAGTCGAGGCCCCACATCGGGACTTCGACCATGCGCACGGTCTGGCCGTCGTCGGCGGGCACGCGCTGCGCCCAGGCGATCTCGCACGGGATCGGCAGCAGGGGGCGCATCAGGACGTCCATGGCCCTTTGGTTCAGGCGGGTCAGCTCGTCGAGAAACAGCAAAACACATTCCCCGCTTCTGGCCCTCCGGAAGGCCCGGGCGATCACCGAGGCATAGACCCCGTGATCGGTTTTCAAGCCGACCAGGTCGGCGTCCGCGTAGCTGCTCATGCCATCCAGCGCCTCGAAGGCCCAGCCGTGACGCACAGCGACCAGGCGGATCGCCGAGGTCTTGGCGACATCGGTCGGGCCGATCAGGAACGGCGTCTTGTCGGCCTGAAGGATCGGCTCCACCAGGTCGGCGAGGCGGGCAACCGCCTGCCCGATGGCCCGGCGCACGCGTTGGTTGAAGGTCAGCGTGTCGGGGTCGGATGGTGGCAGCGGTGTGGCAGGTGGTGTCGGCATCGGTGTCGTGTCAGCGGGCGTTGCCGCAGGCGCTGCGCCGGCAACCGGCCAGGGCGCGTCCACGGCTGTGCCCAGGATGTGCTTGCAGGGGATGCGCGCCGCCTTGCCGCCGGACTGGAACCAGTCGGGGCAGTCGCAGTCGCAGTCCGTGACCTGGCCGCCTTGCAGCCGGATCACGGCGTGGTAGACCCCCTTGACCAGCCCCTGGATCTCGGTCGGCGTCGCGGTGACGGTCACTTTGCCCGTGATCGGTCCCTTGGGGTGTAAGGTAGGGGCAGGGCGCGTTATCCACCTTGCGATGGACACGTCTCCCCACCCCCCCTTCCGAACCGGACATGCACCTTTCAGCGCATCCGGCTCTCCATTACATGCTACGCACTGATTCCTTGTAGGCCCCGTTCAGCTTTGCTGTGGCACATCGGGCACAGCGCAACGAGGTTTTCCAAAAGGTTCGCTTGCCTACGGTTCGAGTCTCTCAGTTTCGTGCGGTGGTGTACTTCCGCATTCTCGCTGCTGATGTGCTGATGGCACATTGCGCAGCGATGCCCGGCCGCCCTCAAGACCTCCTGCCGAATGGTTGACCATTCCGGCCCATAACCCGGTTTGTAGATCGGCTCTGTGAGTTGATCCGGTGGTGGTTCGAGTGTCCCCACCAACTTCTCTAACTCCTGCCTCTCAGCCGGGATATATGGGTTGAGTTGCGGGTAGAATCTTGGATAGCGGATAGGCAGAAAGGCCAGTCGAATGACAATGTGGGCTCTCGTGTGCGCAGCGTCCGCCCAAGCGCCGTAATTCTTGCCGCCATGACGCCGGTTCTTGACCCGAATGTCATAGCGGTACGGAATGTAATGCGCTTTGAAGAACCGCCGGGTACTTACCCGGACGCCATGCAGTCGGCGCGTGGTGCGATACACTCGCCACCAAACGTAGTGGTCGCCCTGGGTGAAGTGCCTGCTGCTGCTGACACGTCGGTAATACATACCCCAACCGATTAGAAAGCGGTTGAGACGTGTAATGCCCGCAATGTCATCCGTGGCGAAGCCTTCCCATACTTTGGCTTTCACCTTGTCTCGAAACTTCTGCATCGCCTTGCGGGACGGCGTTATCAGCGTGGCCCACGGGTACTTGCGGATTGTGAAGCCCAGGAAGTCTATGCCTGTCTCCACCTCCGTTACCAGCGTCTTGGTTGCCGATAACTCCAGATGCAGTTCTTGCTCAAGGAATTGCGCTATTTCAGCTTTGATCTGCTCCCCTTGCTCCTTCGTCCCTTTGATTAAGATCACGAAGTCATCGGCGTACCGCACGATGTAGCAAGGTATCGCAGATTTGTGCTTTAGATGGCGCTCCTTTTCGCTTTTCCGTATCTGATCCCACTTGGCGGCCACATACTGATCGAGTTCGTTGAGATAGATGTTGGCTAACAGCGGGGAGATGATGCCTCCCTGCGGCGTGCCCTCATCCGTGACCTGCCACACCCCGTCCTCCATCACTCCCGCTTTGAGCATGTCCTTGATGATCCTGATGATCCGTTCATCGTGGATCGTCTTGCGGAGTATGCGCAAGAGCGTGAGATGGTGGATACGGTCGAAGCATTTTCTGATATCCCCTTCGATCGCGATGTTGTAGCCTCTCCTCCCGATGAGGTCTTTCAGCCGCATAGCTGCATGATGGGTTGACCGGAAGGGTCGGAACCCGTAGCTGTGGGCGTAGAAACGGCCTTCATAGATCGGCTCAAGAATCAGACGGAGCATTTCCTGCACCACCCGGTCTTTGATCGTTGGGATGCCCAACGGGCGTTGCTCACCGTTGCCTTTGGGGATATAGACTCGTCTCACTGGCCGGGAGGTGTACGTCCTTCCGCACAACTCCCGGTTGATCTCCTCAATCAGTTGTGTACGACTCTGAGCGTCAGCAAGGTCGCCTTTGGTCACCCCGTCCACGCCTGCCGTCTTTGCCCCGGTGTTTTCCAATACGTTGTCGAGTGCTGCCTCGGCAAGTCGTTTGGTCCGCATCAGGTTGAACAGCCGACTGAACGTTCGTCCTTGGACACTTCGATACGCGAGCGTTTCCTGAACTCGCTTGGTCCATTGGCGCAGGTATTGCTGGTGCGTTACCGGCGCTGTTGGCGTCGTGTTGGACATGGCGACCACCCCCTTTCGTTAGGATTAGGGGCCTACTATCAGTGACGCTCCATGTAACTGTCGTCCTTCGCCCTGTGGTTGGTTTTCCCAACCGCCGTGACCCGGTCGTAGGGTAGGGCTTTTGGCCCTGTCTATTCTCCGGGCGACTACTACGACGACTCCGTCCCCGCCAGCCCACATCAATGTCAGCTATCCAGCCCAATCGCTTGGGCGAGGCTGGGCGGGTTCCCGTGTTCAGCGCAATCTGTCTTTACACCCTTCTCTTAGGCTCACACTATACGCCGGGGCCATCCTGCTGTTACTCCCCATTTCGCAGCAGGCCGATGTCTTGCGACACCGTCGGAGGGGATTCACGAACCCCGCCGCTGATCCCAGTTCATCCCCAATCACGTTTAGCGGGATGTTCGGGTTCACGACGCTTACATGTGTTCGTTCTTCTAGCCATAAGAAGGTATTGAGGATAGCCCTGCTTCTTGGACACGTGATTCATCCTCACAGGTACATTCCCGGTGGGCTTCAGACCCCTGGTATGCTCTTACCAGACGCCTGCCACCATGTCCTCTGTCGCATCTGGGGAGGCGACATTCAGGCATTGCAGCCTGCATCAGATTGCGCCGCTTCACGGCGCACCGTGAAAGACCCTGTCGAACCGTCGCTGGTCGATGGTGAAGCCCGCGTCGCGCAGCAGATCCACGATCGGATAGCCGGTCGGCGCGGTGACGATGATCGGTTGGCCGCGTGTGAGTGCAAAAGATGCGGGTGCAGGTTGGTTGTGCATGTCTATCCTCTCTATGTTGGGGCGGCGTCACGCCGCCCGTGCAAGTGATGAGAGGACGCGCGGCCCCGGTCGGGGACAAGCGCGTCCCCTCCGGGTGGCTGTGGCTGGGTGTGGGCCGAGCTTCAGCCGGCCTGCGGTGGATGCTGGGTGATGCGGAATGGACAACGGCCGGCATGTGAACAGTAACGGCAGTGCCAGGAT
>VGOD01000392.1 GCA_016876015.1 Chloroflexota bacterium
GATGCGCGGCTCGGCGGGTCGGTCGTCGTCGCCGGCGCGCGACGGACGAGAGGTCGGCCGGGGAACGGACGCCGGTTCCTGGGCAGGTTTGCGCAGGGCTTTGGCTTGTCTGGTTGGTTTCATTTCAGCGAAACTCCACGACCCGATACGGATCGTATCTTCTCAATAATCCGGGGTAGGGGCATGGCCTTGCGCCTGCCCGCCGGGGCGACCGCAAGGGTGCGCCCCTACACATTGAGAAGATACTACGGATCAATCCTGCCTGGTCTCACGGACTGCCGGGAGGCGTCGGTCGGCCTGGGGATAGGTGGCGACGTAGAAGCTCTGAACCGCGCGGCGGATGACTTCTTCCGCGCTCCGGGCGACGCCGGCGACGATCAGATCGTGCACCAATGCCTGTGTGGCGCGGTCTATCTGGAGCAATGCCTCTGAGCCGGCGGCCAGGGCCTGGCGCAGCGACAGGAAATCCTGCCACGCGTCGTCGGCCGACAACAGCTCTTCTTCGGGTTCATGCGGTGCGATATGACCTGGTTGTTTCATTTTCGCCTCACCTCTTTACAGCGCCGAAATGTCTCCGCGATCAACGATTCACCGTAGTGCGTGCCTTGTTGACGGCACATCAGCAACGCCGCCCTCATCTCTTCGGCTGTCAATACGGCATCGTGACAGGCCTGGAGCAAAATGCCTACGAAGCCGGTGAGGGGAATTTGTAGACTCTGCGCAATCTTGCGAGCTGCCTTCTCTTCCAACAGGAGTTGCGTTGCCTCACCCGTCATCCGGCTCATCAGCACGATGGCTTCCGCTTCGGCCTGGTGGCCGGCGTGGTCTTTGACCCTGGCTGAAGCAGCGATTTGCCTCGCCAGTTGCTCTACTTTCGTGCTTTCCTCTGGCCCGATGGCCTCTACGACAAGGAGTTCTTCGGCGATGAGTTGCTGAACGAAGTTGCCTGCCCCGTGCGCTTGCAACTCGATCAAAACTGATTCAGGGATGTAAATCGCGCTGAAGTAGCGCCGGAGCAGATCAATGCGGCCGCTCTGAAATGCCGAGATCAGCGGCCCTGTGTTGGACACGACGACGATCTTGCCAGTAACTTTGTCTGCGTGCTGATACTCCACAGGCATTTGGAGACTCCTGTCAACGTGATTATAGCCTGTTGCATCGGGCAGGTCAAGGAATCTTCCCCGTCTTCAGTACCGGCAGGACTGCCCACAGGCGCCGCTGGCAAAAGTACGGCCGTTCCTGAAGTTCAGTATGGTCATGGCGTGATTCCGGTCAAAAACAGGCCCTTGAGGCTGGGCAGCATCTCTTTGAGCTCACGGGCAGTCGGCGCGTGCGCGACGAGCTTGCCGTCTTTGAGCGCGATCCACTGGCCGCCGTATTCGTCCACGTGCTCGCGCAGCCACAGGATGTCGAGCGTGCCCGATGGATCCGGCGGCAGATGCGCGTTGACCACCCTCGGCGGCGCCAACACGTAGGCGTAGCGGGCCAGTTCAGGATCCTCCGGGAAACGCTGATGTCCCTTGACCGCCAACTCGCGGGCGCTCAGGTGAGGCTCTTCGAGGAACGCCGCGCGGATCGCGGCCACATAGGCCGCGGCGTCCAGCAGCGCGGCTTCTTCTCGCGCCCGGGCGACCGGGAATGGCACGATGCGCGGCTCCGCGGGCCGGTCGTCGTCGCTGGCGCGCGACGAACGAGAGGTCGGCCGGGGCGCAGACGCCGGTTTCTGGATAGGTTAATGACAGCGATTCGATTCTATCATGCGGGAGGTCAGACGTCAACAGTGCCCCGCGTTTTCCGAAACGCCGGTTACTCAACCGCGTCGCTCACGCCCTCGGCCCGAAGAAGAACGCGTTGGTCGCCGGATACACAGTGAAGGGCAGGAACTCCAGGCAGCCATGCAGAGACTCATGCCTTGCCATCGCCAAACCGTAAGCTATCACCTTGCTCCCTTCCCCACTTGGGGGTATACTCAGACGCGGCGGTCGCGGTGAGACCCTCGATGGACTCAGAGCCGCTTTCGCCAGGCGACACGCAGGAGGAAGGACGTGAACGGCAACAAGAAACCTGTCCCATCGAAGCCCGATCCCGAGGAAGAGAAGAAGCGCCGCGAGCAGGCGCAGCGCCAAATGCGCTTTGGCATCGGCTATCTGATCACAGCAATGATCGTGCTCTGGCTGTTTCAGGAGTTCATCCTGACGCCGCTGCTGGTGCAGCCGGCCCTCGATCTGCCCTACAGCGAGTTCCGCCAGAAGCTGGCCGCCGGCCAGGTGCTCAGCGCATCCATCGGCGAGAATGACATCATGGGAGAGTTCAAGACGGACGGCCCGAATGCGGCCACGCGACGCTATGATACGATCATCATCCAGGGCGGCGATCCCAAGCTCGTCGAAGACTTGCAGCGGGCCGGCATCGAGTACAGCTTTCGCCGGCCGCCCAGCCCCGCGGGCGCGCTGTTGCTGTCGTGGATTCTGCCCCTGGGCCTGCTGGGGGTCTTCTGGTACTTCGCCTATCGGCGCATGGGCGCAGGAGGCGGCATGACTGGCATCTTCGGCGTGGGCAAGAGCAAGGCCACCGAAGTCAAGGCCGAAGAGGTGGGCGTGACTTACAAGGATGTCGGCGGCGCGGACGAGGCGATCGCGGAATTGCAGGAAATCATCCAATTCCTCAAGAATCCGGAGCAGTTCGCCAGGCTTGGCGGCCGCATCCCCAAGGGCGTGTTGCTGGTGGGTCCGCCCGGCACAGGCAAAACGTTGTTGGCCAAAGCCACAGCCGGCGAGGCGGGCGTTTCGTTCTTCGAGATGAGCGGCTCCGAGTTCGTGGAGATGTTCGTCGGCGTGGGCGCAGCGCGCGTACGCGATCTCTTCGAGAACGCGCGCAAGGCAGCGCCGGCCATCGTCTTCATTGACGAGATTGACGCCATCGGCCAGAGTCGCGCGAGCGCGCTCCGCATCGGCGGCAACGATGAGCGCGAACAGACGTTGAACCAACTGCTGGCCGAGATTGACGGCTTTCAGACCGGCGTCCGCGCGCCCGTGATCATCATGGCCGCCACCAACCGGCCCGAAGTGCTCGATCCAGCCCTGATGCGCGCCGGTCGCTTCGATCGGCAAGTGGCGGTCGGCAACCCAGACCTGATTGGCCGGCGGCAGATTCTACAGATCCACAGCAAGGGGATCAAGCTGGACAGGAGCTTCGACACGGAACGCGCCGCGCGCATGACGCCCGGTTTCAGCGGCGCGGATTTGGCCAACGTGATCAACGAGGCCGCGCTGCTGGCGGCTCGCCGCAACGCCGAAGCGGTGACCATGCCCGATTTCGAGGCGGCCATCGAACGGGTGGTGGCGGGTTTAGAAAAGCGCACGCGCGTGATGAACGAGCGAGAGCGTACCGCGGTGGCCTATCACGAAGCGGGCCATGCGCTGATCACCGAGCTGACGCCGCACGCCGATCCGGTCAGCAAGATCAGCATCGTGCCGCGCAGCCGCGGCGCGCTGGGCTACACCATGCAGATGCCGGTCGAAGACCGCTACCTGCTGACGGCCGATGAGTTGCACGATCGCATCGCGGTCATGCTCGGCGGCCGGGCGGCCGAGAAGATCGTCTTCGACGAGATCAGCACGGGCGCCAGCGACGACATCGGCCGCGCTACCGAGCTGGCGCGGCGCATGGTGACCGAGTTCGGCATGAGCGAGAAGCTCGGCGCGGTGCGCTACGCAGGGCAGCAGCTCCAATATCTCGGCGGCGCGATCGAGGACAACGGCAGCCTCAGCCCCAAAACACGTGAGCTGATTGACGGTGAGGTGCAGCGCATCATCACCGGGCAGTACGAGCGCGCTCAGGCGTTGCTCGGCGAGCACCGGCAGGCGCTGGAGACCCTGACCAAGGAACTGCTG
>VGOD01000393.1 GCA_016876015.1 Chloroflexota bacterium
CCCAGGCCAAGTGAGACCGTGTACGCGTTGATCTGCGGGCCGGCCCAGGCCAGCGCCACGATGCTCGTCACCTTGCGCGCGGTGAGTGTGGCCTGCAAGAGGCCCGCGATGAACTCGGCGTCGGCGTGTGCCGACATCGTCCGCGGGGTCGTGCCAGGCGCGCCGGTGAATTGCTGCCCGAGCGTAGGGTTTCCCTCCATGATCGTCTCTCCGTGTGTGTTGTGCGCCGTCGCGCTTCCGTGTGGACCAGCGAGCCATGGTGGACGCGACACCGCGGCGCTTTGTGCCAGGCAGCGGCCCCGTGGGCCAAGACTAGGGGCGCGGCCTCCGCCCCCGTCCGCTCCCCGCCGGCTGCTAAGCCCAGGGCGAGCGGCGGGTGGCGGTTGCGCCCACGCCTGGCGCGCTGCGCCGCTGATTTGGGTCAACCGTCGGCCTGAGTCTGCCTCCATGGCGCGCTATGTGATTCGACCAGGACCTCACCTGCTGTGAGGCCCTCGCCAGGGCTCAGGATCGTGATGTCACCTGCGGGGCCGACCGCCGACTTGTCACCAGGTCGCATCATGGCGAACAAGGTGGCGAACTGCGCCCGCGGCTCCACCGCCACCACGGGGCCGCGCTCTACATCCAGGTACACGGCGGCCAGCAGCGTCTGCAGGATCTGTTTGCGCTCCGGCGGCGTCGCGGCGTCCCACAGCTTGCCGAAGTCGCGCAGCAGCATGGCTGCGCGTTCCAGGTCGGGCAGGGCCGGCGGCACGAGGGCCGCGAGTTGGTTGCGCAGGCGGTCGCGCTTAGCCACGTACTCGCGTTCGGCCAGGTCGCCCAGCAGGAAGAGCCGTTTCAGGCGGTCCAGGAGGCTGTTGATGCGCGCCTGTTCCGCTGCCTCATTGTCAACCGCCTTCGCACGCACTTTGATCAGCACGAGGATCTGGGCGCGCCAATCGGCTGGCAAGACCAGGCGGCCCAGGAAGCCACCCAACGCGGCCTCGGCCAGGTCGGCGCGCACCATGCGCTGATCACACGCCCGGCCCTGTTCGCGGGCGAGGTCGCGGTAGTAGCTCTTGCCGCTGATAAAGGCGCCGCGCAGCCGGCCGCCGCAGCGGGCGCAACAAGCGATGCCGGTCAGCGGGTAGTCGCGGCTGCCCTGACGGGCGGTCGTGCCGGCCTTGTGCTGCCCGCGGCGCCGGCGCACCTCCTGGCAGCGGGCGAACAACTCCTCCGAGATGATTGGATCCTGGCGCGCGGGGAACCAGTGGTCGCGGTAGCGGGCCTCGCCCAGGTAGAAGCGGCTCTGCAAAGTCTCCCGGACGGTATCCTTGCTAAAGAGCGGCAGGGCGCGGGCGCCGCGGCCGCGGGGCCGATAGCCGGCCTCGTTCAGCAGTTGGGCGATATCGGTGTCGGAGTAAATGCCCGTCGCATACTGCTCGAAAGCGAGTCGCACACCTTGCGCCTCTTGCGGATCGGCATAGGGCACGCCGTCGCCGCCATCTTTGAGATAGGTCACCTGATAGCCGAAAGGCACCTGGCCGTTCCACAGGCCGTGTGACTTGGTGCGGGTCGCCTTGCCAACCGCCACGTTCTCGGCCAGCGCGTCGGAGTAGTACTGGTTGAAGGTCGAGATCATGCCGAGATAGGCCTTACCGGCCGCCGAAGAGAAGTCGAACTGCGGCTCCAGGGCGGAGACGATTTCCAGCCCGGCGCCGTTCAGATCGTGCAAGTAGTTCTCGGTATCGCGGCGACAGCGGGCGAAGCGGTCCAGCTTCATCACGACTACGACGTCGAATTTGCGCTGCTTGCCGTCGCGCACCAGCGCCTGGAACTGCGGCCGGTCAGCCTTGCGCGCGCTTTCGCCTTCGTCGGTGTAAACCGCCGCTTCCTGCCAGCCTTTCTTGGCCGTATACTCGCGGCAGATTTCCAGTTGCGATTCCAGGCTGTAGCCCTCGAGCTGCATTTCGCTGGAGACGCGTGTGTACATGGCCACCCGCAAGCAGCGGGCGGCCTCAGGGGTTTCACCTGGCCTGGGTTTCTTGATTCTCGCCACGGGGATCAACTCCGAGCAAGCGCGTTACAATGCCGGCGAGCAGGAGCAAAAGCTGGTCGGTGTCGGCGAAATCGGCCGCCTCCAGCGTGATCGGCTCTGTTCGTTCCAGGGTCTTGATGGCGTCCATCAGGCAACCCGGCGCGTCTCGTGCGGCGCCAGTCGTTCGACGGGCAGCGACGGCAGGGTGGCGAACCAGGTCGTCAGGCGCTCGGGCGGGACGTCCAGTAACGTCACCAAGTCGCTGCCGACCACCCCCAACCAGCCGCGCACCTCGGCCGCCAGGTCGCTATTGGCGGCCAGTGCGTCCCTGACGGCGCGAATCAGCACGGCAGCCAGCAGCCGGCGCGGCCCGTTTTCACTCATTGCAGCCCTTCATCATCCTTCCGATATGTACTGTTCTCGGAAGCATCGGCCTGTCGCAGCATGGGCCTTTCAGTCCTGTCTCAGGAGCCTGGTGATCTCGGTGCACCAGGCTAATTCGTCGCGATCGTGGTAGATCGCCTCGATGCGACCGTCCTCCAATCGCCGCCACTGGCCGTTGATCACTGCGATCCTGGCATCAGCCGGCCACATCAGAACGACTGGATACTGCACACTGCTCGGCCTGGCTGTGTCTTCAGCCGGAACTGGCGCCGCGGGGGTGGGCTCTGGTTGAGCCGCTGGGACTGCTTCTGACGGGGCGGCCACCTCCTGGCTGGCCTCCGGCACGGTTTGACTGACGTTTGTCCCTGCCAACGGTTGGCTTTCTCTGGCCAGCAGGAACTCGACCCAGGCCCGCAGATCGCCGCCGGCGAGATGGAAGTCGGTCAGATCCTTGCCCTGCAGCGGCCGCACCGAGCGCGTGCGGGCGGCGAAGCCCCACCAATCGGCCCCTTGCGCGCCGGCGTCGTCGTTGTCGAAGGCGACGAGCCACCGCCGGTACTCGGCCAGGCGCAGCAAGACTTGCGCGTTGGGCCGCTGGGTCGCGCCGGCCACGGCGATCACGTCGACCAGGTCGCCGGCAAGTTGCCGTAGCAGCAGCGCGTCCAGCTCGCCCTCGCAGATCACGATCTCCGGCCGGCCCGCGAGCCGGTCGAGGCCGAACAGGGTCAGCTTGCTCCCCTTGACCTGCCAGTACTTCGGCCCGGCCAGGGGCGGCACAGGGCGGCGCACTTTCACGTACCAGAGCGCCTCGTCGCAGAAGCAGGGGATCACGATCCCGCGCGGCACGTACAGGTCGCCGATCTGTCCATCCTCGCTGTGATAGCCCAGCCGCCATGCCCGCCAGGTGTCTTCGGTGAGGCCGCGGGCGCTGAGCCAGGCGCGCGCTTTGGCGCCGTTGGCGTCCCACAACGCGGCTTCGCACTGGTTCACGATTCTCCCGGCTGCCCGGCGCCAGTCCTCGGCCGGCGGCGTGCCATCCACCATCTGGTGGTCACGATCTTGGGTCGGGGTGCGCATGGGCGGTTTCTCCTCGCTGGGCAGTTCGGGCCGTGGCGTCTGGTTGGGCGCAATGAAGGCGCGCTGGCGTTTTTGAGCGCGCCCCGGCAGGTCCAGCCCCAGCCACGCGCAGGCAGTCACGAAGTCCAGGTTGCGGCGGGCCCGGACGTAATCCACGGCGTCACCGCCGCGCTTGCAGCGCCGGCACCACCACTGACCGCGGCCATCGGGATGCTCCGGCCAGACCCGAAAGCGGTCGTCGCCGCCGCAGAAGGGGCACGGCCCGGCGTACTCGCCGCCGTGGGTGCGCGCGACGCGCTTCAGGCGGGTATCGCGCTCGATCAGGCCCAGCAGGTCGGCGCGCGCGAGATCCAGCGGCGGCAGGTCGGAATGCGGGTAGGCGCGCGGCCTGTG
>VGOD01000394.1 GCA_016876015.1 Chloroflexota bacterium
GGCCACTTCGGGTTGGCCGGCATGGCGGAACGGACCGGCCTCATCGGCGGCAGCCTGGCAGTGACCTCGACGCCCGGGCAGGGGACGACGGTGCGGGTGCAGTGTGAGGGGACGAATGACGGATGAATGACACAGTCAAAGACCGTGCCCGACACGAGGTATTCGGATAGGCGCTAAGCCACCACGAGGTACTCTGGCACGGAAAGACGCAGGCTCTCCGCCAGATCGTAGTAACTTCCGCCAGCGCAGGCGCGACAGAGCGTGACGCCCTCCACCCACACCTCGCGTTCGTTCATAATCTCCTCGCCGCACGCCTGGCAAAGCGCCTTGCGGCCGGGCCGGCTGATGAGCTGCTCGACGGGGGTGTGCAGCACGACCTCGCGCACGTCGAATAGTTCGCTGTATGGCATGAGCTGATAGCCGATCAGTTACGCGTCCCATTTGTCGGCGGCTGTGGGCGCGTAGGCGCGGGCCGTCTGGCGCACCGTCGGCCGCGGGACGATGCGCAGCGCCTGGCCGGTCTGCGTGTCCACGAAGGTCGCCGCGGCCTTGCCGAAGTCCTCGACGCGCATGGTGCGCCGGCCCACCCAGCAGTTGACCGCCACCGCTACTCCATCGGCCGCGCAGCCGTCGGTTTCCATGATGGTGTAGAGCCGTTTGTCCTGCTGCGGCACGGTCAGCCCCAGCAGCTCCCCCGCATACAGCCCCATCCGCACGCCCAGCACCTGCCGCGGGCAAAGGTGGCGGTGCATAGCCGTGGTCGTGTCGAGTAGTTCTTTCAACGTGGGCATGTGCGTACTCCTGTGACGAGTAGACAAGTAGACAAGGAAACAAGGGCTACCAATGAGGCCTCCTTGTTTCCTCGTCTACTTGTTTCTCCGCCGTTACACCTTCACCACCTTCACCTTCGTGTCATAGAACACCGCGCTGCCGCCGGCGACGTCTTGCAGGGTGACGTTCTTCAACACGGGATCGGTGCGCATGGCCGCGTTGCCGTGCATCGGTACACCGCGGCGCGGGTCGCCCTTGATCACCTGACCGTCAATGACGATATCGCGCGCGCCGCTGGCCCAGTGGCCGAAGCCGAGCGGGAAAGCGACCACGCCGGGCCGCATCCCCTGCACGATCTTCACCTTGGCCGTCATCGGCACGGCCGGCTGGCCGCCCTTGACGTCCCACTCGCCCGTCGTGTTGCTGGCCGAGAGGAGCCGGACGGTATCGCCAGGCTTCAGGCCCAGGCGATCGGCGTCGGCTTTGTTCATCAGCACGAAGCCTTCGCTCAGCACCGAGGTCAGCCAGTAGTTGGTGATGGTGCGCGCCTTCGTCATCGTGATCTCTTTGTAGGTGATCAGGTTCAGATCGTAGCCCTCGTCCTTGATTTCCTCGCCCGTGGCAGAGAGGCCTGCCGGCACGTATGTGCCGTAACCTGTGAATGGCTTGCCGGTCATGGTGTTGATGCTGGTCGCGGTCTTCTCCTGGTAGAGGTTCATCTGCTTGCCGTACTTGTTGGCAACCAGATCGCCTGCATAGCCCTTGGCGAAGTCCTGGTAACGCCCGCCGCGATTCAGCAGGTAGATCACGCGCCGCCACAGCTTTTCGTCGCCGCCGATGGCCGCTTTCCAGACGTCCGGATCGAAGACGCTCTTGGGCAGGTGACGCCGGGCGGCCAGGAAGATCTTCTGTTCCTCGGCGTCGGCTTCGGGCACGGCATCGGAGCCGTCTTCCTTCTCACCGAACGCCAGGTTGGCGACCTGCTTGAGGTAGAGATGCTCGGGACGGGTGAACGGTTGCCCCTTGCCCATGCCATCGGGGCCGAAACCGGGCAACTGCAACTGCTCGGCCAACGCCAGCAGCAGCGCCTCGAACGAGAGCGGGATTTCCTCGCCGAAGACCTTCACCGTGGGCCAACCAGGCAGCGCCATGGCCGGCTGCCGCACGTTTTCCACTTTCCACGGCACCGAGGGATGCGAGCCGTGGAATTCCCAACGCTCCAGGAAAGAAACATCCGGGAAGACGTAATCGGCGTAGGTGGCGGTCTCGCCCACCAGGATGTCGCTGACAATCACCAGGGGGATTTTCTTCGGATCGGCCAGGATCTCGGTGACAGTGTGACCGGCGGGCAGCGAGTAGTTGATCGCGCTCATGTAGAACATGGCGATCTTCACCGGGTAGGGGTAGGCGTCGCCCATCGAGGGCACGTCCTCCTGGTACACATCGGTCGCCAGCGGGAACCACGGCCGTTTGGAGGGATAGCCGGCAAAGAGGGTGCTTTTCTCGTAGCTGGTGGTTGTGCGCAGGATATCCACGCCGAACGGCACATTCTTGCCGTTGGTCAGCTTGCTGATGGGGAAGGGTTGGCCGGTCTTGCCGCCGTTGCGGTCGTAGAGGGTCAACTTGATCAGGCCGCCCGTGTGATCGGGGTTGCCGATCAGCGCGTTGAGCGTGAACCACGCCATAGCGGTGTAGAAGCCGTTGGTATGCTGGCTCGGCCCGCGGTGGATATCTGCGACCGCTTTGGTGCCGTAGCTGGTGAACTCTTTGGCGAGGATGAGAATGTCCTCTTCCTTGACGCCCGCGATCTGCGCCCATTCGGCGATGGTCTTGGTCTGGCTGGCCTCCAGGATGATCTGCAGGCCGGTCTTCAGGTCGAGGCCGTTGATGTTGGTCGTGACCAACAGATCGCCGCGCACGGCCGCGGCCTTGTCGTCGGTGGGATGGAAGGGGACGGGCTTACCTTCGACCAGGGCCACAAAGGGATCGAAGGGATATTTTGCGCCGTCGGCCGTCGTGTAGACCGTGACATCTTTGCCGTCCTTGTCCTTCTCCGTGCCTTTGGTTGCCAGCCCCAGCTCGCTGCCACGCACGAACGCGCCCGGCACGCCGCCCTTCACCTTGACCAGCCAGGCCGCAGTCGTCCAGGTACCTTCCTTGCCGGCGATCGCGGCGGCCTTGTTGACGTTGGCGAGGAAGCCGACATTGTGCTTCTTGTTCTCGATGATCCAGCGCGTCATGCCCATAGCGAAAGCGCCATCCGTACCGGGCTTGATCGGCACCCAGCGCCACGCCTTCGCCGCGGCCTTGCTGAGGCGGGGATCGAGCACCGCGTATTTCATCGTGCCGCCCACCAGCCCTTCGGTCATCTTGGGCACGCGCTGGGGCGGGCCGTAGTTTGCCTCGAACATATTGGCGCCGACGTAGATCACGAACTTGCTGTTGCCGGTGTCGCCTTGCCAGTAGAACTTGTCGCCGCCGCTGAACTTCGCGCCGTCCCACTGCTCGCTCATCGCCTTGCCGGTGAAGTAGAGGCTGCCCTGGCAGACGGTGGTGTGGCCGTTGGCGTTGACCGAGCCGAAACCATCCTTGACGAAGCGCGCCACCAGATCCCCGCGGCCGTTCTTCATGCGGCCCCAAACGAAGGCAAACTGGTTGTTCTTCGGGCCCAGGTCGGGATGGTCGGGGTCAATCATCACGCCCAGGTGGTCCTTGAACGTGACCTTGAACTCCTCGACCAGCGCCTTCTTCTTTTCCCTGTCCTTTTCATCCAGGATCTTCGTCACCGCGGCTGACATGGCGGCCGCCACCTTGGCGTCGCGCAGCGCGTAGACGTCCTTGAACCCTTCGACTTTGCCTTCGCCGAACAGGTCGCCGCCCTCGACGATCTCTCGGATCGCCTGCTCGAAGGGGATGGTGACCCACTGGCCGCCCCCGCGCTTCGTGCCGGGCTTGCGCTTGAGCACGCTGACGATGCGGTAGGGATCGTAGGCGGTCTGCAGGCCGGCCTGACCCTTGGGACAGAGCGCGCCCTCGACCGTCGCCATCTGGCCGATCGGCGTGGTGTAGGCGGGATGGGGCCACA
>VGOD01000395.1 GCA_016876015.1 Chloroflexota bacterium
CGATCGTTTACACCATTATACTCGATAGGGCGCGATTATACCGAGCGCGACCAGTACTCGCCCAAGCCACGCGGGGGCAGAGTGTTAAATGCCTAATGCACTCATTTGATGTCCGACCAGTATAAGGAACATGACGAATACAGGATGGATCAAGACGCCATAAGAGGGTCTCCGTCAAGCTCTGAGTGGAGAGGATGGCGGCTGACGATGAGCAGTTGCGAAATCTGATAGGGAGCAGAGATCGATGCTATCAGTAGGATGTCAAAAGCACTTGGGGTTGCTAAAAGCACACTTTGCGTGGCTATTCGCTGAGTGGCTTTCAGTTTATAAAACGGGCACAAGGATGACATCTGGTAATTCATCGCGGTTGAGGAGTTGATTGATCCAGCGCAGGCCAATGGTGAACAGACTGCATTTGGGCTGTTTGACGCGATCCACTTGGCGGCGTTGCCCCGTGCGCTCCACGGCCAGCCCACAGCCCATCACCCACCAGCAGGCGAGCACCAACGCCAACATCAAGCGATCAATTCTCTCCGTCCGATCCAAGCGGGTTTGGTCGAGATGAAAGCCCTGACTTTTCAGGTCGCGGAAGGTCTCATCCAACCACATGCGACACTTGTACAGAGCCAAGATCTGAGGGCCGGCCGGTGCGGTGCTGACGATGTACCAGGGGTCTTCGGGTTTCTGGCCGCGCTTGGCTTGCAGGGCATTGCTCAACGACAGGCTGTAGGGGCCCCAACCCCAGAGCGTCAGCCAGACTTGCGAATAGAAAGCCCTCTGGCCGCGGGCGGGCGCCAAGTCTTCCACCTTGCACTGGCGGCCATCCTCCAGTTCGACCGTGATGTCGCCCTTGGTGCGCACCACGGGGATCCAGCCCTGGTCCTGGATCAGTTGCAGGGTCTCCTGGCCGTGAAACTCGCGGTCGCCGAGCAAATAGACCGTGGCATCCTGGGGCAACCACTGTTTGAGTTCGGCAAACAGGAGCCGGATGGCGTCCTTGACCGTGTCGGGCTTGATGTACACGGTCATCCACGCCAAGGGCAAGGCCCGGCCGCGGTAAGCCAGTCCGATGGTCACGATGGTCAAGTCGGGGGCCAAGTCGGTCGGGTCGAGGATCAAGCGCACGGTGCGGCCGGCAAAGCCTGCCAACAGGCTTTCGGCGACCGGGCGGAACAGGTGCAGCGTGTCTTCGGTATCGTTGCTCAACTGACGGCGCACCCACTGCTCGCGCGCCGCCTCCGTGCTGGTGATCGGCAGTTCTTCCCCGATGCGCGCCAGGTGCACGCTGCGGGCCATCGTCACGGCCGCGACCAATTCGCTCAAATTGCGCAACAGGGTTTTACGCAGTTGCGGGTGAAAATGGGCGATTTGGTCGGCGATGCGGGTGCGCAGGCGGGAGAACTGCAAACGCTGAAGGATATGTCGCCTGGTGGTCATCGTTTGCTCCTTTGTGGGCTGGTATTGATCTTCAAGACAAACATCGGCTATTCTACCACCAAGTCAGCGTCAACAAAACTGAAAGCCAGTCAGGCCGCAACTACTGCGTGCGGCGGATTGAGGTCGAACGGGGCGTGGTCTCGCTCGTGGCCGGGACCGGCGAGCCCGGCCCGGCGATGGATCACATCCCGGCTCTGGAAGCCACCTTCGGCAGCGAGCCCGGTGCGCGCTTCGACGGGCCGTTCTCCTTGTCGCTCGATGAGGCGGGCAACATCTTCATCGGCGACACGTATAACCATGTGGTGCGCATGGCGGAGCGGGCTACCGGGCGCATCCGGACGATCGCCGGCAAGCGCGAGGCCGAGCCCGGCCTGCGCAACGATCCGGCCGAAACCGATCCGCTCAAGCTCAACCTGCCGAAGATCTGCAGCATGGACTACTACGACGACTGTCTGTTCATTCCGGATTGGAGCGACGACCTGGCTGTGCTAGAGAAGCAGGAAGGAGGGGATTGACTTCAGGGATCGGGCTTGTGGTGATCGAGCATGCCCCGTCTCGCCGCCAGGATTTCGCGCACCTGGGCCGTGTGCTCGCGCTCGTGCTCGATCAACCGCCTCAGGGCCTTGCGCGCCGTCCATGGTTCCTCCGGATGATCGGTCCACTGCGATGGGTAGACCACCCGGCTCAGTTCATCATCTGTGAGCCGGCGCAGCCGATCTACGGCCGTGCGGCGCTCCATGGCCAGAAATTGCAGGAGCGGCAGGTCCTCATCATGTTCCCACTCGGCCGGCAGTGTCTCAGGGCTGACCAGCCGCGAAACATACCATTCTTCGGCGTTGCCGATGTGGCGTAGGACCCGGCGCAAGGAGAAGGAGTGCGGCGCTGGCTGCCAATCCAGAAGGTCATCAGGCAGCTCTGGCAGGGGCGAACCGTCTGTGCCCAGCGCCGCCGGCGTCTCGCGGCAAAGCAGCCCAAGCAGGTCGGCGCGGCCATATGCCGCCAGCGCGAGATAGTACTCCAACTCATCTCTGGCAACAGGCTGCGGGTCGTCCGGCAGCAGGGCTGCAGCGTTGCCGGGGTCAAACGGCCCGTAGCCCGAGCTTTCGCCGGCAATCTGCAGATCGATCGCAACGTCCTCAGCAGGCGTCGCCTCGCCGTGCCCGCGCAGCCACGCGTGGTACTCGTGGATCAGACCCGGCAGCCGCTGCAAGGCTTCCTGGCGGCTGTCGGCGCGGCTGATGCAGCCGGCCAGCTCCAGGACATGAGCCAGCGTTCGTCCATCAGGGTTGATCTCCAGGAATACCGAGTACTTCATCTCCAAGCTGTCAGCTCTTGTCTTTCGAATGTGGCGATCCAAAGGCCGCCACAGCACGCGCGTCCTTCCGATGTTGGGGTACAATTGAATTAAACAACCAGACGGCCCCTCTGTCAACGGCTTCGGCGGGGCGAAAGGTGGCAGAATGAACGAATGCCGATCACTTGATCCTGATATCCGAAGGGCCGGGTTGCCGGACTTAAGCATCCTCTGTCGGCGCGCGGAACAAGGCGCAGGGAGGCCGACCTGATGCAACGCACATCGATGCGCTATGACATCCTATTGTCCGTGGCCATCGCGTCGCTCGTGACGTGCGCCTCGGCCTGTCGCGGGCTGCCGCCCCGGTTCCGCCGTCCAACCCACTCGAGGCAGAGACGGCGCGCCTGCGCGGGCTGGCGGCGGACGGCGACGAGGCTGCGCTCGCGGAGGCACTCGACCGCAGCATGGTCGCCATCCCGGCCGGCAGGTTCGTCATGGGCAGTGAGGCCGGCCGCGACGATGAAGGGCCGGCGCATCTCGTCTACCTCAATGCCTACGAGCTGGATCGCTTCGAAGTGACCAACGCGCAGTACCGGCGCTTTCTGTTGGCGACGGGCGGCCGGCCGCCGCGCTACTGGACTGATCTCAGCTATCCGGCCGGCCAGGCCGACTACCCGGTGGTTGGCGTGGGCTGGGACGACGCGGACGCGTACTGCCGCTGGGCCGGCAAGCGGCTGCCCACCGAGGCCGAGTGGGAAAAGGCCTGCCGTGGGACAGACGGTCGCGTCTATCCCTGGGGTGAGGCATGGGAGCCGGCCCGAGCCAACGTGGATGCGGCCGGTTGGGACTTCGGTGGTGCGAAGCATGACGCGACTGCGCCCACTGTCTGGGATGCCGCGTGGGCCCGCCTGACGCTGCCGCCCGGTTCAGCCGGCCCGCTGCTCCAGCCGGTCGGTTCGCACCCGGACGGCGCCAGCCCCTACGGCATCCTGGACATGGTAGGCAATGCCTCCGAGTGGGTCGCGGACTGGTACAATTGGTCCGACTACTCGAAGCTCCCGGCGCGCAACCCGCTGGGGACCGGCCCACTCTGGAACCATTGTCTGCG
>VGOD01000396.1 GCA_016876015.1 Chloroflexota bacterium
CCGCGGTGGGCGTCCGCAACGTCATCCCGCGCCAGTCCGACATCGCCGCGCCCGATGCGCTGGCCGGTGAGCAGTTCGACCGCGCCTGGCTGGTGACAGTCCTGGGCGAGATTCCTGACCGGCAGGCCGCGCTGCGTAACGTCTATCGGCTGCTCCGGCCGGGCGGTGTCCTCTCGATCACCGAGATCTTCCCAGACCCTCACTACCAGCGCCGCGCGACGGTGCTGCGGTTGGGCCGCGAAGCCGGCTTCATCCCGACTCAACGCTGGGGCGCAGCCCTGGCCTTCACCCAGAACTTCGTCAGGCCAGACGGAGCGGAACAAGCCGATGGGCATGCCTGATCTTCTACGTCGCACGCCATGGCTTCCGGCTCTTCGGCTACTACCGCTTCGCGGCCGGCGCCGGACTGCTGCTCTGGAGTTTTCTCAGGGCAAGGTAATCGGGCGAGGGAATGCCATGAACGACACGCTGCCAAAAAAGAACGCGGTCTGCAACACCTGCACCATCCGCTTGGTGCGCATCGCCTACACCCGCGCGCCGTGGTTTCGCTTGGTGCGTGAGCCGCTGCGGCTGGGGATGCGCGGGCTGGCCTGGTTCCACCGCATTGACCCGGCCGAGTACGAGGTGCGCACGGCGAGCTGCTACGGCTGCATGAGGTTCTACAAGGTGGCGCTGAAGGAGAAATCCGCGCTCTTCCGCTGGCTGAACGACCGCGTCAACCCCCATTTCGACGCGCTGCTGGAGCGCATCGTGACGGCGGAGGAGGTGCGGGTGGCGAAGGCGTATGCGCGGGAGGCGACTGCACTAACGCAAGGAAAGGATTTCCAACCATGAAGTGGGTTACCCCTTCACATGTTAACGGGGTTCTGTGTGGTTCATCTTCCTTCGCCCACCACATCATCCGGGGTGAGCAGCAGCAAATGCGAGTCGGCCGCGACGCGCTCCCGCAACGTCGGGCTGAAACCGCTGCGGCTGAAGAGCGCCAACCAGACGTCCCAGCCCTTTTCGTTCTCCAGCCAGGTACGGGACTTGGCTTGCAGCGCGTCGAGGTCGGCCACGGTCATCGGCTCACGACGCCAGCGGGCCTCGCCCAACAGGGCGCACCGCCGATCGCGCTGCACCGCCGCCACGTCAATCTGGCCGGCCGATGACCACCACGAGCCCACCTCCTCCGGCCAGAAAGGTATTGCCTGCCGGGCTGAGAGATGATGCATGTGCCGGCGCGCCAGCTCCTCCCAACTGAACCCGACAAAGCGATCCCAACCTGGCCGGACGACCTCCTGGATCAATCGCTCAGCTTCGCCGAACTCGATCTGACTGGTGTAGGGCAGCACCCAGTTGCCCCAGAAACGGAGGTAGGGGTCGAGCAGATGCCAGGCGCCCCAGCTACGCTGTTTGCGTCGCGGGGTCACCGGTTGGCGATTCTCCACCAGGCCCAATGAGCGCAGGGTATCCAGATAACGGGTCGCGGTCGCACGGTCGCTGAACCCGGCAGCCTGGGCAACCTGCCCCACCTGGTGATAACCCTGGGCCATGGCGCGCAACAAGGCAGCGTAAAGCCTCGGTTCGCGCAGCTCCTCCCGCAGCAGGAGATCCGGCTCCTGATAGAGGAAGGTGTCTGGGCTGAACACCGCCCGGCGCAGGTTGGCCCACAGGTTCTGGCTATCGTGGAATTGCAGCAGATAGCCAGGCATACCTCCAGCCACAGCGTAAAGCTCGACCATCTCGTCGGCAGAGTAGGCCGGCAGAAACTGCGCGGCATCGGCAATCTCCAGTGGTTGGAGGATGAGCTGGCCGGTGCGACGACCGTAGAGCGGCGCCTGCCGATCCAGGATGTCCCGCTCCATGACAGAAAGATAGGAGCCGCTCAGCGTTAGCATCAAGCTGCTGTGCTGCAGCGTCTCATCCCACACGTGCTGCAGCACCGACGCCAGATGCAGGCTGCCGCCAGCCAGGTAAGGCCATTCGTCCAGGATGACCAGCAGGCGTTCGCCGCGCGCCAGCGCGCCTATGGTTTGGAAAAGCGCCTCCCAGGAACCGTAGGAAAAGTCGGGTGGCGCCGGCGCCTCGGGACGCTCCAACTGGCGCACCGCTGCCGACAGGCGGCGCAGTTGGCCCTCCTCCGAGTCCAGAAAGGCGGTGAAGCGCAGCGCGCGCTTGCTGTTGGCGAAGGCGGCCAACAATGCGGTCTTGCCGACGCGACGCCGGCCTGTCACCACCACGAACTCGGCGCGGCCGGACGCAAAACGGGCGGCCAAGGCCTCCAATTCACGCTGACGGTTGATGAACATCGCGCGCTCCAAATGGTAGTTTACGATTAGTATAATCCAGGGCTACCATTTTCGCAAGCGCGGGGGCTGAGGAACGATTTGCGCCGATGCCTCGAAGACAGGTAGTGCGCTAACCCGATCCCCGCGCGCCTCAGCACCAGCCACATCGTATCAACGATGTTCATCTGCGCCTGACGCCTCGGCTCCCGCGCAGGGGAGCGGAGCTTGTCGGCCCCGCTCCGTCTTCGCATTTCACGGCACGGTGCATCAAGCAGCTTTGAGGGCCGCGAGGCGCTCCTCGACGGCCGTGGCCTCGGCGTGGATGTCCTTGAGGTAGGCTGTGCCGGCTTCCGCCTCGGCCCGCAGCTCGCTCAGATAGGCCTCCAGCCCGGCGATGCGCTCGTCACGGCTGATGAACCGCCGCCGAAAGCCGCGTCCGTGTTCCCGCGAGTGACTGTGGCAAGCGTGGTGCCCATGGCTATGATGCTCGCCCTTGCCATGACCGCAGTTGCAGCTTGCGGCCTCGCCGCTGCACCGGCAACTGCCGGTTTCTTGCTCGCACGCGCATTCGTCGTTACAGCCGCAGCGTGCCTTCTCGCCGTGACAGCCGCGCCCACCCTCGTGATGGTGGCGCTGCCCACAGTCACACCGCGATCCGCAATCACATCCACTTTGTCCGCACATTGTCCTTAGCCTCCTGTTTGGTTCTGAAACTGTTCTGCATAGCCCGCCAGAAACCGGTCCAACTGCGCCCGTGTGCCGCGAATGCTGACGGCCCAGGCGTGCAGGAACTCGATCCCCTGATCGGTTAGTTCGTATACGCGGCGCGCCGGCCCGGCTCCCTCGGTGTCCCACGTCGAGCGCACCAGGCCATCCTCTTCCAGGCCGCGCAGCGTGCGGTAGAGGGTGCCCGGATCGGGCGCCTGGCCGTTGGCCCCCTCGTCCAGGGCATCCATCAACTCGTAGCCGTGCGCGGGCTTGCGCGCCAGCTGTAGCAGGAGCCGCGGCTGGACGAGGCCGCGCATGCGTCCTGTGTGGCAGCGGCAGCCGCCCTCAGATTGACCTGGCTCGCACATCAGGTACCTCCCAACCTGTCATCTATATGCATTAAGCATCTATCAGTATATGTGCTTCGTGCTGCTTGTCAAATCGGTCACACACCCGTACAAGGAGCATGGTCGGGAACGCGGAGCGGCTGGTGACGGGGAACCGGTCAGCCTGGTCGGGCCACTGGCAGGCGCGGCGCGCCGCTATCTGAAGGCGCAGGATCGACCGCAGCGACGGGCAGGGTGAAGGTGAACGTGCTGCCCTGGCCCACGGCGCTCTCGACAGCCACGTTGCCGCCATGGGCCGTGACGAGCTGTTTGACGATCGCCAGGCCGAGACCGGCCCCGCCGGTGGCACGCGCACGCGATCTGTCGGCCCGATAGAATCGCTCGAAGACGTTGGGCAGGTGCTCCGGGGGGATCCCGACCCTTTCAGGGGTAGGTTTTTTGCATATCGAGCCAATCCTGCCGATCTGATGAATTTGTGGTAGGATGGCGTATCTCATTCTCTTCATCGAGGTC
>VGOD01000397.1 GCA_016876015.1 Chloroflexota bacterium
GCCCCAAGCCGCAACCGCCGTCCGCAGGCTCGCTCCTGGCGCGGATTCTGCGCGCCGAGATCATCGGCGCGACCCTGGTGGTGCTGGCTGTGTTGTTGCTGCTCAGCCTCCTCTCGCCCAACCAGGGCGAGGTCACCGGCGCGCTGATAGACTCTTTGCGCGTGGTCTTCGGGGTTGGCGTCTGGCTGGCGCCGGTGTTGTTGGGGCTGTTGGGCGCCTGGTTGGCGTTGCGGCAAGTGATGGAGCAGCGCGCGCTATCTGCGCCGCGGCTGGCAGGCGCGGCCGCCCTATTCGTGGTCTTCGAGACGGTCGCGCATTTGCTGGCGCGGCCGGCCGATCCGCAGAAGCTGGCCCTCGAGGGCCAGGGCGGCGGAGTGGTCGGTTGGCTCTTCAGCGAGGGGCTGACGGTGGCGCTGGGCCTGCCAGCCGCAATCGGCACGCTGATCGCTGTCGCGCTGTTGGCCGTCCTGGCCCTGAGTGGGCTGAGCCTGGCGGATGTAGGGCATGGTATCGCCGATGGCTGGCGCTGGCTGCGCGGCGCATCGCCCGGGCCCGAAGGGGTTCAGGTCAACCCGCCGCTGCCGTTGGGCCAGCCCAGGCCCGCGTGGGCGACCCCTTTGGCGCTCGTGGGGCGGCTGTGGCGACAGCTGATCGCCTGGTTGCAACCCCCCGTCCCGTCCGAGCCGCCTGCCGAGTGGCCGCCGCGGCGGGCTGATGATTGGCCGTCGCGCAGGGTGGAGCCGGCCGGCCGGAGCGTGACGCCGGCGCAGCCGGTTGGCGGGGCCAGCCCTGCGCCTGTGTTTGCGCCGGCCCCGCGCATCATCGGCGGGCCGGGCCAGACCTGGCGGATGCCGGCCATCGCCGATGTATTAGAAGACAGCAGCGAACAGGACATCCAGGGCGAGGATCTGCGGCGTCGCGCGCAGATCATCGAAACCACGCTGGCGGGATTCGGCGTGCCGGTTCAGGTGGTGGAGGCCAACCAGGGACCGGCGGTGACGCAGTTCGGCCTGCGGCCCGGCGTCATCGTGCGCCGGGATCGCAAGGGCGAGGAGAAGCGCATCAAGGTGCGGGTATCGCAGATCCAGGCGTTGGCCAATGACCTCTCGCTGGCGTTGGCGGCCTCGCCGATTCGCATCGAAGCGCCAGTGCCCGGCCGTGATGTGGTGGGCGTGGAAGTGCCCAACGTGCAGATTTCGCTGGTGCCGCTGCGCGGGGTCATGGAATCGGATGAGTTCCGGGTTGGCCGGGGCGCGCTCAAGTTCGGCCTGGGCCGCGATGTTTCAGGCCAGTCGGTGGTGGCCGATCTGGCGCGTATGCCCCATCTGCTCATCGCGGGGGCCACTGGCTCCGGCAAGTCGGTTTGCGTCAACGCCATCATCACAGCCATGCTGTTGACGCACACGCCCGATACGCTGCGCTTCTTGATGATTGATCCCAAGCGGGTGGAGCTGACCGTGTACAACGGCGTCCCGCACCTGATCGCGCCGGTGGTTGTGGACATCGAGCGGGCGGTGCCGGTGCTCCAATGGGCCACAAAGGAGATGGAGCGGCGCTACAAGCTCTTCGCCAAGGCTTCGGCGCGTAACATCGAGTCGTACAACGAGAAGCTGGCTGGCCGTGGGGAGCCGGTCTTGCCCTACATCGTGATCCTGATTGACGAATTGGCCGACCTGATGCTGTCGGCCCCCGACGATGTGGAGCGCTACGTCTGTCGCATTGCGCAGATGGCACGCGCGACCGGGATGCACCTGGTCATCGCCACGCAGCGACCGAGCGTGGACGTGGTCACGGGCCTGATCAAGGCCAACTTCCCTGCCCGCATCGCATTTGCCGTCACCTCGCAGGTAGATAGCCGCGTGATCCTGGACACTCCCGGCGCGGAGCAGTTGTTGGGTCGCGGGGATATGCTCTTCATGGCGCCGGACAGCAGCAAGCTTCAGCGTCTGCAGGGTTGCTGGGTAGCCGAACGCGAGACGAGCAATCTGGTGCGCTATTGGAAGGGCCAGCGCGTCATCGGCCCAGAGACGGAGCCGTTGGAGCCGCTGACCCCCGCGAGCGAGCCGGCCGGACTTCGCGAGGGGTTGGGTGCGGATGCGGGCCGTGTGGCCGGCCAGCCAGCGGACCGGGGACAGGTGTTCGGGTCGCCGGCCGGCCAGGCGGAAGGCCGTGCGGTGACTGGCGCTCCACTGGAGCCGCCGTGGCTGCCAGGCCAGGAGATGCTCCAGCAGCCGCTCTGGTCCGAGCTGGCCGAGCGGGCCGGCGACGAGCGCGATGAGCTGTACGACCAGGCGTTGACCGAGGTGCGCAAGGCTGGCCGGGCCAGCGTCTCGCTTTTGCAGCGCAAACTGCGCATCGGCTACTCGCGCGCCGCGCGGTTGATCGAGCAGCTCGAAGCGAGCAACGTCATCGGCCCCGATCAGGGCGGCAGTCGCGGGCGCGAGGTGCTGCCGGATGATAAAGGTAGAGAAGCGGATGCCGGTAGGTGAGATGCGCTGCATGTTGAATGAGGTAATGGTGTGCTAAGGTCCCGCGTCACTCAGCTACCACTGTTCGGAGATGATCTCGCTTCCTCCGGCGAGACAACTCTGCCCGCGCACGAGAGGGCCTACGCCGTGGCTTTTCGTGCACTGTACTATCACCTCTATTCCAACAGCAATACCAGCCGGGCCGAACGGATTGTGG
This sequence comes from Chloroflexota bacterium, assembly GCA_016876015.1. GTDB lineage: Bacteria > Chloroflexota > Anaerolineae > CG2-30-64-16 > CG2-30-64-16 > VGOD01. The sequence continues at coordinate 2,686 of VGOD01000397.1, forward strand.
CTGACCTGGCCAATCTTCTGCTATGCAAGATCGCCGGTGAGCGCGACGGTGGGCAGGCCAATATCGAGCAGTTTCTGCGCGGGGAAGGCGCCGCAAACGATTTGCTTCTGCCAGTCCTCCTGCGTTCATACCCCCACCTGGCGGATGAGGGCGAGCAGTTTCGCCTCGAGGACGAGACGCTGCGCTACAGTCTGCGGGAATCGATCTCTGCCCGGCCTCGGGTTGCCTTTCCAAACAATGCGAAGGAGAGAGGCAACCAGTTGCGCATCCATCCTATGAGCAGTCTCTCCATAGGTCTACAGACTATCAGTAGCATCAACGTGATCACCCGAGTTGTGCAACAAGCCAGACCCAGAGTACAATGTCCGCCATGAAACACACCTACCTCACTCTCGTGCCGCTCCTCTTGATCTACCTGGCTCTCGCGGTCCTCTTCGCCGTCTATACGCCGGCCTGGCAGTCGCCCGATGAGCCGGCGCACTACAACTATGTGCGCTATCTGGCCGAACACGGCCGCTTTCCCGTCCTGCAGGCGGGAGACTATCGGCACGACTATCTGGAACGGATCAAGAGCCAGAAGTTTTCCCCGGACCTGAGCGTTGATCCGATCCGCTATGAGTTCCACCAGCCGCCGCTCTACTATCTTCTGGCCTCGCCAGTCTATTGGCTGGCCGGCGGCCGGTTGGTGGGGGTGCGGCTTTTTTCGGCGCTGCTGGGCGGGGGGATCGTGTTGCTGGCCTACGCCCTTGGCCGCCGCGTTTTCGGGGCACGATCGGCGCTGGCCCTGGGCGCGGCGGCGTTCGTGGCTCTCTTGCCCCAACACCTGGCCACCGTGGCGCAAGTGGGCAACGATGTGCTGGCCGAGCTCCTGTACGCCGCGCTGTTGTATCTGCTGGCGACTTGGGTCATGGCCCCGCAGTCTGGTCACGGAAGCGGCCAGGCATCCCTGCCGACAGCCGCCAGGTCGCCGCGCAGCCTGATCGCGCTGGGCGTTCTGCTCGGTCTCATCCTCATCGCCAAGACCACTGTGTACATCGCCCTGCCGCTGGCTGGCGGAGCCTTGCTCTGGCTGTGGCGACGTGAGCGCGCCTCCGCGCGGCGCATCCTGGCGGAGATCGCGCTG
>VGOD01000398.1 GCA_016876015.1 Chloroflexota bacterium
CAGCGCAGAGGCGGTGCGGCAGGTCGTGGCGCGCAAAGCGGCGGCACCGATGGGAAGATGAGGCTGTCATGAAACAACGCTTCACCGAAGTCAGCATCCAGGGCGAGCAGTTTTTCGTCAACGGCGCGCCGACCTATGGGGGGCGCGCCTGGAACGGCCACAAGATCGAAGGGCTGCTGATGAACTCGCGCATGGTTCAGGGCATCTACGATGACCTGAACCCGGAGACGGTCGGCATGTGGGCCTATCCCGACACCGGCCGTTGGGATGCCGACCGCAACACCGCCGAGTTCATCGCCGCGATGCCCGAATGGCGGGCGCACGGGCTGCTCGCCTTCACGATCAACCTGCAGGGTGGCAGCCCACAGGGCTACTCCAAAGACCAGCCGTGGCACAATTCGGTGATCACCGCCGACGGCGACCTGCGGCCCGACTATATGGCCCGCCTCGCGCGCATCCTCGACCGTGCCGACGAGCTGGGGATGGTCGTCATCCTCGGCATCTTCTACTTCGGCCAGGACAATCGGCTGGCCGAAGAAGCCGCGATCCTGCGCGCCGTGGACAACACTGTGGATTGGGTTTTCGATCAGGGCTACCGCAACGTTGTGATCGAGGTGGACAACGAGTGCAACGTCGCCCGCTACACCCACGAGATCCTCAAACCGGGCCGGGTGCACGAGCTGATCGAGCGGGTGAAAGCGCAGACGCGGGACGGCCGGCGTCTGCTGGTCAGCACGAGCTACGGCGGCAACTTCGTCCCGCTGCCGAACGTCGTGCAGACGGCCGACTTCCTGCTGCTCCACGGCAACGGCGTCAACGACCCGGCGCGCATCGTCGAGATGGTGCAACAGACGCGCCAGGTGGCCGGCTACCGGCCGATGCCGATCCTCTTCAACGAGGACGATCATTTCCACTTCGACAAGCCGATGAACAACATGGTGGCGTCCATCAGCCAATACGCCGGCTGGGGTTTCTTCGACTATCGCATGAAGGGCGAGAGCGACTTCGACGAGGGCTACCAGAGCGTGCCGGTGAATTGGGGCATCAGCTCGGAGCGGAAGCGGGGGTTCTTTGGGTTGTTGAAGGAAGTGACGGGAGAGAAATAGGACATGGCAATCAAACACGCATTGATGGTCGGCATGATGGGCCGCGTCGCCGATCGGTTCCACGAGTACCAGAGCGCCCGCGACCTGATCGGCCGGCTGGAGCTGGCCCGGAAGGTGACCAATGCCGACGGGATCGAGATCGTTTATCCGTCCGAGTTCAAGAACATGCAGGAGACGATCCGCATCGTCAAGGAGAGCGGGCTGACGGTCTCGGCGGTCAACCTGAACGTGAAGCAGGAGAAGCGCTGGCAGCGCGGCTCCTTCACCAACCCCGATCCCGAAATCCGCCGGCAGGCCGTGCAGGAGATGCGGGTGGCGATGGATCTGGCGGTCGAGTTCGGCACAGACATGGTCTCGTGTTGCCCGCTGATTGACGGTCACAACTACAGCTTCGAGGTGGATTACCTCAAGCAGTGGGGCTGGATGGAAGAGTGCATCCGGGAGGGCGCGAAGCATCGCCCTGAAATCCGCGTCAGCCTGGAATACAAACTGAACGAGTCGCGCAACGCCAACGTGCTGTCGGACATGGGCCGTTCGCTCTACATGGTCGAGCGGATCGGGCTGCCGAACGTGGGCGTGACGATGGATGTGGGGCACGCGCTGGTGGTCAAGGAGACGCCGGCCGAGGCGCTGAGCCTGGCCGCGCTGGCGAACAAGCTCTTCTACGTCCACTTCAACGACAACGCCCGCGAGTGGGACTGGGACATGATGCCCGGCACGGTCAACTTCTGGGATCTGATCGAGGTGATGTTCTACCTGCGCCGGCTGAAATGGGACGGCTGGTTCTCCTACGACGTGATCGTGCGCGACGGCGACATGGCCGAGGGGATGCAGACCTCGATCGAGGCGGTCAAGATTGCCGACCAGTTGGTGGACAAGATCGGGATGGCGAACCTGGAGGGGATGATCCAGGAAGGGGATCCGGGGCGGGCGTACAGCCAGTTGTTCCGGGCGCTGCTATAATCGCCGACGCAAACCTGACAGGTCTGGCAGACCTGTCAGGTTTTTTCTTGACGGAGGACATCATGACCACGATCAGCATCATCAACGACAAATTCCACATCAACGGCCAGCCCACCTACCCCGGCCGCACGTGCGAGGGGCTGCCGGTCGAGGGTCTGCTCTTCAACGTGCGTGCGGTGCAGGCGACCTTCGACGACGCCAACCCGGACACGCGTCCCCTATGGGCCTATCCCGACACCGGCGTCTGGGATCCGGAGCGCAACGTGGCCGAGTTCATGGCCGCGCTGCCACAGTGGCGCGATCACGGCATCCTGGGCTTCACGATCAACTTCCAGGGCGGCGGCGGCCGCTATATCCCCGAAGTCTACGACACCTACCTCAACGCCGGCTTCACGCCCGATGGCGAGATCGTGCCGGCCTACGCCGACCGGATCGGCCGCGTGCTGGCCCGCGCCGACGAGCTGGGGATGGTCGTGATCGTCGGGATGTTCTACTGGAAGCAGACCCTCAAGCTGAACGGCGAGGGGGCGGTCTGGCGCGCGGTCGAGAACGCGCTGAGCTTCCTGCAGGGAACCGGCCGCAAGAACGTGATGATCGAGATCGCCAATGAGAGCGACATCCACTTCGGGATGGACATCTTCACCCTCGACAACGCGCACCGGATGCTCGATCACTTCAAGAGCCGCTATCCTGAGTTTATGATCTCGACGAGCTACGTTGTGGGCTACCAGATGAAGCACGAGAAAGAATTGACCGCCGACTTCATCCGGGCGTGCGACTTTATCATGCCGCACGGCAACGGCCTGCGGCCCGACAGGCTCGGCCCCGGGCTGGATGCGGTGAAGAACCATCCGGCGTTCGTGGCCGCGCCCAAGCCGATCCTCATCAACGAGGATTCGACCGGCATCCCGAACCTGGAAGCGTCGTGGCGGCGCTACGTCTCGTGGGGCTACTACGACCAGGGCTTCAACGGCGAGCCGCGCGTGCATGACATCTGGAACGAGCCGCCCTACCCGCCGCGCGAGGATCGCATCGAGGCGCTGTCTGGCTTCCAGACGCCGCCGGTCAACTGGACGATCAACACGGCGCGCAAGCGCGCGTTCTTCGGCCGCGTGGCAGAGATCACCGGCGTCGGCCAGCCCGGCTGAGACGGGAACGCGGACAACGCGGAGGACGCGGACGACGCGGATGAGTTTCTGCGATGAACTGCTGCGGCAGATCGGGAGGCGCTGAAGGTCGGGTATGGGATGTACCAGGAGTGCGGCTGGGTATAAGCATATGAATCTCGCCCCCGGCATTGTCAGTTCACCGGATATATGCGGTGGCGAGCCGTGCATTGCGGGCACGCGCATCCCGGTCTGGCTGCTTGTACAGGCGCGTCGTCTGGGCGCGAGCGAGGCCGATCTGCTGCAGGCTTACCCGGCATTGCACCCCACAGACCTCCTTCATGCCTGGGCGTATGAACGCGATCATCGCGAAGAGATCGAACGTCAGATCGCCGAGAACGAGGAAGCGTGAGCCACGATGCACCGATCAGGGCCTCTATGACGGGACGACGCACTCCACGCTTTCAGGCGGTCTGCGACCGCTGTCGGGCCGCAGAAAGCAACATGGTCAGGTCAACGACGCCGGTCGCAGACCGGCTGGGAACGTCCACTGCGTAACTCCTGTCTATGAGAACAGCCAACGACGATTGTGTCGCCATCCCCCTCAAGG
>VGOD01000399.1 GCA_016876015.1 Chloroflexota bacterium
GCATCGCGCAGACCTTCGAGGTCTCTGAGACCTCGAAGGTCTGCGCGATGGACTGCACAGCCTCCTCGACCGGCTCACCGGGCAGATGGGTGAAGGCGATGCTGGCCCCGCGGCCGGCGAGCGCCTGGCAGATCACCCGGCCGACGCGGATCGCGCCGCCGGTGACAAGGGCGACTTTCCCCGACAGGGAAGTGGTCAAAGGAACGAGGTCTGCAGTCATGCAATGCTCCAATACGATTGCTACAGCGCGCTGAGTTCTGCCCGGAGTTCAGCCGAGATGCCCAGCGCATCCGCCTGCAGCGCCTGGTCAATCTGCGCGGCCGAACGTGCGCCGATCAACACCGATGTGACGCGCGGCTCTGCCATGACCCACGCCAACGCCAGCGCCGGGATCGGTGCGCCGATCTGCTCTGCTTTTCTTCGTAAGCCGTCCACGATGCGAAAGCCCGCGTCATGGAAGTAGGATGGGATCGTCCCAGGGACGATTTCCATGCGCGTTCCCTTGAGGATCTCACCGCCCGGCCGGTACTTGCCGGTCAGGAAACCGCTGCCCAGCGGACTGTAGGCCAAGACGCTCACCTGTTGGTCGGCGCACAAGGGGAGCAGTTCACGTTCGATGTCACGCACGACCAGGTTGTACGGCGGCTGCACCGATTCGAGCCGCCCCCAGCCGGCCCGTTCCTGATACCACAACGCCTTGCAGAGCTGCCAGGCGGCGCAATTGCTGAATCCCACGTGGCGCACCTTGCCTTGCTGCGCCAGCAGCTCCAGCGCCTCGAGCGTCTCATCCAGCGGCGTCTGATTGTCCCACGCGTGCATCTGGAATAGGTCAATCACCTCGACCTGCAGGCGGCGGAGGCTGGCTTCGGCAGACGCGATGATGCGCTCGCGGCCCAGGGGCGGGCGGACTTTGGTCGCCAGCACGATCTGCGGCCGCGTTCGCCGCCCGGCCAACCACCGGCCGATGATCTCTTCGGAACGCCCCGGGTTGCCGCCGTAGACCTCGGCGGTATCGAACAAGGTGATGCCGGCCTCCAACGCGCGATCCATGATCGTGTATGCGGCGGCCTCATCAATCTCGCGGCCAAACGTCACGCAGCCGAGGCCGATGGAACTGACCGCGAGGTTGGACTTGCCGAGGAATTGATACCGCATGATGCGCCCCTCACCGATTCACGCCGGCTGAACCGGCCAGCCCCGCGCGTTGCATGAGATCATGTGCGGCGCGGCGGCACGCTTCGAGCAGGGCCGCTTCGTCCAGCCTCGTCATGCGGCCCGCATCCAGCAGAATTTCGCCGCCCACGATGACCGTGTGCACATCGGCGCCGCTGGCGTTATAGACCAGCGCCGACGCCACGCTGTGCACGGGCTGGCAGCGCGCATGGGCCAGATTGATGATCGTGATATCGGCCGGCGCGCCGGGCCGCAAACCGGGCGTTGCCGGGCCGATCATCATGCGGATGATATCCTCCGGCAGCGCAGCCTGCGCGTCGCCGGTCGCATGTTTGGCGAGCAGCGCCGCGATCTTGGCGCATTCCAGCAGGTCTTGCGAATTGTTCGAGCCAGAGCCGTCGGTCCCCAAGACGATCGGGATGCGCTGATCGAGCATCTTCCGCACCGGCGCCGCGCCCGACGCCAGATACATGTTGCTCGTGGGGCAATGGACCACGGTCGCGCCGGCGCCGGCGATCAGATCCAGCTCGGCGTCGCTCACGTGAACACAGTGGACGAGCTGCATATCTGCCCCCAGACAGCCCAGGTCGGCCAGCCACTCGATGTGCCCCTTGCCGCAGCGTTGGCGCATCAGCTCGATCTCGTCTTGCGCCTCGGCGACGTGGATGTGCGTGGCCGCGCCCCACGCGCGCGCCCGCGCGGTGATCTCCCGCATGGCGTCATCCGAACAGCGCCAGGGGACGAGCGGGCCGGAGGCGAGGCGGATTTGCGATTTGCGATTTGCGATTTGCGATTGCAGGAGGTCGTGGAGCCATTCCAGGTCGGCCACGATGCGGTCGAGCGGCTCGCCGGTCGGCCCCATGTCCACCCAGCCGCGCGCCAGCGTCATGCGGATGCCGACTTCGGCGGCGGCGCGCACGGTCGCGGCCACATGCTCGCGGCCGGGCAGCTTGTGGTGCTGCGTCACGGTCGTCGCGCCGCAGCGCAGATTCTCCACCAACCCAAGCAGCGCCGCCAGGTACATATCTTCCGGCGTCATCGCGCCTTGCAGCGGCCAGATGACCTCCTTGAGCCAGCGCAGCAACGGCCGGCCATCGGCCAGTCCGCGCATGAAGGTCTGCGACAGGTGCGTGTGACCGTTGGCCAGCCCCGGCAGGACGGCCATGTGACGGGCGTCAATCACCCGGCTGGCGCGCGCCCGCCGCTCGTCCGGCGCATTCCCCACGCCCACCGCCGCGATCCGCTCTCCCTCGACCGCCAGCCAGCCGATCTGTTCCGCCATCCGCGCCCCATCGTGCGACAGCAGCGCGCCATTCACGATCAGTATGGACTCAGCCTTCACGTTCGACATTTCCCGTTTCACGCTTCACGTTTCCCGCAACATCAACGCCATCGGCCGCTCGACCAATTGCTTGATCCGCTGCAAGAAGCGGCCGGCCGGCGCGCCATCCACGATCCGATGGTCGAAGCTCAGGCTCAACGTCACCAGCGGCCGCACGACGACCGCGCCCTCGCGCGCCACCGGCTTCTCGACGATGCGACCGATCCCCAGGATCGCGGCCTGCGGCGGGTTGATGATCGGCGTGAAGCCATCCACCTCCAGGCTGCCCAGGTTGGTGATGGTGAAGGTGCCGGCCTCGAAGTCATCGGGCAACGACTTGCCCGCCAGCGCGCGGCCAATCAGCGCATCGTAGCCCGCCTGGATCGCGGGGAGCGCCAGGCGATCCGTCTCGCGCAACACTGGCGTCACCAGCCCGCGCTCGGTGTCCACGGCCAGCGCGATGTTGATCTGCGCCAGCAGGTGGATGCCGTCCGGCGCCAGCCACGAGTTGAGCTGCGGGTGCTCGCGCAGGGCACGAGCAACCAGGGCCACGAACAGTGTGTTGTAGGAAATCTTCGCTTGGGCCGCGCCAGGCGATTCTCCCACGCGAGGCGCGGTCAGCGTCAGCTCCTCATTGAGCTGAACACGCGCCGAAACCAGATTCGTCGCCTCGGCCTCGGTCATCAGCGTCACGTGCGGCGCGGCGCTGGCGCTCTGGCGCATCCGCTCCCCGATCACGCGGCGCAGGGTGGTGAGCGGGATGATCGTATCACCGACGAAGGACGAAGGACGAACGACGGATGACGGAGGCTCGACGACCGGCGACTGACGACTGAGGACTGACGACTGACGACTGACAACCCCCTCCACATCCTCCCGCGTGATCGTCCCATCCGGCCCCGTCCCGCTGATCGTGCGCAGGTCAATCCCTTCGGCAGCCGCGATGCGCCGGGCGAGCGGCGTGGCGCGTAGGGGCGAGCCCTCTGTGGTCGCCCCCGTCGGGGCAGGCACGGAGGCCCCGCCCCTACTCGTGGTCGCCCCCGTCGGGGCAGGCACGGAGGCCCCGCCCCTACTCGTGGTCGCCCCCGTCGGGGCAGGCACGGAGGCCCCGCCCCTACTCGTGGTCGCCCCCGTCGGGGTTGGCACGGAGGCCCCGCCCCTACTCGTGGTCGCCCCCGTCGGGGCAGGCACGGAGGCCCCGCCCCTACTCGTGGTCGCCCCCGTCGGGGCAGGCACGGAGGCCCCGCCCCTACTCGTGGTCGCCCCCGTCGGGG
>VGOD01000400.1 GCA_016876015.1 Chloroflexota bacterium
CAAAGAGTGGCGCGTCGCCTTGTCTACCTGTTTCCTTGTCTACCTGTTTCCTTATTCCACCAGGAGCCACCATGCAAGCAGCCATCATCGAACGTCCAGGCACACTCGTCGTCCGGCAAATCCACGAACCCGCCGTCGGCGACTACGACGCGCTGTGCGAAATCCTCTATGGCGCGACCTGCACAGGCACGGATGGTCATCTGATCCATGGCCGCTTCCCGTGGGGGCCGATCACCTATCCGACCGTACTCGGCCACGAGAGCGTCGGCCGCGTGATCGCGCTGGGGCCGAAGGTGCGCAACTATCGGATCGGCGACCTGGTGACGCGCGTGGGGACGCCCGCCTCACCCCGCGGGGAATACGGCTCGAACTGGGGCGGCTTTGCAGAGTACGGCATTGCGCGCGATCATTGGGCGATGCAGGCCGACGGGCTGTCCGAAGCGCAGTGGCGCGGCTCCCGCTGGAACCAGATGCTGCCGCCGCATTTCGATCCGGCCGCCGCCACCATGTTGACCACCTGGCGCGAAACGCTGAGCTATCTCACGCGCGTGGGGCTGAAGGCCGGCGACACGCTGCTGGTCGTCGGCTCCGGCGGCGTGGGGCTGAGCTTCGCCGCGTTCGGCGCGCTGCTGGGCGCGTCCCGCGTGGCCGTGCTGGGCAATGCCCGGCGGAGCGAAGTCGCACATGCGGTTGGCGTCACGGACTTCTTCGACTACAAGACCGCAGGGGCGCTCGATGCGGCGCGGGCGGCCATCCCGGCCGGCTTCGACTTCATCGTGGATTCGGTCGGCCAGCGCGCCTCGCTCAACGAAGTCTTGTCCCTCCTCCGGCCGCACGGAACCGCGGCCATTTACGGCATAGACGAGTTCCACGAGCAGCGGGTCAATCCGGGCCGCGTGCGCGGGGGCTTTACCTTCTACAACAGCGGCTATGACGAGGCGGAGACGCACCAGCGGGTCGTCGAGATGGCGTTGCAAGGCAAGCTGGACGCGCGCCACTGGCTGAACCTGGACACCCCGTACCCGTTGGCCGACATCGCCCAAGCCTTCGCCGCGCTCGAACGACGCGAGCTGGTGAAGGCGCTGATCCGAATCCGGTGAAACGCGTGACGAACGTGCCAGGCACTTGCGGAAGTGCCTGGCACGTGGCAGCGCTCCCGGTTTTTTATGGAAGCCAACCTCATGAATGAACACGCCGACATCCTCCTCACCCACGCGCACCTCTTCACCATGCAAGGCGCTGGCGTGGGCTACATCGCCGACGGTGCGGCGGCGGTCGAAGGGAACCGCATCGTCGCCGTCGGGTCAACCGCCGACCTGACGCCGCGCTTCCAGGCCGATGAGACGCTGGATGCGACCGGCTGCGCCGTCCTGCCCGGCCTGATCGATGCGCACATGCACACCCCTTGGGCCATCGCGCGCGGAGTGGCGCAGGACGTGGCGCACTGGATGCAGAAGGCGCTGGCCCCCTACTCGCGCCATCTGACTCCCGAAGCCGCGCTGGCCGGGGCGAAGCTCAACGTGATCGAGGCGCTGAAAGCCGGCACGACGACGATGGTGGACTACACCCAGCCCGTCCCCGGCTGGGCCGAATTCTTCGTGCAGACCGGCGTGCGCGGCCGGCTGACCCCCAACATCAACGCACTGCCGCGCGGCGGCATGGCCGGCTGGAAGATCGGCGACCTCTACCCGTTCGATCTGGACGAAGGACAACGCCAGATCAATGCGGCGGCGGCGTTCGCCCGCGATTGGCATGGCGCGGCCGACGGCCGGATCACCGTCATGCTCGGCCCGCAGGCGCCCGACATGCTCCCGAAAGATCAACTGCTCCAGGTCAAACGCTTGGCCGACCGCGACGGGTTGATGATCCACATGCACGTGGCGCAGGGCGACCGCGAGATCAACCAGATGGTCAAACGCTTCGGCCAACGCACGCCGGCCTACCTGCAGGAGCTGGGCTATCTGGATAACCAATTGTTGGCCGTCCACCTGACCGAAGCCACCGACGAGGAAGCAGCGCTCATCGCGGCCAGCGGCGTAGGGATGGCGCTCTGCTCCGGCAGCATCGGCATCATTGATGGCATCGTGCCGCCCAGCCACGCGTTCCGCCAGGCGGGCGGCATGGTGGCGCTCGGCTCCGATCAGGCCGCGGGCAACAACTGCAACAACATCTTCAACGAGATGAAGCTGACGGCCCTGTTCAACAAGATCAAGTATCGCGACCCGACCGTGCTGCCCGCGTGGGAGGCGTTGCGCATGGCGACGGTCGAGGGCGCGCGCGCCATCGGCCTGGGGGATGAGATCGGCTCGCTCGAAGCGGGCAAACAAGCCGACCTGATCGTGGTGGATCTGGCTGCGCCCAACCTCTCGCCGGTGATGGCTGCGCCCGTGCGCAACATCGTGCCGAACCTGGTCTATGCCGCCAGCGGGCACGAGGTGCGCGATGTCATGGTGGCCGGGCGGTTGGTGGTGCGAGCGGGCCGCGTGCTCACCGCCGACGAAGCGGCGATCCAGGCCGAGGCGCAGGCGCAAGCCGGCGCGCTCGCCCGCCGCGTCGCCGCCGACCCGGTGCATCGCGAAATGGCGCTGATGGGGGCTATGGCTGCCGGGCAGTTGTAGATGGTTCTTGGCGCCCGGATGTGCTATACTTAGCGGCAGAGAGAATATCCACGAGGGAGGATATGGCGATGCGCTTTGATCGTATCCGAATTAGCCCAGGACGCATGAACGGACAGCCCTGTATCCGTGACTTGCGCCTGACCGTGCGTCGCGTGATCGAGTTGGCCGCCTTGTATCCCGATCGAGCCGAACTTCGGCGCGAATTCCCCGAGCTCGAGGACGAAGACATCCGCCAGGCGCTGCATTATGCGGCCACATACCTCGAAGACCGTGCCGTGGAGCTTCCGTTAACCTATGCGGTTGCTGCTTGACCAGGGTCTACCGCGTTCAGCGGCAGGGATTCTGCGCCAGACAGGGATTGACGCGATACATGTCGGCGAGATCGGCTACAGCGCAGCGCAAGACGCGCAGATTTTGCAACGCGGTCAAGCAGAAGGGCGCGTCGTCGTCACGCTGGATGCCGATTTCCACGCGCTGTTGGCGCAATCCGGCGACTCGTCGCCCTCGGTGATCCGCATCCGCATCGAAGGACTGAAGGCGCAGGCGCTTGCCCTGCTGCTCGAGGCTGTGCTGACGCAGTGCCATGACGACTTAGAAGTCGGATGCGTTGTCACCGTCCAGACGGGGCGCATACGCGTTCGCCGTCTGCCGTTGCTTCGCTGACGTCCTGGCCCGAAGAAGCTCTTCCCGTTGACCGGACATACATCGGCGCTCGCCCGCCGTGTGGCTGAAGATCCGGTGCATCGGGAGATGGCGCTGATGGGGCGATGGCGGCCGGGCAGTTGTAGAAGGAGATCGAGGATAGGAACCGCAAAGACGCGAAGAGCGCCAAGAACATAAAATTCCAGCCTTCGCGATCTTCGCGCCTTGGCGGTGAAGAACTTGTCCTTGTGCAAGAAACCGATTCGTAAGATACTATGATGGGTGACTCAGATAGCTGGAGGGCAAATGGATATTGAGGCCATTGGTAAGGATATCGTGGATGCAGCGATCAAAGTGCATCGAGCGTTGGGGCCTGGGTTGCTCGAGTCGGCCTACCAGCATTGTCTGGCTTATGAGCTTCGGCGGCGCGGCAGGCGGGTAGAGTGCGAGGTATTGCAGCCGATCCTCTACGATGGACAGCAGATAGACGCCGGCTATCGG
>VGOD01000401.1 GCA_016876015.1 Chloroflexota bacterium
GAACGACCGCGACGGGTACTTCGGTTTTCGGGTAGTTGCGTCTCCCATCATTCATGACTCTGGACGCCGATGACTCTGGCCTCTGGTACTCTGGAAGTCTGGGCTCTGGCCCCTCGGAGACTTATCACATTCTCGGCGTTAAACGCGGGAAAAATTCTGGCATAGCGGAGCATCCCTTCGACACGCGCAGGGCAGGCCCTTCGACTGCACTCCGTTCCGCTCAGTTGTTCATGCCGGGCGCGACGTCAGTGCACAGCCTTCCCATGGGACGACAGATGAAAATGCGCCCCGGACTAGAGGCTTTAGCCGGTCTGGTTGGCAACGGCAGAAACCGGCTAATCCTAACGGAGGCTTCGCACAGCCTCGAATCCAGAGCGGCAAACCGCTGTTATCAGGGCAGATGCCCATGCCGCAGGCGGTGGCACGGCCCATGAAAATGCCGGTATCCGCGTCCATCCGCGTGAATCCGCGGCTATTTTCAGAGCAGGATGCTCCACGGACTGACGGGCGAAATGAGGAGGTCTTCCTATGCCCCTCTTCACCCACGGCCACGCGCTGGTCATCGGCGCCGGTGGCGACCTGCCGGGCACCGCAACCGACGCGGAGCGGTTGGCCGGCCTGCTGGCCGACCCTGGCCGCTGCGCCTACCCGCCCGCGCAGGTCGCGGTGCTCACGGAGGCGGCGGCCGGCCGCGCCGCGATCCTGACCGGCCTGGCGCGGTTGGCCCGCGCCGCGGACCGGCGCTCCACCGCGGTGGTCTACTTCTCCGGCCACGGCTACCGGGTCGCATCCGCCATCGGCGAGGCATATTTCCTGCTGCCGCACGGCTACGACCTGGCGCGGCTGCGGGAGACCGCGATCAGCGGCGCGGAGCTGGCCGAGCGGCTGGCCGCCATCCCCGCTGGCAAGTTGCTCGTGCTGTTGGATTGCTGCCACGCCGGCGGCATCGGCGAAGCAAAGGCGCCGGGCCTGGCGTGCACCAAGGCGCCGCTGCCCCCAGAGGCGCTGGCGCTGCTGGCCGCGGGCCGCGGCCGTGTCCTGATCGCCTCGTCGCGCGGCGACGAGCTGTCCTACGCGGGCGATCCCCTCAGCGCATTCACCCTGGCGCTGGCCGAGGCGCTCTGCGGCAGCGGCGCGGCCCGCCAGGATGGCTACGTGCGCGTCGCGGACCTGGCGCTCCACGCCCGCGAGATGACGCCCCGGCGCACCGGCGACCGCCAGCACCCGATCCTGCACTTCGAACAGGCCGACAACTTCACCGTGGCCTACTACGCGGCCGGCGCGGCCCGGCCCAAGGGTCTGCCGTTCGCCCGGGCGCCGGAGATCGAGCCGGCGCCCGGCGCGTGGCGCATCCGCGGCGACCAGATCAATGCCGGCGGCCCGGTCGCGACCCGCGGCAGCGCGGTCAACACCGGCTCCGGTGTGGCGTTCGTCGGCGACGGCAACGTCGTCATCACCGGCGCGGTGCGCGGCGACGTGCGCCGCCCGTAGGGGCGGATTTTACCCCCCCCATTTCACCAATCCACCAGCCCAATTTACCAAGTTACCAATCTACCAACCCATGCCACCCGACAACCTCACCCAACGCCACGATCGCCTCGAGCGCCTGCGCAAGCTGGGCCTCCGCCGCGGCGCGGAACAGATCAGGAGACAGGGGACAGGGGTCAGGGGACAGGGGTCAGCCGTCAGCTTCCAGCCTCCAACCTCCAACCTCCAACCTCCAGCCCTCCCCGGCGAAGAAGCCTTCACCCCCTTCGGTCCGGCCTGGGTGCGGACTGCGCGTCTTCCCCTGGGCGAGTATCCTGAGCTGGCCGCGTGGCTGCGGGTCAGCCGCGACGCGCTGGTCGCGCTGGGCCAGGATGCGGCGTTGGCCGCTCTGGAGCCGGCCCGCGCGGTTTTCCTGGACACCGAGACGACCGGGTTGTCTATGGACACGGGAACCTACACGTTCATGATCGGGGTGGGGACGTATGAGATGTCGGAAGAAACCCGATTTCTCCGAGAAATCGGGTTTCTGAACGGAGCGTTCGTCGTCCGCCAGTTCTTCATGCGTCATCCTGGCGAAGAGCGGGCGCAGCTCCACCTGGTCGAGGAGGCGCTGACGGGCTGCGGAGGGCTGGTCAGTTTCAACGGTCGAGGCTTTGATGTGCCGCTCGTGCAGAATCGCTTCGTGCTGGCGCGGATGCCCGTCCCGCTGATCGGGACGCCGCACCTCGATCTGCTGCCGCCGGCCCGCCGCGTCTGGCGCAGCCGGATCGGCTCGTGCCGGCTGGGCAACCTGGAGCAGCACGTGCTCGGCGTGGAGCGCACCGTCGAGGATGTTCCCGGCTATCTCATCCCCGACATCTATCGTGACTACTATCGCACGGGCATCGTCACCGAGATGCTGGCGCGCGTCTTCTATCATAATCTGATGGACATCACGTCCATGCCGATCCTCGCGGCCCTGCTGACCAGCCGCTTCGAGCAGGATGGACTGATGGCGCGTCTGGCCGGCCTGCACCCCATGGAATGCGCCAGCCTGGGCCGCTGCTATGTCGCGCTGAACTGGACCAACGCCGGCGTCGCCGCGTATCGGGCCGCGCTGGCGCACGATCTGGGGGACGCGGAACGCGCGGGCGTGCTGCGTGATCTAGGCTATCTGTTGAAACGGTTGGAGCGTTGGGAGGAAGCGGCCGCGGTGTGGGAGGAGTGGATCGGCTCGATTGCGGGCGATGACGTGACCCCTTACATCGAGCTGGCCAAGCACCACGAATGGCGCACGGCCGATCTGGCGGCCGCGCGCGGGTGGGCGGCCTGGGCGCTGCGCATCGCGGAGGGTTGGTCGTCCGCCGCGGGTCGGGATGAGGCGCTGACTGAACTGCGTCATCGGCTGGAGCGGCTGGAGCGCAAACTGCCGTGAGAATCGCCCACCAGACGCCGGCGCTTCCGAAGTGTCTGGCGCCTGGTGGGTTTCCGGCCCGTCTACCGCGCCGGCCGCACGGAGATCGCGCCGACGCGCGAGCGCAGATAGAGGCTGGTCGTTGGGCTGGAACCCACCTCGCCGCGCACTTCCTTGCTGACGAAACCTTCGCGCGCGCTGACGCCCGACAGGGTGAAGCCCATCTCCACATCCCCGATATCGCTGCGCGCGTTGATGCTGAACGAGCTATCCGCGGGCAGCCGCACCGCGATGCGCCCCACATCGCTGACGATCTCGTAGGACGCGGCAGGGGTCAATGGCCCGGTCAGCTCGACGTTGCCGACGCGCGTCCTGACATCGAGCTGTTCGACCGGAACCACATCGGTCAGGGTCGCCTCGCCCACGTCGGTGCGCACCCACACATCGCCGTGTACGCCTGATACGGTCACGCGGCCCACCTTCACATTCAGGTTGAAGCTTGTTTGCCTGGGCACGGTCACCACCAGGTCGGCGCGCGGCGACTGCCCTGACCGGCCCGTAGCGCTGAGACCCGTGGCTTCGACCCACACCTGGTCGCCCGTCTGGCGGACCTGGATGGTGATCCTATCGAGGACTTCCTGGGCCCTGGCGCGCGAGATGCCCCAGGCCCGACGGGTCGCTTCGATCTTGACTTGCGGCTCTGAGCCGGCGCGTACCATCACGTCGCCCACCGGCACATTGACATTGAGGGTGATGGGGCCCTGCGTCGGCAGCGTCTGGACCTCTTGCGCAACGACCGCGATCGGGCCGGACCCGCCGATGGTGTTCCTCAGATTCCAGCCGCT
>VGOD01000402.1 GCA_016876015.1 Chloroflexota bacterium
TGGTTGATCTGGTCGGCACACTCGCGCAGGCTCCAACTGTACAGCGTCTTGACCAGCACGGCGCACACCAGATAGGCCACGGGATGAGTCGGCTGGTCGCCGGGCCCGGCCGTGTGGTGGTAGCCAGCACAAGCCGTGACCAGCGCGTGCAGGTCCAGCCGCGCATGCAGGCGCACCAGCAGGTGCTGCTGGGCGTGCGCCAACATCACGGCGTAGACCTGGCTGCTGAACCAGGCACACAAGCGCGTCCAGAACACCAGTACGATGCTCTCTACAAGGATATTACTCTGAGTATGCACTACAAGCATATCGATGCACAAGGGCGTCGGTATCGAGTTCAGACAAAAGGTGGCAAGGATTACATCACGTATGAAGATGAAGGCATGGTCTGCGACTCCGTGTGGGATGACATCAACGCTCAGGATGCCACCTCGCCAATCATGGGAGAGCGGATCGGGTATCCGACTCAGAAACCTGAGAAGTTGCTGCAAAGGATGATCACTGCTTGTTCTCCAGTGGGTGGGGTTGTCGCTGACTTTTTCTGCGGCGGAGGAACCACACCGGCTGTGGCACAACTTCTCAACCGTCGTTGGATCGCATGCGACCAATCGCGCATCGCGGTTGCCATTACCTCCGACCGTGTGGCAAAGGTTGTACGCGACAAGGTGGGTACCCTTTTTCCCGTGCCCGACTTCACCGTGGAGCATTGGGGCATCTACGAGGCCCCGCGGCTGGAGAGCTACACGCCGGCGCAGTTCCGCGAGTTCGTGGTGCGGGCGTTCGGCGGCCGGCCCGAAGAGATCTCGCCTGCCATCCACGGCGTGCGCCACGGCGTGCCGCTCTACGTGGGCGAGCCGTCGCGCGACTCGCGCATCACCAAAGAGGATGTCGCGCGCTTCGCCAAAGCGGTCTACGAGAAGCGCCGCGCCAACCACGGCGTCATGCTGGCGTGGAACTTCGGCCCCGACGCGCGCAAGGCCGCGGAAATCCTGGCCGCGCGGGAAAACAAGCGCGTGGACTTCGTGCGCCTCAGCCTGGTGCGGCTGGAAGCGGACGAATTCCGTGAGCACGTGGTCAGCAAGCACCCCGACTACGGCCCGCTGCTGAGCTTCATTCAGCCGCCGGAGGTGCGCGTGGTCGTGCAGCGGGTCAAGCCGCTGGTCTACGAATTCGACGTCTCGGAATCGGTCAGCCTGAACAAGGATGGCGCCATCGCCAACGTGCAGTGGGACTTCAACCACAAGCCGGGCAAATTCATCTCGACCCAGGGCTACACCTTCCTGCGCGACAAGAAGACCGGTCGGCCGGCGCTCATCGTGCAGTATACCTTCCCGAAGGCCGGTGCGGTCACGGTTGCCTGCTCGGTGCAGGATGATCAGGGCGGGGAACGAACGGTGGTGCAGACGCTGCAAGTGGAGTAGCGCTGTCGGGCGGTTGGAAACCGCTGCAACCAACGCAAAGCCGACCTTCGTCGGCTATCGTAGTCGCCGCAGGGCGACTTCGCGATGGTTGCAGCGACCTTGGTCGCCCGTGGGGGAGACCGACCCGCTCAGGATGACAAAAAGCCGAAATTCAGTCCTTGACAAATCGAGGCAGTTGCGGGACAATAATGGCGTATCCCCCCTGTTAGCTTCGGCGAAGGGGTGCGAAGCCGTCCCGCACTGCGAGGCGGCTTCTGTGTTTCTGAAAGAGCGGGACGTGCATGGTCTCAAGAGAGGTCAACGTGTTGATCCTCGGCGAATTCACCGGCTTTGACTGGGACGAAGGCAATCGCGGCAAGAACTGGCGGTTGCATGGCGTCTCCGATACCGAATGTGAACAGGTCTTCTTCAATCAACCGCTGCTGACGATGCCAGACGAAGAACACGCGGATGGCGAAGCAAGATACCTGGCCCTGGGCCGCACCGATCGCGGGCGGCGGCTGGCCGTGATCTTCACCATCCGGCAGGACAGGCTTCGCGTCATCTCTGCTCGAGATATGACCAAGCGCGAAAGGACGCTATATCCACGATGAGCACACAAAAGATCCCACATTTTGCATCTGAGGACGAAGAGCGGGCATTCTGGGCCACGCACGATACCGCAGATTACTTTGACTACGCTAAAGCCCAACCGACGCTGATGCCGAATCTGCGGCCGACCTTGAAGACGGTCTCGCTGCGGCTTCCAGAGTCCTTGGTCGAGTCCCTCCAGGTTCTTGCCCACAAAAAAGACGTGCCTTATCAGTCCTTGATCAAGATTCTGCTGTCCGAAGGGGTTGAAAGAGAATTGTCCCTGCATGGTGAACCGGCTACGAGATAGAGCCGAAAACACGAACGCCCCACCGGTGCATCAGAAACATGTACAATTCTTTCGCTCCCTACGAACAGGACTTCCGCGACTGGTGGCAATCGCGCGCCTACCCCGACGTCAGCCCGCTGACGCGTGATTTTCTGCTTCACCTGACCCGGCCCGACGCGCCGCGGCGGCTGTGGCGGCACCAGGAAGAAGCCGTGATGCGGGCGGTCTATGCCTACGAGCTGCTCCAATGGCGCGAGCTGCTGCTCAACATCGTCACCGGCGGCGGCAAGACTGCGGTCATGGGCGCGATCGTCGCCTGGCTCAAGGTGTGCCACGACCTGCACAAGTTCCTCCTGCTCTGCCCCAACACCATCGTGCGCGACCGGCTGGAGGATGACTTCCGCGACGCCAGAGTCTTCCGCGACTTCGGTTTCCTGCCGCCCGGCACGCAGCACTACGCCAACCAGCTTACGCTCCACGTCATGCAGCCCGGCGAAGGGCCGCAGGGCATCCGCGACAGCGGCGTCGTGCTGGGCAACATCCAGCAGCTCTACCAGAGTAACATCAGCGGCCAGCGCAACCTGGCCGTGCTGATGAACGCCGACGAGAAGATCGCAGTCTTCAACGACGAGGCGCACAATACGCCGGCCGCCGAATACGACAACACCCTGTTTGCGCTCAAGCAGATCAGCCGCTTCCGGCTGGACACCACCGCCACCCCTGACCGCGCCGACGGCAAAGCGCCCGACTCGAAAATGATCTTCGAGTACGGCATCGCCGACGCGCAGGCCGAAGTCCCACCGATCATCAAAAGCGTCGTCGTCTACCAGCCCAAGCTGGCCTCGGTCGAGCTGACCTACACCAACCCCGCCACCGGCGAGCGGCGCACCGTGGATGAGATGGACGAGGAGTTCGAGCGCATCGAGAAGGGGCTGAGTTCGACGCAATGGGTCACCGACCCCGACCCGATGCGCAAGCAGATAGACATCGCGCTCGACCGCCTGAACGAGCAGCGGCGACGGGCCAACTCGCTGGCTCGGGGCGCGTACAAACCGATCCTGTTCGTCGTCGCCATCACCATCAAGGATGCCGAGCAAGCGCGGGACATGCTCGAAAAGGAGTTTCACCTCAAGACGCTGCTGGTCACCGAGCAATCGGACGAACGAGAGCGCGAGGCGGCCCGGCGGCTCGGCAAGCCCGGCAGCCCTTACGAGGCGGTGGTCAGCGTCTTGATGCTGCGGGAAGGATGGGACGTGCCCGCCGTGTCGGTGATCCTGCTGCTGCGCAAGTTCGCATTGCGGTAAAAGTGACACGGAAGACGAAATCCGCTATTATGCCCCCTGATCCTACCAATGAGGAGGGCCGCGACGCATGGCCAAGATGGCAAAGCAATTGGAAGTCCAGACCCGGCGCATTTA
>VGOD01000403.1 GCA_016876015.1 Chloroflexota bacterium
ATGGCGGCCAGCGCGCACTCGTAGAGCGCGTCGTGCGAGGTCGCGACGAAGACGGCGTCCACATCCGCGCCCTGCAGCAGATCTTCTGTCGAGGCGTACACCGCCGCGCCGCCGGCAATCGCGGCCACGCGCGCTGCGGCCGCCTGATCGGGATCAGCGCAGGCAACGACGCGCCATGCATTTCCCATGACGACCGTCCTCGCCAGGATGCCGCCCTGGTATCCGCAACCGATGATGCCCACGCGCAATGGAGTTTGGTTTTCCATGATGGTCCTCCTGATTCCGGTGTTGGGCAGCCCTAGAAAACGACGCTATTCCAAAGAACCAGCGTCGAAATGATGAAGAAGATGAACAGGGCGACATTGTCATACGAATCGTTGAGCAATTCTCGTACGCGCCCTGTGGTTATTCTGATCACAGGCGATTTGAGCAGGTAGACAATAACCGGTAAGAAAACGATCATCCACCGAGGATAGAAGGATCTTTCAGCCACGATCCCATAGAACATCATCAAACTTGAAATCGCAGCCGGGATGTAGATCATGTGAACTATCCTCCGGAAGAATGCTCTCCCGAGTTTCGCGCCCTGGTCGGCATCGGAGCCAAAACGGACTGCGACATGCGCTCCTGTGGCAATCGAGAAGTAGGCAGTGTGACCAATGCCATAACCAACCATCACTGCGCCGAAAGCTATAGAGAGCATAAATGCGAAGATAGGCCCCGCGGGTTGAAAAGCCAGATAAAGATGCAATGCTGCCAGCGTATAGAACCAGCAACCAACCAGGCCCAGTGTACCAGCATTGTGCAGTCGCGATTCGGGCAGATTCCCCATTTTTGTGGCTTTACTGCTCGAAGAGCCCGGTACATGGTTGTACAGAAGATCGCCACAGATCAGGCACATCGCGCCGAGAATGCCCGATATGCCGAAGATGCGCAATGCCCAAGTGGATGAGGTGAACATAGATCATTTCCTCTGGACCCGATGCTCCGCCGCCCGGCGCTTGGAGACAACGAGATCCGAGGTGCTTGCGCCCTGCCATGCGCCATGAACGAGTACGAAGGTCGTCATTGCTTGCCTCCTCGGGCAAGACCCTTCGGATTGCCCAACCCGAAGGGTCTTGGTTGTTGGCCCTTGCTCGAACGACTGATGAACGTCAAGAAAACAAACCGGCAACTGGCTTCTCTGCGCCCTTTTTGTCATGCTGGCCCGCCCGGCGATAAATCGACCGGGCTAAATGAGCAACGCCCCGTCAACGGGGCTGGCAACGCGCGGCCATCCGTCAAGCCCGGTTCACCGGGCGCTACGCTGGTAGCCCGGACACTTCATGTCCGGGCGGGCTGGCGCGGCGGCGAGTACGGCTGGATTACCGGAGTGAATTCTTAACGTTCACGAGTCGTCGCCACGAAGACGTGGCCCACTTCGGCCCCTGTTCATCCCCTTTCCATTTTCGTGCCCAGGATCGTCTCGCCGGACCAGTATCGCCACCAGCCCAGCTTTTCGAGCTCCTTGGTCTTCGCTTGAAAGGCTTCCATGTCAGGATACTCGATCACACCCCAATCGAAGAACTTCTCATTTGCCCACCGCGAATTGCAGAGGATGAGCCACTTGAACCCTGCGCGCTTTTCAACCTCCATCACCTTGGCCCACAGTTCATCCTGTTGTTCCTTGGAGAGCTGATACCAGGCTTCTGTAAAGCCCTTGCCCAGGACGAGGTTATAGACGGGCGTGGACATTTCGATCTCCTTTCGAACGTTCGATATGGTTGCCATTCCCCATTCAAATGACGGACAAGGATCTTGTTGGCGTCCGTGGATCTTGAGGCTTCTCCTTTCGGTGAGGTGAGCTTCTCCCACGAGCGGCGCGGCCGTCGCTCGTGGGATGGCATCAGATTCAAGCCGCAACCACGCTCCGGGCATAATCCTCCACGCTCTTCAGCTTGAGCGGGAACGCCTTCAAGGTGGCTTTCATATCAATCGCCGGCGTGCTGGCGTAGCTGATCATCAGCCCGACGAACGACTTCTGCATCGGGTCGGTCGCGCCGGCCAACTGTCCCTGCAGCGCCTCGACCGGCACGAGCGTTACCTCGAACGGTCTGCCGCCAACCTTCTCGAAGACCTTGACTACATCCAGCGGGCTGATCGCAGCGGGGCCGCCTAGCAGCAACGTCGCATTCTTCGCCGCCGGATTGCCCACGCTGGCCGCTGCGAACTGGGCCACGTCCAGGTAGGAGATCCAACTGATCGGGTTCTGTCCCGTACCGTAAAGCGATGCCTTGCGGTTGGCGAAGTCGAAGCCCACGGCCGGGCTCAGCCAGACCTCGCTGAAGACGGTGGGCTGCAGGATGGTATAGGTCAGCCCGCTGGCGCGGAGGCTTGCTTCCACCGCGCGCTTGGCGTCCTGCAGCGGGAATGAGGCGGCCATCGGCGGAAACGAGGTGTAGACGAACTGCTGCACCCCGGCTTCCTTGGCCGCGGCGATCAGGCTCAGAGCGCCGTCCTGATCGGTGATGTGCGGAGTGTTGGCATCCGGCTGATAGGCGAAGGGCATGGACGACGCCGTGGTGATGACGGCGCTCACGCCTTTGCACGCGGCCTTCAGCGATGCGCCGTCGCGCAAATCGCCCAGCACGACGGTCGCGCCCAGGCTCCTGAGCTGCTCCACCTTGGCCGGGTCGGAGGTCCCTCGCACGAGGGCCTTGAAAGGTTTGCCCGCCGCGCTCAGCAGGCGGCAGATCTCTGTGCCCACCATTCCGGTGGCGCCGACGACTAGATTCGCTGACATGTTGGCCTCCTGGATTTGAACTATGATCTGGAATGCTCGCGACTAAGGAACTGCGAACAATGTAGCATACGCGGCGTTTCCAAAGCGTTTCCTGGCGCGTTTCCGGCTGCGAGTCTCGGGGAGGTGCAAGTTTGCTGGCGAGGAATGAGAATCAGAGGTAGCGCAGCTCTTGCGCCAACATCATGGATTGCTGGAGGAGTGTGCGCGCCGCGTCGGCCGCGCCGCCATCCCATGACTGGATGGCTTGCTCGAGGCTGGCGGCCAATGCGTCGGGCGGAGGTTGCTGGCTGGGGTCGAGCACTGCGCGTGCGTGGTCCACCGCCAGGGCAATCTGCTCCTCGTGCAGCGCCACGGCGATCAAGGGCCAGCGGGCGAGCCATTGAAACGGCGCAGCGGCATGGCCGACCGGCAGTTGATGCCAATAATCCAGCGCAGCGTGGGCAAGCTCCTGGGCCGCGTTTAGATCGTCGGCGCGCCAGGCCAGCCAGGACTGGTTGGCACTTGCCGTCGCGAGATATTCGGGCATATGCGCGGCCGCGGCGACCTCTAATGCTCGCGCCGCGCAGCGCCGGGTTTCTTCGATCTGCCCGCATCGTCGGCCTGCAATAGCCAGATAGGTCAGGCAGCGCGCTTGCAGGCTCAGGTCGCCGGTCGCTTCGGCCTGGCGCAACGCGGTCTCAAGCGGGGCCGTCGCCCCCTGCGGATCGCCGCTCCACAGCAGCGCGAAGCCGACCGCAAACTGCGCAGCAGGTATGCCTGCCTGGTTGCCGGCCTCCTGCTGCGCCCCCAGTGCGGCGCGGGTCAACGCGACCGTGTCGGCCGTCGCCACGCTGCCGTGACGCCTGAATTCCATCCAACCCAGGTCTTGGAAGTAGACGGCGCGCTGGCTGAGCGTGCCGTGCGCCTCG
>VGOD01000404.1 GCA_016876015.1 Chloroflexota bacterium
CCGTGGGTTGGGCTGTCTTGGGCGTCTCGCTCATCCTCACCTGGCGCGCCTTCGCCGTTTGGAGCGCCGATTCTGCGCTCTTCTACGCGCGCGATGCAGGTTTCGCCAGGCTCGGCCAGTTGCTGATTGACGATCAGTCTGATGCGCCGACCTATGTCAGCCCGCGCGGACACGACCATCCTACCGTGCGCTACTCGCTGCTCCAGAGTCCCGCGGCGATCCCGTCCCACAGGGAGGCTTCGTACTTGCGCGGCTTCGACGGCCGCATCTGTGTGCGCGTGCCTGGCGCAGATGCGGCCCGCTATCTGTTCCTGGCGGCCGAGGATTTCCGCGGACCTGGGCTGCTCCAAAGCTACCTGCCTGACAGCACGATCCGGCCTGTCGTTCACGACGCCGAGGGCCGGCCCTGGGCATTGGAACTCCTGCAGCCGGCCGGCGGCCGCGTGCAGTTTCCCGAAATGATTCCGAACCCGGCGACGCTGGATGACGGCATTGACTTCCTGGGCTACTGGCTGAGCGAAACGCGCCTGCCGGCCGGCGGCAGGCTCTACGTCAGGCTGTTCTGGCGCGCGCACGAGCGGCCGCAGAGCGATTACACGACCTTCGTCCACCTGTCCCACAGGGAGGCTTCGCACGTGCAGGCCCAACCGTCCGCTGCGCTCCAGCGCGTGGCCGGCGCCGACGCGCCGGCCGGCCGCGGAAGCTGTCCCACCTCTGACTGGCGGCCGGCCGAGGTGATCGTGGACGAGCTGGAGTTGGCGTTGCCGGCCGGTCTGTTGGCGGTGGATCATTTCCTGGCGATCGGCCTCTATGCGCCGGGAGGCGGGCCTCGACTGCGCATTCCAGGCCACGCCGATGACCAGATCATCATCGGACCCTTTCCTGTTCGGCCGGCGCCTTGAGCGCCGGCCGCTGAACCTTTGACCAGCGGAGGACGGACATGACCATCAATACCGAGATCGTCCTTGTGCACGACGGCCGGGCGCTGCTCGGCGAGGGGCCGATCTGGGACGTTCGCCAGGGAGTGCTCTATTGGGTGGACATCCTCGGCCATGCACTCCACCTGTTCGATCCTGTCACAGGACAGGATCGGGCGATCAACGTTGGGCAGCCGGTGGGAACGGTGGCGCCGCGCACGGCCGGCGGCGTCATGCTGGCGCTGCGCGATGGATTCGCCAGCCTGGACCTCGAGACTGAGGAGCTTCGCCTGATTTGTGATCCAGAGGCGCATCTGCCCGACAATCGTTTCAACGACGGCAAGTGCGATCCGGCTGGCCGTTTCTGGGCGGGCACGATGCGCCTGGCCGAAGATCGGACCGGCGCAGGCAGCCTCTACTGCCTGGACCGCGATCTGACCGTGCGCAAGATGTGGAGCAAAGTCACGGTCTCCAACGGCATCGCGTGGAGCCTGGACGCGACCACCATGTACTACATTGACACGCCGACCTGCGCGGTGGTCGCTTTCGACTACGACCTGGCGACCGCCGCAATCGCCAACCCCCGGCCCGTCATCAGCACGCCGGATGGCCCTGGCCGGCCCGATGGCATGACGATTGACGCCGAAGGGATGCTGTGGGTGGCCTATTGGGATGGGTGGAGCGTGGTGCGGTGGGACCCGCGAGACGGTCGAGAGTTGGCGCGCATCGCGGTACCGGCGGCGCGCACGACAGCCTGCTGGTTCGGCGGCCCTGATCTGGGTGATCTGTACATCACCTCGGCGCGCGCCGGGCTCAGCGAGACCGCATTGGCTGGACAGCCGCACGCGGGCGCACTATTCCGCGCTCGGCCGGGCGTGAGGGGCCTGCCGGCGTTCGAGTTCGGCGGATAGGGCGGCAGGGTGACAAGGTGACTGGGTGATGCGTAACTCCTGTCATCTCGCCAGCGCCGCGTCGAGTTCCGCCACCGAGGTGATCCGCGCGACGATGCGCACGAAATCAGCCAGGCTGAGTGCACGTTGGCGCAGGGCGCGCAGCTTGTCGCCGATGGGGTCGGTGCCGGCCGGGCCGACGGCATAGGAGCCATGGAAGGCGAAGTAGGCCTGGTTCAGCTTGCGGATGGCGTAGCCGTTGGCGACCAAGACCTGCCGCCGCGCCTCCATGTACTCCTCTGCCTCGATCACCTGGCCTTCGGCCAGCAGCTTGTCAACGGTCAGCCGTGTCTCGCGCATGAAGGGGCCGAACTGGAAGCGCGGCGGGTCGGGCGTGGGGGTGGGCGTGACGCCGCGTGCGGGCCGCGGCGGAGGCGCCAGCTCAGGGTAGAACCGCTCCAGCGCCAACCGGCCGATCTCATCGCCCACGATCGAGGCAACGGTCTCGTTCAAGGTGCGGGTATCGCGATTCTCGAAGTAGCGCAGGCCGAGCGGATAGAAGATCAGGTAGGTGTGCATCCACTCGTGCGCGATGGTGCTCAGCACCCACTCCAGGCTGGCGATCTCGACGATCATCGTGGGGTAAGATGAGATGCCTCCCGTGCCTTCCACCAGCGCGCTGACATCCAGCGCCGTTTCCACTGCGCTCTCGATCCCCTCGATCTGATCGAGTGGGACCGTCGGCTGCAAGAAGGCTTCCCCCTCGACCGCGATCCGGCGCCGCGGGGAGACGATCAGTTTGTGCGGGCTTTCGGTGAACTGAAAGCGCACCGGCGGCCACACCCGATTCAGGGTGGTCAGGCCAGCCTCACGGAGGATGGCGGCGGTCTGGGTTTCGAGAGTCGCCTCGACCGCGGGCCGGCGCCGGGCCTGGTCGCTCCGCAACGCTTCCAGCCTGGCAGCGAGCCCGGCGGCCGCGGCCGCCGGGTTTGTCTCCTTCGGATTCGCGTAAATCCTCTCGATCTCCCCATTGAGCCGGCCGATCTCCGCGATGGCGTCAAAGTAGGCGATCACCAGGTCGTGCTGGGCCTGCGGCGACAGCTCCGCGGCCGGCTGGGCGATCAGATCGCGCGCCTTCTGGCCCAGCGCCTGCACCTCCCAGGCGCCAAACGCAAATCCGCGCGGGCCGATGGCCTGGTTGATGACGAGCGTCTTGCGGCCCTCGCCCAGGTAGCCCTCTGACGCCACCAGGGTGGCCAACAGCAAACACACCAGCGCCAGCAGCACACGCCGGCAGATCGTTGCGACGATGCTGCGCGGTCGTGGCTTAACAACAGATGCAGCGATAGCAGTCGAGCTCATAGCCCGATTATAGACCCCGCGGGCTGGATGGGCAAACTATCCTACAGGAGGCTTCGCACTTGCTATTGCCGTCGCTGCTGACCCCGGCCGACCAGCGGCAGGTGCACCCGCTGCTGATCCGCCGCGGCGATGCCGGCCAGCCAGCCGAAGCCGGGCCGTCGCTGATGACCGACAGGAAGATGAACTCGCGCAGCGGCCGGACGGTGATCTGCGCCGGCGGCCGGTCCAGCCGTTCGGACGCCGGGAAGAGCTGCTCCGGCAGATCGGCCCGCGGCAGGCCCGCGACGAGGGTCGTCAGCGTGACCTCTTGGAAGTGAACTGAGGAGCGTTGACCCACCCCCTTGCCCCCTCCCTCTGAGGGAGGGGGTGCGCCATCGCCATTCGCGCTGAGGGTGAAGGTCACTGTGGCCGGTCCGGCCGCGTTGCTCCAGATGGCGATGATGTCCTCGCCCAGCGCAGCGTCGGAGGCGCCCTGCACCGGCCGCGTGAACAGTTTGTAGCTCTACTTTCCGCTAACT
>VGOD01000405.1 GCA_016876015.1 Chloroflexota bacterium
CACGAAGAGTGCGAAGCACGAAGAACGCGAAGAACTGCGTCGAGGAGCGGTCCTTCGCGGCCTTCGCGCTTTGTGTCCTTCGTGAGCCTTCGAGCCTTCGTGTTCCAAACGTCCCTCCTACAACTCCCACAGGTGGTTATCGGCGATCAAGTTATCCGGCAGGATCCTCTGGAAACGCGCCTCGGCCTCGTGGAACAGCGTGATCCGGTCGCCCCGGCGCTCCCCCGGTAGGAGGAGCAGGATATGCTTGTCGTTAGTGGCGCAGGTGCGGAAAACGGTCAGCTCCAGCTCGTAGGCGAAGATCAGCTCGATCTGTTTGATGATGAGGAAGCGCTCCCCGGCCAGCCGAGCCGTCAGGAGTGCTGTCAGGTGCTCGTTGAGGCGGCGCTGGGTGGCCAGCGGCCGGCGGGCCTCGTCGCGGATCAGGCTCCGCAGATCGTCATCCGAGATGCTGTCCAGCAGGGCGCGGTTGAGATTGAGAGCGCCGGGGAGCGGCGCGCCGTCGGGGCCGCGGGCCTCGGTCAGGTGCGCCCGCTCAAAGCCTTCCAGGCCGGCATAGCCGCCCAACACGCCGTACAAGTGGCGGCCTATGTCCACCTGGCGCTTGTTTCGCAGCTCGGTGATGATCTGTGTAGCAGTGAGCTTCATCGCTTCATCCATGTAGCGCCGGTTGGCAACCGGCGGTACGCATCGCGGTCGGTTGCCAACCGGCGTTACGGTTTCTCGCGCAGCGCCACCGTCCCGCGCCGCGGATTCTCGAAATAGTGGCGCAGCGCGGTCATCTGATCGAACGGCAAGGTGAACTGGCGCAGGCTGTCAATCTCGCTGACCTTGCTGACGACCCCCAGGTCGGCCAGATTGGCGAGCTGCCGGCGCAGCCAATCGCGGTCCCACAGCAGCCAGCGCCGCAACGGGCTGGCCTCCAGCCTCTCGAAGGTGTGCATGCCCGGCCCGGCGAACTCAGCGGTCAGCACATACAGCAGGCCTTCCAGCGTGCCGGGATGCGCCTGGAAGCGCAGCACCTCCCGATCTTCCGCGCCCACACCCAGGATCGTGTAGGCGTTGAAGATCGCATGCAGGACCTTTTTGAGCGAAGCCGCTCCCAGGTCAGGCAACAAACGCAAAACGAAGTCCCGAATCGCCTCTCGGCTCAGGCGTCCCAGGGGCAGCGCGGGCCAGACCAGGTCATCGGCGACCCTGGCGGCCAGCGGTTCGGCAGCCAGCAGATGATAGAAGACCGCGGGCTGGAGATCTTCCGGCGTCGCGCACCGGGCCGCGAAGTACGTCAGCGGGGTGTTCAGTTTGTCATCGGGGTAAAAGCGGGCCAGCATATAATTGGCCCGCCGGCGCCGCGTCGAGGCCGAGTTGTAGGGCAGGCGCGCGGCCAGGTGCGCCTTGAACGCCTCCAAAGTGGCAAATTGCGCAGCATGGGGGAGGAAGATCAGCGCGTTGGCCGACTCGTCATCGGCAAAGGTGTGGATCGCCGACGGCGCTGGCTTTGCGTCAGCCTCCTCGATCTCCCGATCAAGGGACGGCGCAGTTTCCGCAGGAAAGAGGGCTGCCTGCCGCGGCAACGCACGCTCAGCCTGATCTGATGCGAGCGGGTGTGGCTCAACCTGGGCTTCAGCGCGCCCGGCAAACCGTCCGACGGCCAGCAAGAAGAGCGCGGTCTGTTCACCGATGCCTGCGACTTCTAACAGCTCGCGCTGCGCTGCCGTCAGCACGCCGGCCGGGCTGCCGAAGCGGTCGAGCAGCGCCCTGGCCCGCGGGGCCACGTCCAGCCGCGGGATGGCGAAGGTCAGGATCAGCTCCAGCAGCTCGACATCCGCGAGCGCGGCCGGATCGGCCGCGAAACGTTGGCGCAGCCGGGCGCGGTGGCCAGAAGAAGAGGCACTTTGATCGGAATCAGACATGATGTCCCATGATGCCACAAGATGAAAAAGCGAAAAGCCGCGACCCCAATGAAAGGGGGCCGCGGCCTCATTTGACGTTCGATTCCGCCGTGCTACGCCGTGGCGTACGCACAGCACTTCGTCATAAAGGCTGCAACGCCCGATTCCTGGGGCTTACAGGAGACGGGTTCGAAGCCGGCCAGGTCGCAACTGGCCGGCTTCGTGCATTATTGGACGGGATTATACCCCACAGTCTATGTCCGCTGCAAATGAGATTGCACGGGGGAAGCCGCTGTCACAGTGCCCCGCAACTGCAGCCACTCGGGCGACCGTTCACCAACCGTGTGATGAGCGAAGGGGAAGTAGTCATGGCGCAACGGCGGTGAACGGCTCCAGGGACCAGGCCGGCCCTGCGGCACAACTCAGAACCAGTCGCCGTTCCGCTCCGGGACGACGATCTCCAGCCAGCTCCAGTTGCCGGCCTCCAGAGCCTCCAGGCTGGTCACGCGGATCACGCCAGCCGGCAAGCTGCGCAGATCGTTCTGCAGGATCGCCACCTGCTTCCTGGCGGCGTCGGCCGAGAAGAGGATCAGCGCCAGGCGGCCTGCCAGCGTCAGGGGTATTATACCAGAAAGTCCAAATCTTTTTCTGGAGGTCTATAGCGGCGCAGGGCGTGGGTCGAGGCGGCTTACCACTTTCGCTGCCTGGATCGCGTGCCAGTCGTGCCAGGGATCGCCTCGCGCTTCTGGCTGCACGCCTTCGGCAAGACATGGACCGAGTACACTTCTGACCCGCGCACCATGCTGGAACTCCAGCTTGCAGCGCATAAGTGGACCCTCGAAAACGTCCTTGGCGATGTGACCGGCGTCAGCGCGTCGCCCGATCTCTTCTCGTTCTACGGCGAAAGCTACGGCCTGGGGTGCGAGCTGGGATGCGACGACCTGACGCCGTGGATCGCCAGCCATCCGATCCAGACCGCAGCAGACCTGGCACGGCTGGAGGCGATAGACGCCGCCGACAATCGCTACACGGACGCAGTGCGCGGTTGGATCGCTCGCATGGAGCCGCTGCTTGAGGATTACCAAATCCACTACGCGGACGGCATCATGCAGCGGCCAATCACTCGGCTGGGCTTCGGCTACGGAAGCATCGGCGTCTTCACCCTGGCGACCGATCTGCGCGGCCCCGAAATCTACGCGGACCTGTACGAGCGGCCGGACTTCGCGCGTGAGCTGCTGCGGATCGTGACGGACAAGGTCATTGCCCGCTACCGGTGGCTGGGCACGCTGGCTGGCGGTGCAGTCAAAGGTATGTACCTGGTGGACGATTCTTCGGGCGCGTTGTCCCCAGGCTCTATCAGGCGTTCGTTCATCCATGCGTGGAACGCGTGGCGGCGGTCATCGGCCGGCCGCTGATGATCCACATTGACGCGCCCGCCAACCATCTGTTGCCCATCTATGAACAGATGGCGATTGACCAGTTGACTACGGGCTGCCAGATGCCGGAGTGAGCGACCGCGCAAAACCCTGAACTGTCTCCGGCGATTCTGGATGCGGTACAGAGCTTTTTCGGAATTCCGAGCTCAGAGGGGTCTGTGACCCCCGACCGCCGGTCGCAGACCGGCTGAGAACACAAGGAGGCAGGGGGTAGGAGGCGCGGGTCAGGGGACAGCTTGTCCTGGCGAAGCCAGGGGAATCAGGGGGCAGACATCAGTAGGATCCGATCGTCCGCCTGCCGCGCGCCGCGGGCATCGAAGACGGGCAGGCGCACGCCATCGGCTCGC
>VGOD01000406.1 GCA_016876015.1 Chloroflexota bacterium
TCCGACCCCCGTGGGTGGCTCGGTCAGGAGACCGGCCACAGCGAAGCACAGCTTGGGCCGGTCTCCGACCGTGCCCGTGGGTGGCTCGGTCAGGAGACCGGCCACAGCGAAGAGTGAGCACGCCGTGGGTGGCTCGGTCAGGAGACCGGCCACAGCGAAGCACGGCTTGGGCCGGTCTCCGACCGTGCCCGTGGGTGGCTCGGTCAGGAGACCGGCCACAGCAGTTGAGATCACAGCAGTTGACATGCGACAACAGTAAATCCAATCAGGAGGAAAGGACACCATGAAGAAGTTGATCAATCGTCGTGAGTTTCTCCGGCTGTCGGCGTTGACAGCAGCCGGGGCTGTGGCCGCGGCCTGCGCCCAGGCTACGCCGACTCCCACACCCAAGAAGGTCGAGCCGACCAAGGCCCCGGCCGCCCAGCCGACCGCCGCGCCCAAGGTCGAGCCGACCAAGGCCCCGGCGCCGACCGCGGCGCCGGCCGTTCCTGCCAGCCAATACAAGGAAGCCCCGATGTTGGCCGAGCTGGTGAAGGCCGGCAAGCTCCCGGCCGTGGATGCCCGCCTGCCTAAGAAGCCGGCGGTCTTTCCGGTGCAGGAAAGCGTGGGCAAGTATGGCGGCACCCTGCGCCGCGCGTTTAGCGGCGTCTCCGATCGCTGGGGGCCGACCAAGTTCGTGGATCGCTTCTGGGTGTGGTACGACAAGAGCCTGAACCTGCAGCCGCGCATTCTCGAATCGTGGCAGGTCAGCCCGGACGCCAAGGTGTGGACCCTGAAGCTGCGCGAGGGTCTGAAGTGGTCCGACGGCAAAGACTACACCAGCGACGACACGATGTGGTGGTATCAGAACGAGCTGCAGAATAAGAAGCTCAACCCCTCCATCCCCAGCCAATGGCGCAGCGCCAAGACCAGGAACATCGTCAAGGCGGAGGCGCCGGACAAGTACACGGTCAAGTTTACCTACGACGATCCCAAGCCGCTGTTCCTCTACGGCGTTACTCGCTCCGTGACGGGGCCGAACACGCCCGCGCATTACATGAAGGAGCTGCACGAGGATACGACGTCGGACAAGGCGAAGCTGGCGGCCGATGTCAAGGCGAAGGGCTTTGATAGCTGGGAACGCTACTACCTGGACTTCGCCCAGTTCTGGTATGCCAACCCGGCCCGCCCGTTCCTCGGCGGTTGGCTGGCCAAGGGGCCCCTGTCCAAAGAGCTGTTCGTCATGGAGCGCAACCCCTACTTCTTCGCGGTCGACAAGGACGGCAACCAGCTTCCGTACATTGATAAGGTGACGCATCGGATGTTCGAGAACAACGAAGTCAAGAACCTGTGGGTCACCAACGGCGAGATCGACTTCCAGAACCGCCACATGGCCATCGCCGACCTGGCGCTCTACAAGAGCGCCGAGGCCAAGGGGGACTTCAAGACGCTCCTCGGCATCAGCGCGGGCCACTTGGCTATGCAGCTAAACCTGACGACCAAGAACAAGCTGCTGCGCGAGTTCTTCAACGAACGCAAGGTGCGCATCGCCGTCTCACACGCCATCAACCGCGACCAGATCAACCAGTTGGTCTTCAACGGTCTGTTGAAGCCGCGGCAGTACAGCCCGCTCTCCATGTCGCCGAACTACTACGAGAAGCTGTCCAACGCATACATCAAGTACGACCCGGACACGGCCAACAAGCTGCTGGACGAGGCCGGCTACAGCAAGAAGGGCGCCGACGGCATCCGCCTGCACAAGGACGGCACGACCCCCATCTCCTGGATCATCGAGAGCACGAGCCAGGCCGGCACGCCTGACGAGGATGCCGTGCTGCTCTTGGCGAAGGACCTGGCTAAGGTCGGTCTGAAAGCGTCGTTCAAGTTCGTGGAGCGGTCGCTCTACGAGTCACGCTACAATGCGAACGAGCTCGACGCGGCATGGTGGGGCGGCGACCGGACGGTCGTGCCCCTGGCGCCCGAAGCGCCGATCTTCCGCGCCACGATGATTGACCGGCCGTGGGCGCCCGCCTGGGGCATCTACTACGGCGATCCGAAGAACCCGAACGCGGAGGAGCCGCCCCAGGGTCACTGGATCCGCACGATCTGGAAGATCTGGGACGAAGAAATTGCGGTCGAGCCGGATCCCAAGAAGCAGAACGAGGCGTTCAAGAAGATCCTGGACATCTGGGCCGAGGAGCTGCCGTACATCGGCGTCTTGGGCGAGTCGCCGGCGCTGGTCATCGTCAAGAACGGCTTCAAGAACTACCTGCCGGGCATGCCGATTGATGACACGACCGCCGACGAGCACCTGTTGCATACCGAGACGTATTTCTGGGACAATCCCGCGAAGCAAACGAGCTGAGCGGAGCCAGTTGTCGCTTTCCGCACCAGGCAAGCATCCTGAGCGGAACGGAGCGTAGTCTGCGAAGTGGAGTCGAAGGATGCGGTTTTGGGCATGACCGCTGCGCATCCTGCGACTTCGCCTGCAAAGGGCTGCAGGCTCCGCTCAGGATGCTTCGCTGTGCTTGAACCATTGGAGGCCGCCCATGTTGGCATATATCGCGCGCCGCGTTTTGTTGATGATCCCGACCATACTCCTGATCTCGATCATCTCCTTCATCGCCATCCAGCTCCCGCCCGGTGATTTTATGACCTCGTATGTGGCCGGGATGCGCACGATGGGCGAAAACATCGAGCAAGAGGCCATTGACAACCTTCGGGCGCGCTACGGTCTCGGCGAGCCGGTCTATGTGCAGTATTACAAATGGATGAACGGCATCATCTTGCGCGGCGACTGGGGCCAATCCATGGAGTGGCAGAAGCCGGTGAAAGAGCTGATCGGCGAGCGCCTCCTGCTGACCGTGATCCTCTCGTTGGTGTCGCTGCTGGTCAGTTGGTTCATCGCGATACCTATCGGTGTCTACTCGGCGACGCATCAATACTCGATCCCCGACTACGTCATGTCGATCATCAGTTTCATTGGAGTAGGGGTGCCGGGCTTCTTGTTGGCGCTGATCATCATGTACTTCGCGCAGACCCAACTCAACATGAATGTGGGTGGGCTTTTCTCGGAGAAGTACATCAATGCGCCGTGGAGCCTGGAGCGGGTGATCGACATGCTCAAGCACCTGTGGATACCGGTGGTGATCCTGGCGGTGGAGGGGACGGCAGGCGGCATTCGCACGACCCGAGCCAACCTGCTCGATGAGCTCAACAAGCCCTACGTCGAGCTGGCACGGGCGAAGGGCCTCAACGAGTGGAAGCTGATCTGGAAATACCCGGTGCGCATCGCGCTGAACCCGTTCTTCAGCACGGTCGGTTGGTCGCTCGCCAGCCTGATTTCGGGCGCCACCCTCATTTCGGTGGTGCTCAGCCTGCAGACGACCGGCCCGATGCAGTTGCGGGCGCTTACGTCGCAGGATATGTATCTAGCGGGCAGTTTCTTGCTCATCCTGAGCGTGCTTACCATTATCGGCACATTGATCTCCGACATCTTGCTGGCGTGGGTTGATCCGCGCATCCGACTGGAGAAATGAGATGACCGTCTCCTCACCGACCAATGACCAACTCCGGGAACCGGCCGTCGAGGATGAAATCCTGACCAGCGGGGAGAATGTCTATGTGGCGCCGCCGTGGAAGTTGATGTGGTGGCGGTTCCGCAGGCACAAAATGGCGATGGTCAGCGC
>VGOD01000407.1 GCA_016876015.1 Chloroflexota bacterium
GCCGCGTGGGTCTTCCCGCTCACCGCCAGCCAGGCAGGCTACACCTCAGCCGAGGCCCATTCGGGTGTGCGCGCGCTGCGCCTGGGGCTGCCGCGGGCCAGCACCGACAGCGCCGTCGAGCTCCCGAAGATCCAGCCAGCCGCTCCATCTGCTGCTGCCACGCCGAGCTATTCGAGTGCCTATGCGGCAGTCGCCATCCCGGCCGATGCCGAGAGCGCCAACCTGTCGTTCTGGTACAGGCCCGCCGCGCAATCACTGACCGGCGGCGATCTGCAGCTCGTGTTGCTGCTCGACCCGTTCACCTTCGCCATTCGAGAGACGCTGCACCGCAGGCTGGAGCAGGCAGACCGCTGGTTGTCGGCGGCCCATGACCTGACGCGCTACCGCGGCCAAAATCTGCTGCTCTATTTCAGCGTCTACAACGACAACATCGTCAGCGGCCCGGCAGCGTGGATGTTCGTGGATGACGTCAGCCTGCTGGCCTGCGCCGGTCCGACCCCCGCGCCTCAACGCCGCGTGCTCTGGCTGCCGCTGATACGACGATAGAGGGTGACGGGGTGATGGGGTGACAAGGTGATGGGGTGACAAGGTATCAGGTATCGGCGAATTGGCGGTCGTACAGGGTGCGGTAGACGCCGTTGAGCGCCAGCAGCTCCGCGTGCGCGCCGCGCTCGACGATCTGACCGTCCTGCACCACACAGATCAGGTCGGCATTGCGCACGGTGCTGAGCCGATGCGCAATCACCACGGCCGTGCGGCCGGCCAGGAGCTGCGCCAGTGCATCCTGGATCAGCGCCTCGGTGACGCTGTCCACGTTGGCCGTCGCCTCGTCCAGGATCAGGATGCGCGGGTCCGCCAGCGCCGCGCGCGCGATGCAGATGAGCTGGCGCTGCCCCACCGACAGGTTCACCCCACCCTCGTACACCGCAGTCCCATAGCCGTCGGGCAACGCGCTGATGAAGGCGTCCGCGTTCGCCAGCCGCGCAGCCGCGGCCACTTCGGCATCGGCGGCTGCGGGCCGGCCGAAGCGGATGTTGTCTCCGAGCGTGCCGGTGAAGAGCAAAGGGTCCTGCGGCACGATCCCGGTCTGGCTGCGCAACGACGCCTGCTGCACCTCGCGCACGTCAATCCCATCAATGCGCACCGCGCCGGCGGTCACGTCGTAGAAGCGAGCGACCAGGTTGGCGATGGAGGTCTTGCCGGCCCCGGTTGGCCCGACCAGCGCCACGGTCTGGCCGGCCGCGATAGTCAGCGAGACGTTGCGCAGCGCAGCTGGCGCATCGGGCCGATAGTGGAACGTGACATCCTCCAGGGTGATCTCTCCGCGGATCGGCGGCATGGCCGCCGCGCCAGGCTGATCGGTGACTGCCGGGGGAGTGTCCAACAGCTCCAACACGCGCTCGCCGCCAGCCATCGCCGATTGCAGCGTGGTGTAGAGCTGACTCAGCTCCTGGATCGGCTGGAAGAAGCGCGCCACATAGGAAAGGAACGCGACCATCACGCCCAGCGTCACTGTCCCCTGCGCCACCATCGCGCCGCCCAGTCCCAAGACGATCACGGTAGCCAGCAGGCCCAGGAACTCCACGGAGGGCAGAAACGCAAAGGAGAGGGACATGGCGTTGATGTGCGCGTCGCGGTTCGCCTCGTTGACGCGGCGAAACTCCTGCTGCGCGGCGCCTTCACGGGCGAACGCCTGGATCACCCTCATGCCGGAAATCTCCTCGGCCAGGTCGCCGACCACGGCCGCCACAGCCGAGCGTGTGCGGCGAAACGCCCCGCGCGCGCGGCGCGAGAAGAGAGCGGTTGCCAGCAACATGAGCGGCACGACGATGAACGCCAG
Source organism: Chloroflexota bacterium (assembly GCA_016876015.1). Taxonomy (GTDB): domain Bacteria; phylum Chloroflexota; class Anaerolineae; order CG2-30-64-16; family CG2-30-64-16; genus VGOD01. Next base: position 1,841 of record VGOD01000407.1, read on the forward strand.
CAGCGCCAGCCGCGGGCTGAGTGACAGCATGACAACGATGATGCCCGCCAGGATGAGCAGATCGCCGACGAAGATCACTAACCCCTGCGAGAGCAGATCGTTGATCACCGCCACATCGTTGATGACGCACGAGACGGTCACGCCGACGATGTGCGTGTCGTGATAGCCCAGGGGCAGCGCCTGCAGGTGCTGAAACAGCCTGTGCCGCAAGTCAGCCAGCGCACGCTGACCAACCCGCGCCATGAGGTACTGCTGACACGCGTTGGCCAGGTAGAGCCCCACGTATGCGGCTCCCGCGAACAACGCGATGCGCGCCAGCCCCACCGCGTCGCCGGCCGCAATGTGGACATCCAGGGCTGTCTTGACCAGGTAGGGTGCGAGGAGGGTCATGGCGGCGCCGACGAGCATGGCCCCGAATGCGGCGAGCATCTGCAGCCAGTAGGGCCGGACGAACGCCAGCAGGCGCAGCGCCGCGCGGCGATTGACGCGCAGGCCCCCAGCGTCTTCGCGGCCAAATTGCTCCAACGCAAAGCGCGGCCCCTGGCTCGGCCGATAGCCTCCGATGGCGAAGCTCATTGCGCCTCCTCGCTGGACCGGCTGGCCGGCCGCGGCCGCAGGCCGCCGGCATCGGCTGGCCGTTTAGGCGGAGACTCAGCCGCGCCCCGCAACTGGCGGCGGCAGATGTCGGCATAGAGCGGCGAGGTTTGCAGCAGCTCATCGTGCACCCCGCGCGCCGCCACCCGCCCCCGATCGAGCAGCAGGATCAAATCCGCGCGGCGCACCGTGCTCAACCGATGCGCGATCACGAAGGTGGTGCGGCCGACCATCACCGCCTCGAGCGCCTGTTGGATGCGCCGTTCCGTCTCGGTGTCCATGCTCGAAGTGGCGTCATCCAACACCAGGATGCGCGGATCGGCCAATAGCGCACGCGCGATCGCGATGCGCTGTTTCTGGCCGCCAGAAAGGGTGACGCCCCTCTCGCCCACCTGTGAATCGTAGCCGTGCGGCGTCTGCACGATGAAATCGTGGGCCTGCGCCGCGCGGGCGGCCGCCTCGATCTCGGCTGCGGTCGCGTCTGCCCGGCCAAAGGCGATGTTCTCCCGGATGCTGGCCGCGAAGAGGGTCGTTTCCTGGAGCACCATGCCGATCTGGCTGCGCAGCGAATGGAGCGTGACCCCGCGAATATCGCGGCCGTCCACCGTGATGCGCCCCGCGGTCGGATCGTAGAAGCGGGGGATCAGATTGGCGACGGTCGTCTTGCCTGAACCGGTGCGGCCGACCAGGGCGATCACCTGTCCGGGCTGCGCCTCGAAGTCCACGTCGTGCAACACCTGGCGCCGGCTGCCGTACCCGAACGAGACGTGCTCGAAACGCACGCGGCCCTTGATCGGCGGCAGCGGCTGTGCGTCGGGTGCGTCGCGTACCTCTGGCGCGGTGTCCAGCACCTCGAAGACGCGCTCGGCGGCCGCAGCCGCAATGGCGATCGCGGGAATCACCTGGCCGAACATCCGCACGGGGTTGATGAGTTGGGCCAGGTAGACGGTGAACGCGATCAGCGCGCCCAGCGTCGCCTCCCCGCGGATCACCAGCACGCCGCCGTACCAGAGGATGAGCACCGCACCGATGTTAGCGATCAGGCTCAGCAGCGGGATGTTGAAGGCTTGCAGGCTGGCGGCCCACACCGACAGGGCATACCAGTGTTCGTTCTCGGCCCGGAAGCGCGCGATCTCGGCCTCTTCTTGCGCAAATGCCTTGACCGCACGCGCGCCCCGCAGACTCTGTTCGACGCGCGTGGTGAGGACCGC
>VGOD01000408.1 GCA_016876015.1 Chloroflexota bacterium
CAAGATGGGACGGCGATAGCCAGGTTCGGAGCCGACAGGTTCCGGCAGGCTTGCCCACCAGATCTCGCCGCGCTGGATCACCATTCTTTGCCTCCCAATGTGGCAGCCTGGAGATCTATCAGCGCGGGATCCATCGCAGACGGCTCTGTCTCATAGACCTGGTTGAGAGCCGCTGTCACATCGCGTTCCTGTACGGCAGCTACATAGGCAGACAAGGCAGCGGTATAGAAATCACCGACCGACATCCCCAGTTTTCCCGCTAACTGCCTGGCGGCTTCAGAGAGCGGCGCTGGAATCACGATATCTGCTGTCAATGTCTGAGCTGTCATCGTTCACCTCCATTCTATGAATCTTATACTCATCGAGAGCTTCCGGTCTGATGCCGATGAGGCGACCGGAGCGTTGTGTTCAACGTCCTCCCTGGCGCTGGGTTGCGACGCACCGCGCCCCGCAAGTATAGCATCTCAGACCGGTCCCGGTCAAACGGCTTGACAGCGTTGGGATACTGGTGATAGTATTCGGTGAGTCGCAGATGTGAAATCTACCTGAATGGAACAACTGATGGCCAAAACAATCGTCCACATGATCGGCCAGGCGCACCTGGACCCGGCCTGGCTCTGGCGCTGGCCCGAAGGCCGCGCCGAGGCGCTCGCCACCAGCCGGTCGGCGGCCGACCGGCTGACCGAATATCCCGATTTCCACTTCATCCGCGGGGAGGCGCAAATCTACGACTGGATCGAGCGCGAGGACCCGGCGCTCTTTGCCGAGATCGTGGCGCGCATCCGCGAGGGGCGCTGGCACGTCGTCAACGGCATGGTCGTGCAGCCCGACATGAACCTGCCGCAAGGGGAGTCGTTCGTCCGCCACTTCTTGCTCGGCAAGGCCACCATGCGCGAGCGGCTGGGGGTCGAGTCGGCCGTGGCCTACTGCGTGGACAGCTTCGGCCACGCGGAGACGCTGCCGCAAATCTTCCGCAAGTGCGGCTGCGATGCCTACGTCTTCATGCGGCCCGGCCCGCACGAGATGCCAGGCGTGCCGCAGGCGTTCTGGTGGCAGGCGCCCGATGGCAGCCGCGTGATGGCGTTCCGCATCGCGGGGAGCTATGGCACGCGCGCGACCGATCTGTCCTCGCACATTGATCGCGCGCTCGAACAGAAGCCGGCCGGGCTTTCCGACACGATGTGCTTCTTCGGCGTGGGCAATCACGGCGGCGGCCCAACGGTCGCGCAGATCCAGGCGCTGCACGCCTTGCAGAAGACGCGGGACGACATCGAAATCCGCTTCAGCAGCCCGCAAGCCTATTTCGATGCGGTGCGTTCGACCGCTGACGGCTGGCCGACGGTCGCCGAGGAGCTTTACTTCCACGCGACCGGCTGCTACTCGGCCAACAGCGGCCTCAAGCGGGCGCACCGCCAGGCGGAGTGCAGCCTGCTGACAGCCGAGCGGATGGCGGCGCTGGCGCACGCGTGGGCGGCGCGCGGGGTCGAGACCGAGACGCTGCGCCGCCTCTGGCACGATGTTTGCTTCAACCAGTTCCACGACATCTTGGGCGGCTGCACGGTGAAGGACGCGGCCGACGACGCCATCGCCACGTTTCAGCGGGTGGTCGCCACGGCGCAGGAGATCACCGACGACGCGGGCCGGGCCATCGCCGGCCAGATTGATACACGCGGGCCGGGCGGAACGGTCGTCGTGTTCAACCTTGCGGCCGAGCCGGTCGAGCGCACCATCGAGTACGAGCCGTGGACCGAGTGGGACGCCTGGGTGGAAAGCGGCTGGGGCCTGGCCGACGAGCGCGGCGATCCCGTCGCCTGGCAGAAGATCACCTCGCACGAGGCGCTCACCAGCCCCGAAGGCCGCGGCATCCATCGCCTGGTCTTCCGGGCCAGCCTGCCGTCGCTGGGCTATCGCGTCTTCCGCTTCGCCAAAGGGCTGCCGCAAGGCGACCTGACCTCGGCGGTGAAAGTGACGCCGACGACCCTCGAAAACGCGCATCTGCGCATCGCCCTCGACCCCGAAACCGGCGCGATCAGCTCGTGCGTGGATGTCGAGACCGGGTTGGAGCTGGTCGGGCCGGCCGGCTGGAACGTGATGCAGGCGTTGGAGGACACCAGCGACACCTGGTCGCACCGCGAGACGCGCTGGGATCACGTTGTCGGTACGTTCGGCAAGGCGAAGATCACCGTGGCCGAGAACGGCCCGCTGCAGGCGTCGCTGCTGGTGGAACGCAGCTACGAGGAAGCCGGCGCTGACGGCGCTCACGGCACGCTCCTGCAAGAACTGATCGTCCACCGCGACGAGCCGGAGATCGTGATCCGCAACTGGCTCTTCTGGCAGGGGCGCTGGCGGATGCTCAAACTGGCGTGTGATGTGGCTATCACGGAACCGAAGGCGGCCCGCGATGCGCCGTTCGGCTTCTCCGAGTGGCCCGCGGATGGCACGGAGCGTGCCGGGCAGATGTGGGTGGGGGTGAGCGGTGACGCGGCCGGCGAGGCCAGCCAAACCGCCGGCCTGGCCATCCTCAACGACGGCAAATACGGCTGCGACGTGAACGGTTCGACCGTGCGCCTGACCGTGCTGCGCTGCCCGCCCTACGCCTACCACGTGCCGCCGCACGTCTTCGGCACGAAGCTGCGCTACGACTGGCTCGATCAGGGCAGCCAGGAGTTCACGGTCGTGCTGCGGCCGCACGTCGGCGATTGGCGTGAAGCGGAGATCGTGAAGCGGGCGCGCGAGCTGAACCTGCCGCTGCCCGCGATCACCATGCACAGCCATCCCGGCGTGCGGCCCAAGAGCGCCTCGCTGGCCGGCCTGACGAACGCCGACATGGAGCTGACCGCGCTCAAGCTGGCCGAAGATGGCGACGGCTACATCGTGCGCGTGGCCGACCGGCACGGCCGAGCCTCCCGCGGCGCGTTGGTGTGGGGCAGTCAGAGCTTCGGGCTGGCGCTCCAGCCGTTCGAGGTAGTCACGCTGCGCATCCGGCAGCGCGACGGAAGCTGGCAAGCGGCGCGCTGCGACATGATCGAGCGCGAGGAATGAAAACGCTGCCACGAATTGCACGAATTTCACGAAAGGATAATGGAAAATTCGTGTCATTCGTGTAATTCGTGGCTGCTTCGGTTAGGGAGACACCATGAACTCACGCGAACGGATGCTCACGGCCCTCAACAACGGCCGGCCCGACCATCTGCCCTGCCAGGTGCATGGCTGGATGACCTACTACCTCAACCACTATCTCGGCGGGATGGACTGGTGGCAGGCGTATGAGAAGTTCGATATGGACTTCGCCATCTACGTCTCGCCGAAATACATCTACAGCGATCACGATCTGGCGCAGTGGCGGCGCGAGCGCGTCGAGCTGGCCGCGGACGCCGACGGCAATCACCGCTGGGAAGAGACGATCCACACGCCCGGCGGCGCGCTCCATCACGCGGGCGCGTGGAACGAGATCACGGCCTGGGAGGTCGAGGATCTGATCAAGACGCCGGACGATTTCCGGCTGTGGGAGAAGTATTGCCCCGTTCCGATTGCTGCGGACTTCACGCCGATCCAGGAGGTGAAGGATCGGCTGGGCGACCGGGGCATCATCCGCTCACATCCGTTCAGCCCCGGCCAGGGCAGCCCG
>VGOD01000409.1 GCA_016876015.1 Chloroflexota bacterium
GCGATCACCGTGCGCGCCGACGACGGCCTGGGCGGCGTGGCGACCGCGACCGTCCAGGCGACGGTGGTGCGCGATCTGACGCAGGCGCCGGCGCCGGCCGATGCGCTGCTCGCCGGGCCGATCACGATCCTTTTCGATCCGGCCGCGGGCGCGGTGGCCCAGATCATCCACGTTGACAACCAGAACGCCGGCCACGCCATCGCGTGGGAGGCGGCCGCGAGCGCGCCTTGGATCCAGCTCAGCGCGACCGCGGGCCTGACGCCGGGCGACACGACCGCGACCTTCGTGAACACCGGCCTGTCCGCCGGCCTGCACACGGCGACCATCGCCTTCACCGGCCCAGACGCGCCGGCCGGTAATACCGTCATCCGCGTCCAGGTGGACGTCCCGCTCTATCGCGCCTACCTGCCGCTGACAGGACGATAAGAAAACCCTAAGGGTCTTCGAGACCCTTAGGGTTTGGTTCAGAAAACCCTAAGGGTCTCCGAGACCCTTAGGGTTTGGTTCCGTCTTGCCCAAGGCCGCCAGAAACGCCAGCGTGGCCGCCGTGTGCCGGCGATCCTTGCGCGCCAGCGTGACCAGTTGGCGCGCAAAGATGAGTTCCGGGATGGGCGAGATGCAGAGCAACCCCTGGGCCAGCTCCAGGGTCAGGCTGCGCCGCGACGCAAAACCCACGCCCAGGCCGGCCACGACCCCGCGCCTGACCGCCTCGCAGCCGGCCAGCTCGATCACCCGCGCCGGCCGCGCCTGGAGCGCAGCCAGGCCGGCCTCCACCGCCTGCCGCGTACCCGATCCCGCCTCGCGCAAGATCAGCGTCTCGCCAGCCAGCAGATCCGGGCTGAACGCGATTCCCCTAGCCAGGCGATGGCCGGGCGGCGTCGCCAGCACGATCTGGTCTTCGGCGAAGGGCCTGACCTGTAGTCCAGGCAGCTCGGGGCGCAGGCCCACGAAGCCGAGATCGGCCGCGCCCTGCAACACCTGTTGCGCCACCCCTGCGCTGTTGCCCAGCCACAGGCTCACTTCGATCCCTGGATAGCGCCGGCCGAAGCGCGCCACGACCTCCGGCAGCAGGTAGAGGCCAGGGGTGCTGCTGGCGGCCAGGCGCAGATAGCCCCGCCTCAGCCCCGCCAACTCGCCCAACACGCGGCGCACCTCCTCGCTCAAGGTCGCCACGCGGCCGGCGTAGTCGGCCAGGATGCGGCCGGCGTCGGTCAGCTCGACCCGATTACTTGCCCGCCGGAAAAGCTGCACCCCCAGCTCGGCTTCCAACTGGCGGATGTGCTTGGACACGGCCGGCTGGCTCAAGGACAGGTCGTCGGCGGCCTGCGAGAAGCTGAGGCGGCGGGCGACCGCCTGGAACACGGCGAGGCGTGGAAAGTCCATGGCTATAACCGCAGGTTATCGTTTCAATAATTGATTGACTATTGCATTATGGCGCGAAGGTGCTACACTGTCAAACGGCGCAACGACATGGTATGTGTTTCACTTTTGGGACGTGCAAGCATCCTGAGCGGAACGGAGCGTCGTTTGCGGAGTGAAGTCGAAGGATGCGATCATCCGCGAAGGCCGCATCCTTCGACTGCGCAGCCAAACACCGGCTGCTCCGCTCAGGATGCTCACAAAGTAAAACGAAGCAACGCCATGAACGACTATCCAGGCATCAAGCTAACTTCCCTCTCGCACGGCGCCGGCTGAGCCTGCAAGATCGGCCCGGCCGATCTGGCGCAGGTGCTGCGCCTGCTCACGCCCCCGCAAGACCCCAACCTGCTGAGCGGCTTCGCCGACAACCGCGACGCCGCGGTCTACCGGCTGACCGCAGAGCTGGCGGTCGTGCAGACGGTGGACTACATCACTCCGATCGTGGACGATCCGGCGGCGTTCGGCGCCATCGCCGCGGCGAACGCGCTGTCCGACGTCTACGCCATGGGCGGCCGGCCCGTGTTGGCCCTCAACCTGGTCGGCTTCCCCATCAAGACCCTGCCCATGGGCGTCCTGGCGGCGATCCTGCGGGGGGGCGAGGCCAAGCTGGCCGAGGCGGGGGCCACGCTGGGCGGCGGCCACACCATCGAAGACCTGGAGCCGAAGTACGGGCTGGCCGTGACCGGCGTCGTTGACCCCCGTCGCATGGTGACGAACGCCGGCGCGCGGCCGGGCGACGTGCTGATCCTGACCAAGCCGCTCGGCAGCGGCATCATCACCACGGGGATTGATCGCGGCCTGGTGGATGGCGGCGCAGTCGAGCGTGTCACGGCGCTGATGGCGCAGCTCAACCGGCTGGCGTCCGAGGCGATGCTGGCTGTGGGCGTGGATGCCTGCACCGACATCAGCGGGTTTGGGCTGCTGGGGCATCTGCGCGGGCTGACGGAAGCCAGCGGGGTCGGGGCCAGGGTCCACGCCGGACAAGTGCCCGTGCTTCCCGAAGCCTGGGAGCTGGCCCGCCGGGGCGCGATCCCGGACGGCTCGCACAACAACGCCCGCTTCCTGGCCGGCTTCGTGGACTGGGCGCCGGGGATTGCGGCCGAAGCGCAGGCGATCCTGTGCGACGCGCAGACCTCCGGCGGGCTGCTGATGGCGGTTGCGCCCGAAAAGGAGGCCGCGCTCATGGAGCAGTTGCGCGGGGCCGGCGTGACGGGGGCGGTCATCGGCGAGATCGTGGCCGGCGCGGCGGGGCGGATCGAGGTCAAGCCGTGAGGCAGGCCACAGTGAGGCAGGCCACAGCAGGCCGCCGAATGAATTCGGCGGCTGATATGACCAAGTGCGCTGAAGCGCACTGTCCCGACGGCCGCACAACCTGCTTCAGCAGATTTGGCGTATCAGCCTGCGGTTTCAACCGCAGGCCTGTCTGCACGTTTTTGAGGAGGAGAACAAACCATGACCCCAGACGGCAAGCGCACCTACCTGTTTATCGTCAACGACGCGCCCTACGGCAACGAGCGGCCCTATAACGCGCTGCGGCTCGCCATGAACCTGGCGAAGCTGCCTGACGCGGCCGTGCAGGTCTTCTTGATCGGCGACGGCGTCAACTGCGCGCTCGCCGGCCAGAAGACCCCCAACGGCTACTACAACATCGAGCGCATGTTGGCATCCATCGTCCGCCAGGGCCAGGTCGCCACCTGAGGGACCTGTGCGGAGGCCCGCGGGCTCGGGCCGGAACGGTTTATCGAGGGGGTGCAGGGGGGCAACATGCAACTTCTGGCGGCCTGGACGGCCGCGGCCGATCAGGTGTTGGTGTTCTAAGCCGAATATCTGCTGAGGCCGGTCTCCGACCGAGCCAGGCACGGTCAGAGACCGGCCCGAGCGGGTGATTTGGATAGGCGCCAAAGAAACGAGAGACTCACTGAGTGCATGATGGAGGTGATCTGATGGCTGGCAAAACAGTCTTTGTGTTGGGCGGCGGGGTCGGCGGCATCGTGGCGGCCAATGCGCTGCGCCAGCGGTTGGCCGCGGAACATCGCGTGGTGCTGGTGGACAAGCGCGGGGAATACGTCTTCACCCCCTCGCTGCTGTGGGTGATGGCCGGCCAGCGCCGGCCAGCGCAGATCGTCAAAGACTTGCGGCGCATGGTGCGGCCCGGCGTAGAGGTGTTGCGCGCCGAAGTGGAGGGGATCGAGCCGGGGCGCGGCCG
>VGOD01000410.1 GCA_016876015.1 Chloroflexota bacterium
CAAGCTCAACCTGCGCCTGACCCACAGCCCCACAGATCGCGACGCCGTCTCGCAGGCCGAACTGGAGCTGCGTCAGCGTATGCGAAAAGGGGTGACGCTGCTCCGGCAATACATCCCGGGGTTTGAGAATGCCTTCATTGCCCGCACCAGCCCATCACTATGCATCCGGCGGGGGCGATTGATCGCTTGCGACTATGATATTTCGCACGCGGATGTCGTCGAAGGCCGGCATTTCAACGATGACGTTTTTGTCTATGGCTTCCATGATATGGCCCCGCGTATCCAGATCAAGGATGGCGGTACCTATGGCATCCCCTACCGCGCGCTGTGCGTGCAGGGCCTCGACAACTTGTATGTCGCCGGGATGATGATTACCTCCGACCACCGCGCACACATGTCCACGCGCAACACGGTGAGTTGTATGGGGATGGGGCAGGCCACCGGCACGGCGGCCGCGCTCTGCGCTCAGCAAGATTGTGGTTCGCGCGACCTATCTTATAGCGATTTACGCGCGGCGCTGGTGCAAGCGGGGGTTTACCTGGAAGCCGTTTGAAAAGGCTGCCCGCCGCCCTCCTAATACCTTCAAGAACGGGGTTTGGGGGCCGCATAGCGGCCCCCAAACCCCGTTTTCAGAGATTTTCCCTTGACGATATGGTTTATCCGGCGAAATGACAATAGACCTCGCGTCGGGTGCATTTCAATTCTGGGGCAATCACGCTCGCCAGGGGACACCGGTTATGGAATGGCCGGCCTAGTGCGACGATCGAGTCTCGGCCCTGGCCTTCAACACCTCATACACCGCCGGCAAGACCGAGATGACGATGATCGCGATGATCACTAACTCGAAGTTGTTCTGGACAAAGGGGATGTTGCCGAAGAAATAGCCCAGCAGGGTAAAAATCGCCACCCAGGTGATCCCGCCGATCACGTTCCAGCGGATAAAGAAACCGTAGGGCATCTGGCTGACCCCGGCCACGAACGGCGCAAAGGTGCGGACGATCGGCACGAAGCGCGCCAGGAAGATCGCCTTGCCCCCATGCTTCTTGAAGAAGGCGTGGGTGCGCTCCATGTATTCCTTCTTGATCCACCGGACCTCACCGGTGTAGGCTTTGGCCCCCACCCGATGGCCGATCCAGTAGTTGGCGGTGTCACCGAGGATCGCCGCGATGCTCAACAGGACGAACAGCGCCACGGGATCGAGCGCGCCGCGCGCCGCGAACGTGGCCGCCGCAAAGATGAGCGAATCGCCCGGCAGGAAGGGCGTCACTACCACGCCTGTCTCCAGGAAGATGATGACGAAAAGCAACGCCAGGGTCCAGATGCCGTAGCGAGCGATGATCTCGCTCAGGTAGACATCCACGTGCAAGACGAAGTCAATCAGTTGTCGGATGAGATCCACGGTTCGATTCCTATTTGAGATGATACGTCAGTATACATCAACTATGCGCCAACGCCAGAAATCGAGGAGCGTGCTTTTCGACATTGGCGTCCCCCATGCTATAATCGTGCTCCATCCATCTTCTGGAGGAACCCACACCATGAATCCACGCGAACGTTATCTTGAAACCCTGCGCTTTGGCCGCCCCGACCACGTGCCGCTGCATCCGGGCGGGCCGCGCGAATCTACCCTGGCGATGTGGCATACCCAGGGGCTGCCGGAAGGCGCGAACTGGGTTGACACCCTGGCTACCGAGATCGGTGTGCCGCGCACCGCGTTCGACGGCGCGATCGGCCTGCCCGACCTGACCAAGATGATCCCGACCTTCGAGGAGAAGGTGTTGGAACATCGGAACGGCCACTACATCGTCCAGGACTGGATGGGCGCGATCACCGAGATTTCGGATCAGTTCGATTACACCTACATTCGCTCGGCGAAAGACTTCGTCACCCGCCACTGGCACAGCTTCCCGGTGAAAAATCGGGCGGACTGGGAGGAGAAGATCAAGTGGCGCTACGACCCCGCCGACCCCAAACGCTTCTCGCCGGAGTTCTGGGCGCAGGCGGAAGCGGCGCAGGCGTCAGACAAGGCGGTCGCCATCTCAATCAACGGCCCCTTCTGGCAGATGCGCGAGTGGGTGGGCATGGAACCGCTGTGCGAGATGATGGTGGACGATCCGCAACTCGTCCATGACATGGCGAAGACGTGGACCGACTTCACCGTGGCGGTGCTCGAAACGCTGCTGCGCCGCGTGCGGCTCGACGTGCTGCGCACCTCCGAAGACATGGCCTACAAAGCCCACAGCATGATCTCTCCGCGGATGACCCGACGCTTCCTGCAGCCGACCTACTTCGCCTGGCGCGACATCCTGAAGTCCTACGGCGACGCCATCATTGACATGGACTCGGACGGCTACATCCCGCACCTGATCCCGATCTGGATCGAGTCGGGGATCACCGTCTGCGACCCGATCGAGGTGGCGGCGGGGAACGACATCATCGCCTTCCGGGAGCAGTTCGGCAAGCGCATGGCCTACACCGGCGGCGTGGACAAGCGGGCGATGGCGGTCGGCAGCCAGATCATGCGCGACGAGGTGCTGCGGGTGGCCCCGCTGATCGCGGACGGCGGCTTCATCCCAAGCTGCGACCACGGCGTCCCACCCGACATCTCGTGGCCGAACTTCATCGAGTATACGCGGTTGTTGGCGCAGTTGGAGGGGTGGTTGTAGGGGATCTTTACCGCAAAGACGCAAAGAGCACAAAGGATTACCGTACACGGCGCTTGCGCTTTCATGGAGGGACATCGCCAGTGAGCATCAAAGCAATCGTTCGCACCTACACCAGCAATATCCGCCCTCGTATGAAGGTCGAACTTGACTGGTTTCGTCGGCAACCAGATTTAGCCTCTGCTATTGAACGGGCTGCGCTGGCCATCAATAGCGCGGAGAAACGCTACTCGCATCAGCGAAGGCTAAAGAAGGCGGTTCTTGAACAAGCCAGAGACGCCTTACTGATGAACATAACGTTGATCGAGCGGTGTCACACCTTCGATGAGCTTTTCGAGTTACTTGAAGCAATCGTGCCGCCCATCAATGGCATTGGCGAGCTATATGTGTACGATACTTGCTTGCGCATCGGCGCGAAACTGGGGATATTACCAACCGAGGTTTACCTTCACGCTGGAACACGCGCCGGAGTAAAGGCGCTAGGATTGGATGGAACAGCCCGATCACTCGATGTGTCTGCCTTGCCTGCGGACTTGCAACAGCTCGAACCATACGAAATCGAGGACTTGTTGTGTATCTTCAAGACTGATTTGGAGCAGACCCGTTTGGAACCAGCAAAGAAAAGCACTTCCCAACGTGCTTGGTGTGGTTGACAAGGTTGGCCGTCGAGAGCCATTGCGTTGCAGCAAGCGGGCCGTCAGCAGGCAAAATGGATAATCGTAACGTCATTGATCCTTCGGTGGAACATCTGCCGGATGATCAGGTTCTTGCTCTATGTGATCTGCAACTCGAGCCGGCGCAGCAGGCTGAACTCCGCCGGCTGCTGGCGCGCAATCGGGAGGGCGCGCTGAGCAGCGCCGAGATCGGTCAGCTTGATACGCTGATGCAAACCTATCGGCGGGGCCTGGTGCGCAAAGCGCAGGCGTTCAATGTGGCGGTTCAGCGCGGTTT
>VGOD01000411.1 GCA_016876015.1 Chloroflexota bacterium
TGATGCGCGGCGCTACCGAGAGCGCGGTGCTCAACAGATAGGCGAAGACCACGATCAGCGCGGGCAAGACGAGCGGCGTGGCGACGAGCGCCTTCAGCTTCAGCCCGGCGGCCGGCCCGGCGCCAGGGGCTTGATCGCCCTGGCTACGACCGGGCCTGCGTGCGGCGTCGAGCAACTGCACGATCCAGGCCGCGAGCACGATCAGCGCGATGGAACGGAGCAGGTGCAGTTTGTCCGGCTCGAAGACCCGGTTCGAAGAGGTATTGAAGAAAAGCGGCGTCACCACCAGCGCGGTCAGCCAACCGGCCTCGATGATCCCGTCGCAGATACGGCTTAGGCGAGTGTGCATGGCGATCCTGATGCGAACGAATACTCACGACATCTTACCGCAGCAAGGGCGAAAACGCAAAACTTCTTCGTACAGCGCCAGCACGCGCCGGATCATCACGCCGGCGTCGAATTCGGCCGCGGCGCGGTCGCGGGCCGCGGCCGACATGGCAGCCAGGCGATCGGGATCGGCCAGCAGGTCGCGGATCGCGGCGGCCAGCGCCGCGGGATCGCGTGGGGGCACGACGCGGCCGGTGACGCCATCCTGGTTGACGTAGGAGGTGCCCGTGCCCAGCTCGGTGCAGACCACGGGCACGCCAGCGGCCATCGCTTCGACCTGCACCAGCCCAAAGGCTTCGCTGGGATGGCTGGCCGGCAGGACGAACAGATCGGCCAGGTGGTAGAGCGCAGGCAGGTCCTCGTCGGCCGCCTCGCCCAGCCACGCGATCCGGTCCGCCACACCGGTCGCGTGCGCCAGCGCCTTCCAGGTCGCCTCCATCGGTCCCACGCCCACCACCAGCAGACGACCGGGGATGCTGGGCAGCGCACGGATCAGCGTGTCCAGCCCCTTGTAGTAGCGCAGACGGCCCACGAAGAGGAGGAGCGGAGACCCCTGCGCATCGGGAGCAGCAGCCTGTCCTGTGAGCTGAGCCCCGTGGCGCGCCCAGACGCGCGCCAGCTCTTCGGCGGTGGGGGGCGTTTGGAAGCGCGCCAGCGGGATGCCGTAGGGAATCAGATGGAGCCGGGCCTGGTGATCGGCCAGGTAGGCGCTGTTGCGCATGGGCGGGCTGCCGACGATGATGGCGTTCATGGCGGCCAAAACCCGTTTCAGCAGCGGCCGATAGAAGCGCAAGATGCCAGCCTGCCGCACGATGTCGGAGTGATAGCTCAACACGGTCGCCTGCCCGCGGCGCAGCAGCCACTGGCTCGCCTCGCCGAGGGGATAGGGGAAGTGCAGATGGACCACGTCGGGACGCTGGCGAAGCAATTGCCAGGGCAGCGCCAGACTCAGCGGGGTGGAAGCGACGGTGGCCAGCCGGCCCGCGCGGATCACGCGCACCCCGTTCTCGATTGTGCTGGCCGTGCGGGCGGCGGTTGGGTTGGCGACCAGGACCATGACATCGTGGCCGGCCGCGGCCTGACCTTCGGCCAGCAGCTTCACGTGGTTCTCGATGCCGCCCAGGATGGGGAAGTAGTCTTTGTAGATGTGGAGGATCTTCAAGTGTCCAGAAAGCCTCCCTGTCGCAGCCGTTCGATCCAGCGTCGGGCGTAGGCATCGCCGCCGATTTCGAGCAACACGTCGTCTACAGCCGGCAGCGGATCCTCCCACAGCCATTCGACGCGCAGCCAGAAGCCGGGCAGAGCTTCCGAACGAAAAACTCCTTCGCGCCCGCTGAAGATCGGCTCATACAGCCCGAATTCGCCCAGGCGGTAGAACTCGGCCCGTCTGCGCAGCGGGTCAATCAGCCAACACTCCGGCACGCCGCCAGTCTCATATTCGTAGAACTTCTCACCGCGATCACGGGTTGCGCTTTCCGGGGAGATGATCTCGACCACCAGATCGGGCGGGCCATCCACGTAGTTCGGCTTCAGCCGCGCCAGGTGCGCCTGGGCCAAAAACAACAAATCCGGCTCGCGTCCTCGTTCTAGTTTGACCTGAAACGGCGCCGGGCGGATGATGCCCAAGTCGTGTGCTTCCACGTAGTCGCTCAACCCGGCCGTCAAAAAGCGCGCCAGGTCTTGATGCCGGTCGCTCGCGGGTGACGTCATAATCACCTCCCCATCCACCCACTCGGCCAGGGTGTCTTCGTCGGCCCAGGCCAGGAACTCCTCGTAGGTCATCTTGGGCTTCGCCGGCGGCTCGGGCGCGGCCAGGATGATCTCGATCAGCCGTTGGCGCCAGGCCTCGATGGTCGGGGCTTGCTCAAGCATAGAGACTGCGCTCATCTATCACCTCCTGCACGCGACCAGGTACGGCGCAATGATACCACGATCACTGCCGCGGGTCAATGCGTTGAGGGTGCGTGTTGCCCTGTTTGCCAAAACCAGCTACAATGGGCGCACTTCTTCTGCAAAGCCGATGTGCCTCGCGCGGCGCGTTGCGCAGCGCGAGGCCGCACCAACGAAAGAGGCCTGCTATGCCGCCCGACGCCGAATCCTCTGCCGGTTCGACGGCCGCCGACCGCCTGTTCGACGCGTTCCGCGCCGCGTCCAACGACCTGGAGCTGCTGGCGCTGGCCGCCGCGACCCCTGACGACGCCCTGACCGCGCTGGAGCAAACCGTCGAAGCCCACCTGGCCGCGGCCGAAGGCGATGAAGCCACCGCGCTGCGCCAGCGGCTGGAGAGTCTGCGCGCCCGCCGCACGGAGCAAGCCGAAGCCATCCGGCAGATGCGCGACCAGATGGGCGAGCTGGCGCAGCAGCTCGCCGCCATGCCAGACGATGAGCGGCGGCTGCTGGCGTTCACCGCCGCGGAGAGCACGGCCGACATCATGCGCCTGGTCGCGGAGACGGCCGACGCCGATCTGGACCGCCTGGAGGCCGCGGCCGGCGCGCAGTTGGCGGAGACCGCGAGCGACGAGCGGGACGCCCTGCAGCGCCGGCTGGACGACCTGCGCCGCTGGCGTGCAGCCGAAGCGGACGCCCGCCGCATCCTGGCGCTGCTGGGTGAAGGGGCCGGCCAGGCGTTGGCCGACCGGCTCGTCGCCTGGATCCAGACGCCTGACTGGGACGCGTCGCAGGCGTTCATCCGGGCGCACGCGGCCGAGCTGTTGACCGATGCGGCCACGGCCGCCATGACCTTGCTCCACATGAACAACGCCGGCCACGAGCAGGTCGAACTGCACGCCCGGCTGCTGGCTGCCTGTTGCGAGCAGGGCATCGAGGCCGCCTACGAACAACTGCGGCGGGAGCTGGCGCAGGCCGAAGATCTGGCGAAAGTTGCCCAGACCGTCACCGAAAACCCGTTGTTGCGCGCCGTGGTCGAATTCCTGGGGGCGGAAGACGATGAACAGGCCCGCCAGGTGCTGGACAGCCGACGCGACCTGCTCTTGACCGCCGAGGCGCGCGACTTGCTGGAACAGCTCCTGCACGCCGCGCAGCAAGCAGGCGACGCCCCGGCCGCCGAGCGCATCGCAGCCCGGCTGGCGCTGGTGCAGGCGGCGCGGCTGGCCCGCTATCCCACGGCCGCGCAGCCGTCGGGCCAGGCGGTCTCCCTGGGCGGCGAGACCTCCTCGATGCTCCAAACCCTG
>VGOD01000412.1 GCA_016876015.1 Chloroflexota bacterium
GGAGGGATCGCCCCGACGGTTCCCGCGCCGCCGTGCCCGCCGGGGGCGACCACGGAGGGATCGCCCCTACGGTGTCTCGAACGCCAACAAATCATACCCTTTCGCCATGGCCGCCACCATCCTGCGCATGTGACCCAATACCTCGTCGCCGCCCAATACCACGCAGTTCTCGCCGTAGTGCAACAGCTCGCGCGCCGCGGTCCACGGATCTGCTGTGGTGCCCTCCACCAGCGCCGAGCCATCTGGCAGATGCTCGACGCGCATGTCGGCAAAATGGCGACTGACTCCATGCGCAATCGCCGATGCAGTCAGCCGGTAACGCACTACGTGCCGCTTCTGCGGTCGCCGGCCCGGAGGCAGCCGCTCTGGCAACACCGCCAGCCACTCGTCGTCCAGAATGCCCTGCAACCGAAATCCCCGGTGCTTCTGCTGCAACACCTCGCCATGCTGCGCACCGCGACTGAACAGATCGTAGCCTTCCAGATACCAATGTCCATGCCGAAACAGGATGTCGTAAGGCTCCACCTCATGGTAGCGCGGCAGCCGGTCCTCTTGCGAAGCAGCCCGGTAGTTGAAGCCCAGTCGCCGGCGCTCATGTACTGCCTGCTGAACCACCTGCATCACCCGTGCAGAAATGGGACGCTCATCCAACTCGCGCAAGTCAATAGAGATCGCCGGCCGCAGACGCTGCACCGCTGCGCGTCGCTCGGGGGACAACAGAGCGCCGATTCGAGTCAGGAAGTTCCGCACGCGTGCGGCCTCTGGCCCGGCCGCCGCGAATGTCTTGTAGATGAATCCAATGGCCGCCAGATCGTCGTCCGGTAGATCGAGCCACGCCGCATCCCCCAGGTCAGCCAGCCAGTAGACCCCCTGCCCCCGATCATAGGCGATCTCGATGCCCAGTTTGCCCCTCAGCAGAGCGCGGTCGTTTTTCAGCGCGCGATCGGCCGCCCCCGACGATTCGCTATATGCATCCGGCCCGATCGCAGCGCGCACTGCCTGCAACAGTTCAGCTTTCGTCGCCGGGCCGCGCATCAGCCGGCGGATCAACGCCAACCCACGCTGGATGACGAGCCACGAAGTATTGCGATCGCCACGCATCTGACCCTCCACAATTGATCCAACGCCCCACAAAGCCGCCAGTCGTATCGCCGCTGCATTTCTGCACGACCGCCCCTATTCTACCATACATGATGCTCCCACAAGATGAGCACGCGGCCTCGCGGGGTTGCGCCCGTGTCAGCCGTATCCCCGTCCTTCCCCCGTCAGCCCAATGTCAGCCTTGCCAGCTTGACTACCTCGGTACTGTGATGTACAATTAGCTCAATGATACATTTCAGTCAATGATACAACTGGTTCATTCCGCGGACGCGGCCATGCAGATAACCCTGGACTTTCAGAGCAAGGTTCCCATTTATGCCCAGGTCGTCGAACAGGTGAAGGGGCTGGTCTCGGCCGGCGTGCTGAAGCCCGGCGACCAGTTGCCCACCGTGCGCGAAGTGGCGGCCGACCTGAGCGTCAACTTCAACACGGTGGCGCGCGCCTATCGCCTGTTGCACGATGAGGGGGTCATCTCCACGCAACAGGGCCGCGGCACCTACGTCCTGGCCCACGCGCCGCCGGCGGCCGCCGCAGCCATGCGCCATGCGCACCTGACCGAGACGATCGGCGGCTGGCTGGCCGAGTTGGAGCGAATGGGTTTCGAGCCGGCCGAGGTGCACCGCGCCTGGGAGGAGTGTTTCGAGCGGCGTTTCACGCTGCCCGTCTGAAGATCATCGCATTCACAGGAGGAAGTCTCATGGCAACCAGCACCAAGACACGCAAGGCGACGGTCAAAGAAACTGCGCTGCGCGGGCCAAGCGCGCCCGCGGTCTTTCTCTGCGGCCTGCTCCTCGTCCTGGCTGTCGGCCTGGCGATCGGGCTCGATGCGCTCGAGGTCAGCGATGGCGTGATCCTGGCGATCACGATCCCGCTGCTGCTGATCGGCGTCTACATTCTGCTGGCGCTGCAGGTCGGCCGGCAATGGGAGAAGGCCGTGGTGCTCCGCCTGGGCAAGTTTCAGGCGCTGCGCGGACCAGGTCTCTTTTGGATCGTGCCGGTGATGGACACGATCACCGAATGGATTGACCATCGCGTGATGGTCACGCCCTTCAACGCCGAGAAGACGCTGACCAAAGACACCGTGCCGACCGACGTGGATTAGTTACATTCGCTATTATCTCATCCCCAGGGATCAGCCACGAACCGACGATCTTCCGCTCGCCGTCAACCTCAACGATGCGGCATTGTACGCGCAGGATTTCCAACAGGCGCCGCTTGTTCACAGGCGTAGCGCCCGCGATGCCTTCCAACACGTCGGCGCGGAATCTCTCCACGGTCGCGATGTCTTCGTCGCTGATGCGGCCGGCTTCGATGCGCCCGGCCAGGTCGTGCCGCGTCCGTTCTAAATCGGCCTTGCCGCGGCGCTCCTTGTCAACTTGTTCGTCAAGCCAGTCCTTCGGATAACGCCCGTCAAGGTACAAATCCATTGCCCGCTTGATCCGGGCGTCGCACTGCGCCAGCCGGTCTTCGGCCCACCGCAGTTGATCCTTCAGCGGCCCGATGGCGCGTTCGGCGTCGGCTTGGCGCTCGCGCAGCCCTTCAATCAGGTTTTCCGCGTCCAGCAGCTTGCCTTCGATCTCCTGCCACACCGCGACGTCGGCCCAGTCCGCACGCACCATGCGCGCCTTGCAGCGGTCGCGCCCGGCGTTCGACTTCTCCCATTGCTTCCGCATACAGTGGTAGTACGCATACCCGCCTTGCGGCGCGGGCGTGCCGGCCATCGTCGCACCGCACTCGCAGGTCAGCATCCCGCGCAAGAGATACGTCCGCTTGCAGTTGCGCGCAGCATTACGTTTGTTGTAAGCAAGGCGTTCCTGTGCAGCCGCGAAAAGCGCGCGGCCATCTTCGCCTTCCAGAATGGCCGGCACGTCAACCTCAATCCATCGCTCGCGTGGCATATCGTCGCGCGATTCCACGGCCACAAGCGCGCGCCGGCCATCCGGCAGCTCTCGCACGCGTTCGGTCACGCGCGTCGTCTTGCCATAAGCCCACTTGCCGATGTAAGCCGTATTGCCCAGGATGTAACCCACGGTCGCAGGGTGCCAGACACCGTAACCCGAAGTGGGCTTCTTGCGTCCGATCAGATCGTAAAACGTCGGTATCTGTAGCTCACTCAACTTCTTGGCGACAGCCAACAACGACAGCGACTTGCTATCGGCGTCTCCGTTCACGTACCAGTCGAAGATCATCCTCACGACGCGCGCCGCGCGCCTTCGTCAATCTCCAGGCGCGCCGCTTTCTTCTCGTTGACTAGCCGGTAGCCGTAAGGCGGATTGATAGACAAGACGACCTCGCCGGACATGGCTTTGCGCCGCCGGCCGCGGATGGACTTCTCGCGGATTTCCTCAGCCTGCCACTCGTCAAAGACTTCGTGCATGGCCTCTTGGGCATTGCCGGCTGCGTCGTCTGCAAAGTCCTGCGTGGCGTAATCTATCGCCACACCGTACCGCCGGAACCAGTCCTTAAGATAGGAC
>VGOD01000413.1 GCA_016876015.1 Chloroflexota bacterium
GCGCAGCGCAACTTCGTCCTGGTTGGTGGGCGCGCCGATCACCAACTGCCGGCGAAATTCCTCCGCCAGCTTCTTCTTGAGGCGGAGGGCCGTCTGGTTGTCCATCGCCTCGGCATCATCGGTCAGGCTCAACGAGGTCCGCAACTCGTCTTCGGGCAGACGCTGCATACCCACCAACAACCGACAGGCATGACCCGGTCCGCCCGGCCACGGCTCCACCAGGGGCGCCAGCTCGCGCCAACCGCGCAGATTGAAGTAACCGATGCAGAAATCGGCGCGCGTGGCGAGCTCGACCGTCTGCTGGAGCGCGGTGAGAAGTTGGTGCTCGATGTTGTCGAAGATGCGCGGCATTTCGGCGTCCTTGCCTGGGCATCGTTTCTAACCAGACCGGTCAGAGAATTGGCATGATCAGACAACGATTGATCAGATGGAATTGTACCCTACGCTTGCCGAGTCATGCAACTGGCATCTTCATCGTCTGTAGGGGCGCAGAGAAAGTTACCCGGGTGCGGTACAGAGTTTTGCATTCCGGGGAGGGGGCTCTGGTAGAATAGGGAAAAAACCGAGTCGGGAGGAAGCCACGATGCTGTACCCGCCTGCGCCGTGAGATGTTCTGGTCAGGCGCCGTCTACAACTTCTGCACCATCCACAGCACCTTACGCGTCACGCCGACTATGGCTGCCGACTTGACCGACCATGTCTGGTCCGTGCGCGAGTTGCTGTTCTTCAAACCGGCAGCCCAGCAACTCCACGCTGTCGTGTAAGGCTACCACCGACACCTACCCCTACTCCAACGAGCACAAGAACGCATACCGCACCACAGAAAAGGAGGCCTTGGCGCCTTCTCCGCCGGCCGCCAGAGCCTGCCAGAGCGCGCCCCGCGCAGCATCTCCCCACGACCTGACCTCGATCATTCGCCCTCCGGCCGGAAGTATGGTAAGATACGATCGCCATTCACCGGTAATCGCATCAGGAGGGAAGATCCATGGAAAACAAGCATCGCACCGCGACCATCGCCGTCGTCACCGGCGTCATCGCCTTGCTCTTGGGTCTGTGCCTGGGCGCGCTGGCCGGCGGTCTGGGCGGCTACTTCATCGGCCGCAAGGCGGCCCCACCGCCAGTGGAGCGACGGGCGCCGGCCATCGAGCTGCCGCCGACCATCCCCCAGCCGCAGCTTCCACAACCGCAGCGCACTCCTACGCCCATCCCGAGGATGCCCGACACGCGCATCCCAGAGATGCTGCGCCAGGGCGGCGCGCTGGTGCAGCACGTCGTCAAGGGCACGCCGGCCGACGAGGCCGGGCTGCGCGCAGGCGACATGATCACCCGCGTCAACAACACTGCTGTGGATGCCGAACACAGGTTGGCCGACATTCTGCGCGAGTTCAAGCCCGGCGACCGGATCGTACTGACCGTCTGGAGCGGCGGCCAGGCGCGCACCGTCAGGGTTGTGCTGGGTAAACACCCGGACGATGCCACGCGGGCCTACCTGGGCATCGAATACATGGAGTTCAACCTGCAGCGCCAGATGCCCAATCCAGGGCAATAAAGCAAGGAGACAGGGTATGCGTCAGAAACTCTTCATCCCAGGCCCCACCGAAGTGGTGGACGACGTTCTTGGGGCGATGGCCTCGCCGATGATCGGCCACCGCTCCACGGCCTATGCCAACCTGCAGCAGTCGTGCGAGACCAAGCTCAAGAAGCTGCTCAACACGACGGGCCGCGTCTTCCTCTTCACGTCCTCATCTACCGGCGTGATGGAGGGCGCCATCCGCAACTGCGTGGCCAGGCGGGCCCTTAACACACTCAACGGCGAGTTCTCGCGACGCTGGCACGAGATCGCCAAGTCGTGCGGCGTGGAAGCAGATACGCTGGAGGTGGAACCGGGTCAGGCCATCACGCCCGAACTGGTGGACGCGGCATTGGCCGAGGGGGCTCGGCGGGGCCAACCCTACGACGCGCTCTGCCTGACCTACAACGAAACCTCCACCGGCATCCTCAGCCCCGTGCCAGAGATCGCCAAACTGGTGCGCGCCAGCTATCCCGAGGTATTGATCCTGGTGGATGCGGTGAGCTGCATGGCCGGCGTGGAGATCGCGACCGATGCGTGGGGGTTGGACGTGTGTCTGGCGGGCGTGCAGAAGTGCTTTGCGCTGCCGCCCGGTCTCACCGTGGCGAGCGTCAGCGCCCGCGCCCTCGAGCGCGCCAGGACGATCCCCTACCGCGGCTACTACTTCGACTTCGTCGAGATGGAGAAGTTCGCGGCCCGTAACAACACGCCGGCCACGCCAAGCATCAGCCATCTCTATGCGTTGGATCGGCAGATGGATCGCATGTTCGCTGAGGGGTTGGCGAACCGCTATGCCCGTCACCTGGCGATGGCCGAGCACTGCCGCGCCTGGGGCCGCCGGCGCTTCGCGCTCTACGGCGATGAACGCTACCTGTCGCCCACGGTGACGCACATCACCAACACCCGCGGCTTCGACTTTGGCGCGCTGAACAAAGAGCTCGGCAAGCGCGGCGCGACCGTGTCCGACGGCTATGGCCCCTTCAAGGGCAAGACCTTCCGCATCGGCCACATGGGGGATCTGACCCTGGCCGACTGCGAGTGGTTGACCGCGCAGATTGATGATATTCTCGGACTCAAGTAGATAGGGAACGGGTAGACAAGGAAACAAGTGGACAAGGGGTCATACCTTGTTTCCTTGTCTCCTTGTCTACTTATCTACCGCATAGGGAGCCAATCCATGAAAGTCCTCGTTTGCGATTCCATCTCTCCCCTGGCCATCGAACGGATGCGCAAAGCGTGTTTGGAGGTAGATGTCAACGACAAGGTCACGGCCGACGAGCTGTTGCAGATCATCGGCGGCTATGATGCGATGGTCGTGCGGAGCCGAACGAAGGTGCGCAAGCCTGTCATTGACGCCGCAACCAATCTGAAGGTCGTCGTGCGTGGGGGCGTGGGCGTGGACAACATTGACGTTGACTATGCCCAGGCCAGGGGGATCAAGATCCTGAACACCCCTGGCGCAAGCACCCATTCGGTGGCCGAGTTGACCATCGGCTATCTGTTCGCCCTGGCGCGGCCCATCGTCCAGTCCACCGCTTCGATGCGTGAGGGGCTGTGGGAGAAGTCGCGGTTCGAGGGGATCGAAATCCAGGGCAAGGTCCTCGGCATCATCGGCATGGGGCGGATCGGCACGGCCGTGGCCACGCGCGCTGCGGCCCTGGGGATGATCGTCCTGGGCTACGACAGCCGCACCATCGGACCAGCGCCCTTTTTGCAGATGGTATCGCTGGATGAGCTGTTCGCCAGGTCCGACTTCATCACACTCCACATCCCGCTGACCGAGGACTCGCGCCACCTGATCAACGCTGACGCCGTCGCCAGGATGAAGACGGGCGTGCGGATCGTGGATTGCGCCCGCGGCGGCGTGATCGACGAAGATGCGCTCTATGATGCGATCCGTGCGGGCAAGGTGGCCGGCGCGGCCCTGGATGTCTTCGAGACCGAGCCGCTGACCGATCGCAGGCTGTTCGAGC